>JAFSTI010000109.1 GCA_017450585.1 Bacteroidales bacterium
AGTCCTGACTCAAGCGGTCGAAGTTGGAATTGACGATACTCATATCTCCATTCTCCCTTCGAAGACGAAGTTTGCAGGTCCCTCCATAGATATCTCACGGGAAGAAGGATCGCAGCGGACTGTAAGCGCACCCCCGTCCATAACCACTTCGCATTCACTTCCGGTCAGGCCTTTCAGGCACAGGGCGGCCGCCGTGGCACAGGCTCCGGTCCCGCAAGCCATGGTTACCCCGCTACCTCTCTCCCATACACGCATCCTCACCTTTGAGGGAGAAATAAGCCGCACAAACTCGACATTAGTACCTTCAGGAAATATCGGATGTTTCTCCAGCATCGGGCCTTCCTTTTCAGGGCTGATGCCGGGATAATCATCAGCGAGAATGACAAAATGAGGGTTGCCCATATCTATTACAGTCCCCTCTATCACACGGCCGTCCGGGAGTCTTACCGCGAGGGAGTCCCCTCCGCCGAAGTTCCCCATCGAAACAGTTACGCTCCGGACCAATCCTGAGGCGTCGGGATGAATCAGCAGTGTTTTCACCCCGGACAGAGTGTCCAGGGTGATGACAGTCTTATCGGTCAAACCTCTCTCATAGACATATTTTCCTATGCAACGTGATGCATTGCCGCACATCTGGGCTTCGGAGCCGTCAGCATTGAAAATGCGCATACTGAAGTCGGCGTCCTGCGACCTGGAGATCAGCACCAGGCCGTCGGAGCCGATACCGAAATGCCTGTCACTGACCCAGCATGACAGCTCTGAAGGGTTTGAAACAGGGAAGCTGTCAGTATCCACATACACATAGTCATTTCCCAAACCTTCCATTTTTACAAACTCGATAATCATTGCTGTCTGTTTTTTAAGAAATTATCCACTTGTGCGGCAACTGCCTTACCGCTCGCAATCGCCCTGACCACAAGGCTGGCGCCGCTGGCGGCATCTCCACAAAGATACACGTTATCCCCATACGACGGGTGTTCCGGACGCAGGAATCCCATTGCCAAAAGCACCATATCGCACTCTATTATCTCAGTTTCGCCGGTCGAACGCATGACGGGACGTCCCCCATCCGGATTCGGCAGCCATTCCACCCTCTCAACCTCTGCGCCCTTGACACGGCCGTCTTCGTCTCCTATGAAACGTTTCGTAGCCAGACACCACCGACGTACACAGCCTTCTTCATGACTGGTAGAAGTCCTCAGGACCTGAGGCCAATATGGCCAGGGCGTGGCGGGGTTGAAGCCTTCGGGCGGCTGGGGCATGATTTCGATCTGCGTGACGGAGACCGCCTCCTGACGGTGACATGTGCCGATACAGTCACTCCCGGTATCACCTCCGCCTATCACCAGTACCTTCCGGCCTTTTGCACTTACCCTCTTTTCATCGGGCATGCTCACGCCTTCCAGGATTTCATTCTGCTGCGTGAGCATCTGCAGGGCAAAGTATATTCCTTCCAGCTCGCGTCCAGGGACAGGGAGGTCCCTGGCGACAGGTGTGCCAGTAGCGATTACATACGCATCAAAGCCCTCCGGGAGTTCTCCGGGTTTCACGAAAGTATTGCACCGGAACTTTATCCCCTCCGCCTCCATGAAACTGATCCTGCGGTTGATTACGACCTTGTCCAGTTTGAAGTTCGGGATTCCGTAACGCACGAGGCCGCCGACTTTCGCCATTTTGTCGAAGACGGTAACTTCATACCCGCGGCGGTTGAGCCCCGCTGCAGCGGACAGACCGGACGGACCGGCTCCGATAACGGCGACTTTCAGGCCGTTACGCTTATATTGCCCCGGAACGATATAACCCTCGTCGAAGGCTTTTTCCATGATCGAGCACTCGTTCTCCCGCACGGTTACGGGGGACCCCATGCTGTGGTTCAAGATACAGCTCTTCTCGCACAGGGCAGGACAAATGCGCCCTGTAAATTCGGGAAACTCGTTGGTCAGAGCCAGGATGTCGTAAGCTTTTTTCCAGTCGCCCCGGTACACGGCGTCCTGCCACTCCGGAGGACGGTTACCCAAGGGACAGGCCCAGTGGCAGAACGGCACGCCGCAGTCCATGCATCTGGACGCCTGCTTACGGCGCTCGCTTTCATTAAGCGTCTGCTCGACCTCGCTGAAATCACATATCCTCTCGTATACAGGCCTGTGTCCCGCCTCCTGACGGGGCACGGTCAAGAATGCTTTTGGATCTCCCATATCAATAATCTCCCTGAACTTTATCAATTTTCTCCTGAATCTTTCGCATCGCTTCCTCATGAAGTACCTTCTTATACTCGACCGGTGTCACCTGGATGAAATCATGCACGGTATTGTCCCAGTCTTCAAGCAACCTTGCTGCCAGCGGAGAACCGGTCTTGCGGCAATGCTCACGTATAAGCTCCCGCAGTTCGTCACGACGGGCTTTCTCTTCGATGAGTCCTATCTCGATCATATCCATATTACAGCACATGTCGAAGTCGTGGTCAGGATCCCATACATAAGCGAGGCCTCCGGACATACCGGCCGCGAAGTTACGGCCCGTCTTTCCGAGCACCACCACCCGTCCCCCGGTCATGTATTCGCAGCAATGGTCACCAGTACCCTCAACCACGGCCACGGCGCCGGAGTTTCTCACGGCGAAACGCTGTCCCACGCGGCCGTTTACGAAAAGACGTCCGGAAGTAGCTCCATACAGGATAGTATTGCCGGCGATGGTATTGGCGGAAGGATCAAAAATCGAGAGAGAGGGAGGATATATCACGATCTCTCCACCTGATAGTCCCTTCCCGACATAGTCATTGGCATCACCCTCGAGCTCGAAACTGACCCCCTTCATCAGGAATGCGCCGAAACTCTGTCCGGCCGAACCGTTGAAATGAACGCGGACCGTGTGATCGGGCAGTCCGTCTTCACCATAGCGGGAAGCCAGTTCCCCGGAAAGCATGGCGCCGACGGAGCGGTCGGTATTGACAATAGGATAGGACCGTTCCAGCGCATCTCCTTCCGACACGCCACGGCATTCCGCGGCAATCTTTTCGTCCAATGTCTGTGTGTCTTCCTCCTCGCTACGATGGAGGGGGCGCAATTCGTCCGCCGACACCTGATACAGTAAGCTACTGAAGTCCAGGCTTGCCGTCTTGGGGGTTCTGCGGCTCTCATCGATTTCAATCAGGTCGCTGCGGCCAATAATATCATCGAAGCGGCGGAATCCCATCTCGGACAGGTATTCCCGGACCTCACGCGCGAGGAACATGTAGTAATTGACCAGATAATCACTCCGGCCGATGAAACGCGCCTTCAGAGCGGGATCCTGCGTGGCTATGCCCATGGGGCAATTGTTCGAATGGCATTTGCGCATGAGCACGCACCCGAGCACTATCAGCTGGGCCGTACCGAACGCGAATTCATCGGCACCCAGAAGGGCCATCGATACTATATCCTTTCCCGTTTTCAGCTGTCCGTCGACCTGAACCTTGATATAGGGGCGCAAAGAGTTTCGCCTCAGTGTCTGGTGCGTCTCGGAGAGGCCGATTTCCGGACTCACGCCTGCATAGCGAACCGAAGAAACCGGGGATGCGCCTGTGCCGCCTTCTGCGCCTGAGATTACCACTATATCGGCCTTTGCCTTCGCCACGCCGGCCGCCACGGTGCCCACCCCGCTCTCGGCGACCAGCTTGACGCTTATGCGAGCGTGAGGATTGACATGTTTAAGGTCATAGATGAGCTGGGACAGGTCTTCGATGGAATAAATATCGTGATGAGGCGGCGGCGAGATGAGCGTAATACCCGGAATGGAGTGGCGTGTCTTGGCAATTATGCCGTTCACCTTGAATCCGGGCAGCTGTCCGCCCTCTCCCGGCTTGGCACCCTGCGCCACCTTGATCTGTATCTCGGAGGCATTCACCAGGTATTCGGCCGTGACGCCGAAACGTCCCGAAGCCACCTGTTTGATGGCGCTGTTCAGAGGCACGCCGTCACGCTCGGTCTTGAACCGGCTTCTGTCTTCTCCGCCTTCTCCGGTATTGCTCCTGGAGCCGATGCGGTTCAGGGCCAGGGCAATAGCCTCGTGAGTCTCTTCGCTGAGGGCGCCGAACGACATGGCCGCACCGACGAAACGGCGGGCGATATTCTCCGCCGGCTCGACTTCATCCAGGGGTATAGGGTTCTGCTTGAAAGTGAAAAAATCCCTCAGGAACAAGGGATCCTTCCGCCTGTCAATGATGCCCGTGAACTCCTTGAACCGGGCATAGTCTCCCGTGCGGGTAGCGATCTGCAGGGTGGCAATCGCTTCCGGTGTCCAGGCATGCAGGATGCCATCTTTGCGGAAAGAATATTGCCCGACCATGGGCAGCAGGTCTTTTACCTCTGCACCGAAGCCCTGTGCGTGCATTCGGGCTGCATCGGCGGCGATGGTGTCAAGCCCTATGCCCTCCACGGTAGAGGAATCGCTGCCGAAATATTCTGAAAGCAAGGCGCTTCCTATGCCGATAGGTTCGAACAGGCGAGCCCCGCGGTAGGAGCGGATGGTGCTAATGCCCATCTTGCTCAATATCTTCAGCAGGCCTTTGTCCAGAGCCTTGATATAGTTGTGCCTGGCCGTAAAGTCGTCCATCTGCAGCACGCCCTTACGAACCTGCTCGTTGATGAGCGTAAACGCCATGTAAGGGTTGATGGCGCTGGCACCGTAACCCAGCAGAAGCGCGGCGTGCATGACTTCACGTATCTCGCCGCTCTCCACGATCAGTGCGGTCTGCACCCTTTTCTTCACCTCGATCAGGTAGTGATGGATGGCACTTACCGCCAGCAGGGACGGAATGGCAGCATGCGTACTGTCGATTCCGCGGTCACTCAGGATGATGTAATTGATCCCCTTGTCGACGGATCTGGCGGCTTCCAGACAGAGCTCCTTAATCGCTCTGCGCATCCCTTCGGCGCCTTCCGCCGGATTATACAAGATGGGGAGTTTTTCGGTGTTGAATCCCTTGTATCGAATATTGCAAAGCGTCTCCAGCTCCGTATTGGTCAATACCGGCTGCGGCAGCCTCACCATCTTGCAATGCGATTTGTCGGCCGAAAGGATATTCATCCCCACCGCACCCACATATTCCACCAGGGACATCACAAGTTCCTCTCGTATAGGGTCGATGGGAGGGTTTGTCACCTGGGCAAACTGCTGCCTGAAATAGTTGAACAGCAGCTGCGGACGGTCGGACAAGACTGCGAGCTGGGTGTCATTGCCCATGGAAGTAATGGGTTCTTGAGCTTTTTCGCACATGGGCAGGATAATGCGTTCTATATCCTCGCGCGTATAGTCAAACGCCCTTAGCTTGCGCTCGAAATCATCGATATCATATTCTCCCTTTCGGCCGCTGCGAAGTTTGCCGAGTTCTACCCGTCCTTCAGACAGCCATGAGCGGTAGTCACAGGCCTCGGACAGTTTCTTTTTAACCTCGGCGTCCGCCTCGACAGCCCCGGTTTCCGTGTCTACAAGGATCATCTTTCCCGGTTCCAGGCAGCCCTTAGAACGTATATTCTCCGGAGGTGTGATGTAAACACCGGTCTCGGATGCAATCACGAGCGTGCCGTCACAGGTGACCAGGTATCGTGCCGGACGTAGACCATTACGGTCCAGCATTCCTCCGGCATAACGGCCGTCGGTGAACAATATGGCAGCTGGCCCGTCCCAGGGTTCCATCAGAATCGAATGGTATTCATAGAATGCCTTAAGGCTCTCGCTGATCGGGTTCTTCTCGTTAAACGACTCGGGGATCATCATCGCCATGGCATGAGGCAGGCTCATACCTGAGCGGACGAAGAATTCCAGGGCGTTGTCGAAGGATGCACTGTCGCTCATGCCCGGCTGAAGGATGGGGCTTATCTCGCGTACATCCCCGAGCTGCTCCGAGTTAAGCACGCTTTCACGGGCGGTCATCCAGGAGCGGTTGCCACGTATGGTATTTATCTCTCCGTTATGGGCCACCATCCTGAACGGCTGGGAAAGGGCCCATGCCGGGAAGGTGTTAGTGCTGAAGCGCGAGTGCACCATCGCCAGCGCGCTGGTAAAGAACGGACTGCTCAGGTCGGGATAATAGGACTTAAGCTGAGTCGAAGTCAGCATGCCCTTGTACACCATCATCCGGCTGGACAGGGAGACCACGTAAAAGTCCTTATCGCTTATTCGTTTTTCTATGTGTTTGCGCAGCAGGTAAAGGTCAGTCTCAAAACGAGCGCTGTCGTGAACTCCGGTTACGAATATCTGGACGATGCGGGGCTCCGTTTCCCTGGCCGTATCGCCGAGCGCGGAAGAATCTACGGGCACCTCCCTGACATGTGAGAGGGAGAATCCGGATCGAGCCGTTTCCTCCCCGATGATATTCAGATATTCCCCGGCGGCTTCGGTCTTCGGGAGGAATACCAGTCCGGTTCCGTAGCGTCCCCTCTCCGGCAGGGGTATCCCCTGCAGCAGGATGAACTCGTGGGGGATCTGAACCATGATGCCTGCACCATCCCCACTTTTGTTGTCCGCGCCTTCGGCCCCACGGTGCTTCATATTCGCAAGCACCGTGAGGGCCTCTTCGACGAGGTTGTGAGTCTTGTCACAGTTCAGGTTTACGAGCATGCCGATGCCACAGGCATCATGCTCGAATTTGCTGTCATATAAACCTTTTCTCATTTTATCGCTAGTTGATAAACAGAATCTCCCTGTACTTAGGCAGCGGCCAGGTGTCATTATCGCATATTTCCTCAAGATGGTCTATGGACTTGCGGATGGCGAAAAGCGACTCGGCTATCTCGTGATAGGCCACGGCCTTGGCATACTCATCTTCAATGGCGTTGGCCTTCTTCCTGGCGGAGACCATAGCCGACACCTTGGAGCGGATGTCGGACACCAGCGAAGAAATATCCTTAGCCAGGTCTATTTGGACGGCCGCCATTTCCTTATAATCCTCGGGGAAATCTTCCTTCATCAGACGGATGTTCTTCAGCAGCAGGTTCTGGTATCCGATAGCGGCTGGTACAACATGGTTAGCCGCCATACGGCCGGTGACCCGGGCCTCAATCTGCACTTTTTTGCTATAAGTTTCCCAGCGGACTTCGTTACGGGCTTCAAGTTCCTTGGCACTGTATACACCCAGCCTGGTAAACATGTCTACGGACGGTTTAGCAGTGAAGGCCTTGAACATTTCAGGAACGCTGACACCGGTGTCCAGCCCGCGTTTTTCAGCCTCGGCCTTCCATTCATCGGTGTATCCGTTCCCATCGAAGCAGACGGTGTCTATGATGGACTTGATGATAGGCTTGAGTGTATCCATGACGGCGACATTCAGTGCCTTTCCCGCGGACAATTCTTTATCCAGACTGGCTTTGAAGTCCAGCAGCTGTTCGGCGACGGCGGCATTGAGTGTGGTCATCGCGGCGGCGCAGTTCGCGCTGGAACCGACGGCCCTGAACTCGAAGCGGTTACCGGTGAACGCGAAGGGCGAGGTGCGGTTGCGGTCGGTATTGTCCACAAAAATCTCCGGAATCTCCACCAGCCCGACTGATTTGCCTTTCTTTCCGGCGATTTCGATGGGGGTGTCGGACGGCACTTCCAGCAGGGTGCGGAGAACGCCTGTCATCGTCCTGCCCAGGAAGGCAGAGATAATTGCAGGCGGGGCCTCATTGGCACCGAGTCTGTGGGCGTTGGTCGCCGAAGCGATGCTGGCTTTCAGGAGGGCGTTGTGTTTCTGGACTGCAGCGAGCACATTCACAAAGAAGGTGACGAACTGAAGATTGGATTTGGCGTCCTTTCCCGGAGCGAGCAGGGGAGTCCCGGTATCAGTGCCGAGAGACCAGTTATTGTGCTTGCCGGAGCCGTTGATACCTTCGAAGGGCTTTTCATGGAAGAGCACCACGAATCCGTGCTTGCGGGCAACGCTGTTCATGATGTTCATCATCATCTGGTTCTGGTCGTTGGACAGGTTGCACTCTCCATAGATGGGAGCGAGCTCAAACTGGTTCGGAGCCACTTCATTATGCCTGGTCTTCAGGGGAATGCCCAGCTTGTAGGCTTCGATCTCGATATCCCTCATGAAAGCGGCCACACGTGAGGGAATGGCGCCGAAATAGTGATCCTCGAGCTGCTGGTTTTTCGAGGCAGCGTGCCCCATCAGAGTTCTGCCGGTGAGCATCAGGTCGGGACGGGCCGCATACAGGTCCTCATCCACGAGGAAGTACTCCTGCTCCCAGCCCAGGTACGCGAATACCCGCTTTACGGATGGGTCGAACAGCTGGCAGATAGGCACCGCAGCATCGTTAACGGCCTTAAGCGCCTTCTTGAGAGGCGTTTTGTAGTCCAGGGCCTCACCCGTATATGAAATGAAGACCGTGGGGATGCACAGGGTATCACCTTGTATGAACACGGGGGATGTGGGATCCCACGCCGTGTAGCCACGGGCTTCAAAAGTAGCGCGTATACCTCCGCTTGGGAAAGATGACGCGTCAGGCTCCTGCTGGACCAGAGATTTACCGTCGAAGCATTCAATCATACCACCTTTCCCGTCATAATCCATGAACGAGTCGTGCTTCTCGGCAGTTCCGTCTGTAAGCGGCTGGAACCAGTGTGTAATATGAGTCACACCATGCTCCATTGCCCATGCTTTCATGCCCTCAGCCACCTTGTCGGCCGTCTCCATATCGAGAGATGCGCCATTTGCAATACAAGCGTCGAGGGCCGCGAATGTCTTAGCATCAAGATACTTATGCATCTTGTCACGGTTGAACACCAGTTCACCGAAGTAGTCAGAAACTCTGTCTGAGGGAGCAATTACCGTCACGGCTTTCTTCTCGAAAGCGTCTTTGACGACATCAAATCTGTGTTTACTCATAATACACTACTATTTATGGTTAATAACTATTCCACATTTATGGATATCCCCTACGGCGCGGCCGCTGGGATCATTAACATTCTCGAAAGAAGGATCCCACTTGAGCGCTTCAGCCGAACTGCAGGCCACACTCGGCACGCTGGGCACGGTGAGAGCCGCACTGTTGCTGGGGAAGAGCTCACTGAAAATGGATCTGTAATAGTATTCTTCTTTGTTCATAGGAGGATGTATCGGGAAGCGCTCTGCGGCGTGCTGCATCTGGCTGTCACTGACCAACTCGGATGTCATCTGCTTCAGCGAATCGATCCAGCCATAGCCGACCCCGTCGCTGAACTGTTCTTTCTGTCTCCAGGCTATACTCTCAGGAAGCATATCTGAGAACGCCTCCCTAAGCAGTTTCTTCTCTATGACAGCGCCAGGGCACATCTTGGCCGCGGGAGACAGGCGCATGGCCACATCCAGGAACTCCTTGTCCAAGAACGGGACCCGGCCTTCTACTCCCCATGCCATCAGGGACTTGTTCGCCCTCAAGCAGTCATATAAATGCAGCTTACCGATCTTCCGCACCGTCTCTTCATGGAATGCACGGGCATCCGGAGCTTTATGGAAGTATAGATAGCCTCCGAAGACTTCGTCCGAGCCTTCTCCGCTCAAAACCATCTTGATACCCATACTCCTGATGGCACGTGCAAGCAGATACATCGGGGTACTCGCCCTGACAGTGGTCACATCATATGTCTCCGTGTGATATATGACATCCCGGATCGTATCAAGGCCCTCCTGGACTGTATAACACACCTCATGATGCACAGTTCCTATATGTTCCGCCACGACCCGGGCCTTCTCCATATCCGGAGAGCCCTTGAGTCCGACCGCGAAGGAATGAAGCCG
>JAFSTI010000110.1 GCA_017450585.1 Bacteroidales bacterium
AGCATCCCCATGAAGGGCAGCCTGTTAAAAAAGGTGCATATGAGCCTTACCGCCCAGAACCTTCTCTGCCTTACTACTTACTCGGGAGTCGATCCCGAGGTCTCTCTGCTGGGCGTAGCCCCCGGCTTCGGCGATACCGGTTATTATCCGGTCACACGCAGGTTTACTTTCGGTTTAAACATGGTGTTCTAGGATATGGCCGTTTTCAAACATATACGTATTATAGCCGCGGCACTTCTCTGCTCAGCCTGCTTCAATCTGGATGAGCATGTCTATTCGGATATTCCCATGGATAAGTTCTTTACGAACGAGACAGAAGTGATATCCAATGCCGCCAGAGCGTACATGAAACTGCAGGGCTACTGTGGGGAACAGAGCCTTTGGACCTTATTGCTTCAGGCTTCCGACGAGTGTGCCATAAAATGGTATAGCAACGGCCGTTATGAGCAGATTCAGATTAATGAAATCCCTCCGACCAATAAGCTCGTGCGTCTGGGCTGGGAGTGGGTCTTCAACAGTATCTCAGCCTGCAATGAGGTTATCTATGAGACGGAGTCTTCTGAAATCGAATTTGAAGGGAAGAATAAGGTTATAAGTGAGATCAAACTGCTTCGCGCCTATCTATATTACTGCGGGATGAGCAACTGGGGCAACATTCCTTTCTGTATCGACTATACGATGAAAGGCTATCCGGAGCAAAAGGACAGAGCCTTCGTATATAACTTCCTTATAGAAGAAATCAAGGCCAATATTGATAATCTGGATAGTGCTCCATCCGCTGCCAATTACGGTCGCTTTACCCAGGCTGCCGCATGGACGCTCCTTGCGAAACTTTATATCAATGCCGGTGTATGGTTCGGTACTCCGGAATGGGAGAAAGCCGCCGATGCCTGTAACCATGTCATCAGTTCCGGAAATTACATTATTGAGGATAAGTACGACACTAATTTCGATATCGATAATGACAAATCGAAAGAAAATATCTTCTCCATCATTTATGACCGGGTATATACCTCCGGAGAGGATACTTCCTTCTATCTTCATGTCCTGACTCTCGAAGCCGAATCGAAGGCTACGTTCAATATCCCTTATGATCCCTGGTCGGGTTTCATCTGCCAGCCGGACTTTTTCCAGCTTTATCAGGACGGTGACAAACGCAAGGATGCCACATGGCTTTATGGTGATCAGTTTGATATCAACGGCAAGCCGCTGGGTTTTGCCTATGAGGCCGTATTTGATGAGTCCCAGTACTTCTTCAGTAATGGAGGTCCGTCCAAGTTCCAGGGCGCGCGCTGCTGGAAATGGCATTTCCAGACGGACGGGTCCCTGTCTGAATACACCATCAGCCAGGACAATGATTTCGCTCTGTTCCGTTATGCCGATGTGGTACTCATGTATGTGGAATGCCTGCTTCGCCTGAACAGGAAGGATGAAGCGGTCGTGCTTGATGATTTTAAGAAGATCCGCACCCGTGCGGGCCTGGCTCCTTACACCGCTGAGGAACTTACTCTGGATGAGCTTTATAATGAGCGTGGCCGCGAACTGGCATGGGAAGGAATACGACATGAGGATATGATTCGCTACGGGAAATATCTCGGTAAGTACTGGGCGCACGAAGCGCAGGATGAAGAGTTCAGGCTGCTTTTCCCGATTCCCGTTGAAGCCATTAATTCAAATAAGAATCTTGTACAGAACCCCGGATACGTGAAATGAACAAATTTTTGATATACATCTTGCTTTCTTGTTCACTGCTTTCTTCCTGTATGAATAACGGGAAGGGGGTGTGCCGTGAGTATGAGTCGCTGACACTGCACAGTGAGGTGCTGGGCAGGGATGTGCCGTATTCGGTGGTGCTGCCTGCCGGGTGGAGGGCGGATGACGGGAAGGAGTGGCCGGTGCTGTATCTTTTCCACTGTATCGGCGGAGATGCCACGACGGGGATTGAGTATTGCGACATTACGCATAAACTGGATTCCCTGAACAGGAGGGGCGAGGTCCCGCCTATGATCGTGGTGATGCCGGATGTTTTCCTCTCGTATTGCGCGGATACTTACGACGGATCGTTCCGCTATGAGACTATGCTGATGGAAGAACTCATCCCGAAGGTGGAGTCAGACTGGCACGGAAACGGACAGCGTTTTACGCTTGGTTTTTCCATGGGCGGGTTCGGTGCCATGACTGTAGCTATGCGTCACACCGACAAGTTCCTGGGTGTCGCTGCACTCAGCCCGTCGGTCCGCACCGACGCCCAGTATGCTTCCGAGGAGCCGCAGAAGGCTTGGGAAGATCAGTGGGGCCGTATTTTCGGCGGAGTCGGCCTTACGGGAGAGGATAGGATTACGGATTATTATAAGTCATATTGCCCTATACATCTGGCTCAGAACGCTGCGCTGGATGGATTTAAGATTTTCATTGACACCGGGAACCGAGAGGGCGGATCGCTGGCGGAAAGTAATGAGTGTCTGCATGCGGCTCTGTCCTTGCGCGGAATTCCGCACGTTTGGCGGGTGCGTGACGGCGGGCATGATTTCGCTTTCTGGAGGCAGGCGCTTCCCGATGCCCTGCGTTTTGCGGGTTGTGCGTTTACGGGACGTGAGTATAAGGCAAATGCAATGACTGAGCCTGCGCGTAAGCATTGCCCTGTATCACCGACAGAGCTTGGCGGCGCACGGGTTTACATACCGGCCCTCGATTATCTGAGCAGACGCAGTTTCCCGGCAGTTTATGTTTACGGGGCTGATAAGGCTCAGGAAAAGGATATAATGGAGTATTACACCGCCATGTATTCATGCGGCGCTGCTACGGCCGTTGCGTTTTGTTTTACGGATGCCGCCATCGAGCCTGCGGATGTGGAGGCTGCTTGCCCTGTGCTCCGGCCTTCGCAGCGGATGCGCTCAGCAATCTGCTTTGGCTCTGCGGCACATAGCGTGCAGGCCATGATGTGCGCTGAGAATCTATTTACAAATGTCGTGTTCGTCGAGCCGTCGGGAACGATGGATCCAGAGGAATTTGCTTCCGAGATAAAGGAACAGAGACGTTACCCGAAACTCATACTTGCAAGTGGCGCGGCATGTTCTTCATATGCTGAAGCTGCTGCCCTGCATGTCGCTTTTAAGAATGCCGGCCTTTCGCATTTCCATTATGCCTACGAAGAAGGCAGCGGGGAAGTGCTATGGAGATTCCCGGACTGGATGTCCATTATCAATTACAAGTTTCATGACTAAACATCATATTATTAACCCAATTATTTATTAACCCATTAATTAACAAACATTATGAAAAAAGTACTTTATTTCATTTCTGCTATTGCCCTTATGGCAACTGCTATCGCTTGTGGTGACAACAAGGGTCCCGACAAGATCGATGATGAAACTGGCGTAGCTTACCGTATTTCCCAGCTTCGTGACGCTTGGGATTGGTGGGATTTCGTCTACAATGAGAATGGCCAGATTATCAAGGTGGATCGCGACAATGGTGACCGTGTGTGGAATTTTGCCTGGAATGGCAAAACTGCTACCATCACTGGTCGTGACGAATTCAATTTCGTGCTTGGTGACAATGGCATGATCGCTACCTTGAACTGGAAGGATGGCTCTGTCTACACCTTCACCTATGACAAGGATGGTTATCTGACACAGTCAAAGAAGGATGGCGCGGTCGTGAGCACCATTACCGTTACCAATGGCAATATCACAAAGGTCGTTGAGGGTGAGACTACGATGGAATTTGAGTATGGAACTGTCGAGAACAAGTACGGCATCCAGCACTTCTATCAGGATGAATTCAATGTCCTTTATCCGAAGTGGTATCGCTTCATCATCGAGTCCGGCCTTCTCGGAAAGGCATCCAAGAATGTCGCCACCAAATTTAAGATGGACGGCACCGAGATTTGCCCGATCGAGTGCTCTGTTGAGACTCCTACCGAAGCTTCAGACGGCTATGTGGCTGGCAAAGAGTACACAATCGTAAAGGGAAAGAAGGCCCCCACCGACGAAATGGGTAAGGTCATCCACAAGTATCTCTTTGAGGAGTACACTCCTGCGAAGTAAATCCTACTCTACACAGAAAACCCCGAGGCTTCCGCCCCGGGGTTTTCTTTATTCGAGTCGCCGGAAGGCTAGAGCCCGAGATATTTGGCGCGGGCGAGGGCGCAGTCGCCGATGGCGGCGGCGCGTCGGGCGAGCTTGCTGAAGCGGATCTCGGTGTCGCTGCTGACGCGCTTCAGGGAGTGTTTGTTTACGGCCGAGCGGATGTGCAGCAGGAGATAGTCTTTGCCTTCGATAAGACGGCCACCGATGACGACGAGTCCCGGGTTGAAGACGTTAATCAGGCCCGCGATGGCACGGCCTAGCGTATCACCCACATTCTCTATCCCCTCGATTGCCAGCACGTCCTCTTCTTTTACGGCTAGCAGGATGTCTTCCAGGGTAATCTCTTCTCCGGAGTCATACTTCTTAGACAGGGAGGAGCGACGTCCCTTGGCAAGTTCTGCGGTGATCATCGTATGCAGGGCGGAGCCGGATGCCCCGGTCTCCAGGCAACCCTCCTTGCCGCAGCGGCAGATGATTCCGTTCTCCAGGAAGGGGAAGTGGCCGATTTCGCCGGAGAATCCGGACTTTCCGTAATATAACTTTCCATCCAGGACCATACCCATCCCCAGGCCCCAGCTCACATTGATGAATAGCATATTTTTTTCGTCTGATGTGCGGGCGATATCCAGATACTCACCATAGGTCATCGCACGGGAGTCATTCTCAACGATAACCGGAACACCAAGGGCTTTGGCGAAAATGTCCTTTACGGGCAGGTCGTCGCTGACAAAGTAGCTCAGGCTGAATCCCTCCTCGGGATTAACCCTTCCGGACAGGCTTACGCCCACAGAAAGCACCCTGTCCCATGAAACACCCTGGGCTGCGACCATTTCCTTCGTCAGGGAACACATACTCTTAAATGAATCCGGAGTAGGCTCCAGGACGAAAGCGATATCTTTGATAAACGCTACTACATCGCCGGCAAAATCCGTTACGCAGATGTGGAAATGCTGCCTGGCGACATCAACCCCTACGAAATAGCCCGCCTCCGGGTTGAGCCCGTAGGTGCTGGTGCGACGTCCGCGGGCCGAGCCTTTTTTTCCGAGATCCACCAGTTTACCCTCGTCTATCAGTTCTCCTACGAACTTGGTGATGGTCGGTATACTGGCATCAATCTCGCTGGTTAGTTCTGCGATGGAATAGGCTCCGTTAAGCATACACAGATAAAGAATCTGGTGCTTGATGGCAGCGTTTTTCTGCTCGGGAGCGTTAATAAGGCTTTGTTTCATACTACTATTTAACCGTTTCCGGCTGCTAATATAGAAATTATTGTTTTAATATTCCAAAAATTAATTAAAAGATTTCATAAAAAATTGCAAATTTCAAGCATTCGCTTTCCTCTCTCAAATATTTTATATATTTGCAGTTTGTATGAAGAGGAAAAAGTTTCATCTTTCGCTCAAGGCCAAACTCATACTGAGCCTGAGTGCCATAGCGGTCACGCTGATACTCTCCAGCACCATTTCGGTGATGGAATACGGGCGCATGAGTAACTACGTCTCCAGCCTGATCGCCCAAAATATAAAGAGCATCAATACTGCACAGAGGCTATCCGAACTCAGCAGCGGCTACAATCTGGGCATACTGGCTGTTATCGGTGATGAGAACCGTAATGAGCTTCCGGATTTCGACCGGGATGCCTTCATTGCCCACTGCGACAGCCTTCGCCAGACTCTTTCCGGGAAATACCAGACTCCACTGGCTGATTCCGTGCTCTATTCCTACTCGGCATACATGCTCACCTCACTTGAACTCCCCGATGTGCTCATCGACGATTTCACCGACTCCAGGATCTGGTACTTCGAACGTCTCCAGCCTCGCTTCGGACGCTTGAAGAGAGATATCGACAAAATGACCGAAGTGATATACGATGACCTGGAGATGAATTCCGCCAACTTCGACAGCGGCTTCTACAGGAGCATTATCCCGGGTATAGTGGCGGTTTCAGTCGGACTGCTACTTCTGCTGATGTTCCTCTTCTTCCTGCTTGCGTACTATGTGTCTCCGATATATAAGATGCTGTCGAATCTTTCCAACTACATGACTATCGGAAAGAAATATGCATACACCTTCGATGGCGACGACCAGCTCTCAGAGCTGAACCGGGATATCACCGAACTGGCAAACGACAATCAGCAGCTTCGTAAACGGCTGAACCTGAAACGCTAAACATTGGAAAATGAATCTGAAGGTAATTAGCCGGAACATTGGGTATGCACTCCTGGTCAGTGCCCTGTTCATGTTTCTGTCCATGCTGGTGTCCCTGCTGGACGGCGGCGACAGTGCACTCGCCCCCCTGAGCATCAGTTTCCTTATTACCTTTATCGTCGGCATATTCCCGTTCATTTTTGTCAGGAAGACTCCGGCCATATCCCTTAGGGAAGGCTACCTGATTATCGTGCTGTCGTGGATATTGTCCTTCATCTTCGGCATGCTACCGTATGCGCTGTGGGGCGGCCCGTTCACTTTGGAGAATGCGTTCTTCGAGAGCGTCTCCGGTTTCACGACATCCGGCGCCACAATTCTGGAAGACATCGAGGCATTGCCGAAAAGCCTGTTATTCTGGCGGTCGGCCACTCATTTTATCGGAGGTTTGGGAGTTGTCGTGTTCCTCCTGCTGGTCATTCCGGCCTCCAGTCCGATGCGCCTGCGATTGACGACGATGGAGCTCTCCTCGCTATCCAAGGAAGGCTATAACTCCCGCGCTAACAAGACTGTCTCCATCTTCGCATACATCTATATAGGTATAATGCTGCTGGCATTCGTGAGCTATATGCTGGCCGGGATGTCACCCTTCGATGCCATCTGCCACGCGTTCAGCGTCTGTGCCACTGGAGGCTTCAGTACACGTAATCTTTCGATCGGCGCCTTTAATTCCCGCCTGATTGAAGGACTTACAATGCTTTTCATGCTCCTCAGTTCCATTCACTTCGGACTGCTGTTCATGGTTATCGCCCGTCGCAGCCTGCGGCCTCTGAACAATCCGGTTCTGAAGTTCTACCTCGGCGCGCTCGTGGCGGCGATTCTGGTTGTGGCGGTTTCACTCCGTTCCACCGGCGTCGCTCCTGCAGGCAAGGCCCTTTGGTACAGTGCCTTCCACGTGATGTGTATAACCACGACCACTGGTTTCGCTATTTTTGACAATGCCGCCTGGCCTGCCTTCCCGACTCTGATTGTCCTACTGATGGGAATTATGTGCGGCTGTGCCGGGTCGACTTCCGGAGGTGTCAAGGCCGATCGCGTCCTGATTTCCATAAAGGCTATCGGACGTCAGCTGAACCGTGTCCTGCACCCTTCGGCCGTCAGCGAAGTCCGTCTCGGAAAGCATTACCTGAAGGATGAGGATATTTACCCGCACATTTTGTACATCAGCGTCTACTCGATGCTGCTGATTATCTCCATAGGCCTGTCCCTGGTTATCGGCATGGATTCGACAGAGGCATTTTCCGGATCCGTAGCGTCAATGGGTAACCTCGGCCCCGCAACCGGGCGTCTGGGTACCTATGGCAATTATAATTGCATCCCCGAGGCTGCCAAATACCTGTTCTGTCTGGACATGTTCCTCGGCCGCGTGGAGATCTATCCCGTGCTGGCCGTTGTGGCGATGATGTTTACCCGTCGCCGCAAGTAATATGAATACGGAAGCCTACCTTCTGCAAAAATTCAGCGAAGCGCTCGGCTACGAGGCGACGCCCTCGCAGGCGCGTATGCTCGCCGATTGCGCCCGTTTCCTGTGCTCGGATGACGGTGATATTCTGGTGGTCAACGGCTATGCCGGAACCGGCAAGACTACGGCACTCGCCGCGATAGTTTCAGTCCTGACGAAGATGAAGGTGCACTGCACCCTGATGGCCCCGACCGGCCGTTCGGCCAAGGTCTTTTCGTCCTACGCGCACATGGCGGCCCGCACTGTGCACAAGTGTATCTATCGCCAGAAATCCATGGGCGAAGATGGGCTTGGACAATTCAGCCTCCTGCCCAACAAGGCTCACGACATGCTCTTCATTGTCGATGAGGTATCACTTATCGGAACGGATGACGGGGCGAAACAGGGGAGCGCTGCCTTCGGGACCGGCGATCTCCTGAGCGACCTCGTCAGTTTCGTGCGCAATGGGACAGATTGCCGGCTCATCCTGGTAGGGGACTCGGCTCAATTGCCCCCGGTCGGTCTTATCGAAAGCCCGGCTCTTTCAAAAGCTGCTATGGACGCTTTCGGCGGGGTGTTTTACACCGAGCTGACTGATGTCGTGCGTCAGGCTTCGGACTCGGGCATATTGACCAATGCCACGCAGCTTCGCCACCTTATCGCCGACACGGCTCGGGAGGAGTTTAAACCAGCCTTCAAGCTAAAGGGCTTCGATGACATACAGCGCATCAGCGGTGGGGAGCTTATCGAAACCCTGCAGGATGTATATGGACGCTGGGGTGAGGACGAGACAGTCGTCCTGTGCCGCTCAAACAAGCGGGCGATCCGTTACAATCTGGGCATCCGCTCGACCGTCCTGTACCGTGAAGAACAACTTGTCCGCGGGGATAAGCTGATGATCGTGAAGAACTGCTACAGTTTTGCGGACAATGAGCAAGCCGCAGAAAAACTGGATTATATTGCCAATGGTGACATTGCGGTGCTGCAGCGGATATCCGGGTATGAGGAGCGCTTCGGCCTGCATTTCGCCCAGGCGCGGCTGCTTTTCCCGGACTACGACGACATCGAACTGAATGTGAAGGTGCTGCTGGATACGCTTGAATCCGAGTCCGCGTCCCTGAGCTACGAGCAGCAGAATGCCCTTTTCGCCGGTGTGTCAGAGGATTACGCGGACATTAAAAGCAAGCGCAAGCGTTATGCCGCGGTGCGGGAGGACCCGTATTTCAATGCCCTCCAACTCAAATATGCGCAGGCCGTTACCTGTCACAAATCGCAGGGAGGCCAATGGAAATGCGTTTTCATCGACTGCCCCTTCTGGCAGGAGGTGCAGACGCGCGACGACCTGAAATGGATGTACACCGCCCTTACCCGCGCGGTGGAAAAAGTATATCTGGTCAATTTCCCTGACCGTTTTTTCGTGTAAACGTATGAAATTTAAGACAATAATACCGTGTGCCCTGTGGCTGCTGTCCGTCTGTACAGCGGCCGGAGCGGAAGAATTCAATCCCGTACCCTCTTTCTGTAAGTGGATCAGTTCAAATGAGGCTGCATTCAGCTACGATGGATCCTTCACGGACTCGGCTGCCTTTTCCATACGTGTGCCCTCATTTGAGCGTCGCGATGGAGTGAAGGCCCCCGGTAAATATGAGAGCTTCCCATTCGAGCCGTCCGAAGCCTGTAATTTGACCTGGGCTCCCGATTCTTCTCGCTTTGCCTATACCAGGGGCGGGAATCTCTATGTCATGGATGCCGTGAACGGAGAAGAAACGGCCCTGACTGACGATGGCTCGGATCTGATACTCAACGGATATGCTTCCTGGGTGTACTATGAGGAGATATTCGGGCGTCCTTCCAACTACCGGGCTTTCTGGTGGTCTCCCGACTCCCGCAAACTGGCCTTTTGCCGCTTTGACAACACCCGCGTGCCGCTCTTCCCCATTTTCTCGGCGGAGGGTAAGCATGGCTCCCTGTCCTTGACGCGCTATCCCAAGGCAGGAGATGAAAATCCTGCCGTGCGCGTCGGCATTATTGACTTCAGTGCTCCTGATCAAGGCTCTGCTGCTACGGACCGTCGTGTCGGTACGCTTTCCTTCCGCACGGTCTGGGCCGATTTCGATGAGACGGACGACCAGTATTTCGGTACGCCGTTCTGGTCGGCGGATTCCCGTAAACTCTATGTTCAGCACGAGCCCCGCATTCAGAATTGCCTTGACCTGTATGCCGTGGATGCGTCCGACGGATCCAAGACCCTGGTCCATTCAGAGAGCTGCATGACCTGGCTGGAGTGGCTGGACGATATGCTTTTCACGCCGAAGGGCATGTATGTCGCCCGGGATTTTGAGACGGATTTCCAGCAGATATATTTCCTTTCCTACGACGGCCGCACTTTCAAGAAGCTTTCCGGCGGTGAAAACCGCGGCATTCGGCTGCTGCGCGTGGATGAGAAGACGGGACTCCTGTACTTCACCGCGCGGCGCGATTGCTCCTACCGCAACACGCTCTACAGCCTGAACATCTCCGACGGGAGTATTATTGCCCTAACCGATCCTTCCCTGAATGCCGCGCAGGTGACTTTTTCCCCTGACGGCCGGTGGTTCAGCGTCCAGCTTTCCGGATTCCGCACTCCTACGCAGGTCTGGATATACGAGACGGTTCGTGCGCATTCTGCCTGGGCCAACCGCCGCCAATCGAAACTGAAGGGCCGCATGCACCATATCAATCTTCCCGCCCTTCACTCATCTTTCAAACTTGCCGACGCCGCTCCGGATAGTTTCCGTGCCGGTGACTACGCCCTCCCGGAAGTCGTCTGGATCGAAGCGGAGGACGGTCAGCCCATGCCCGGCGCGATCACATATCCGGCGGGGTTTGACCCGTCGAAGCGCTATCCCGTGCGTATGGAGATTTACGGCGGGCCGCAGAACGCCTACGTGCGCGAGCGTTGGCTGAGCCCGGAGCGCTACCGCTGGTTTAGTGACAATGGTATTATTTCAATTACAATAGACACCCGCGCTGCCGGGCACAGTGGCCGCCGCGGTTCGGATCTGGTGTTCAAGGACCTGACCTCCGTCCCGGTGACGGATGCATTGACCTGGGCCAAGTGGCTCGCGGAGCAGCCGTATGTAGACGCGGAGCGCATTGGCATAGAAGGCTTTTCGTTCGGCGGGACGATGACGGCAATGCTCCTGATCCGTCATCACGACGTCTTCCGTTGCGGCATCGCCGGCGGCGGAGTGTACGACTGGAGCCTGTACGACAGTCACTACACCGAGCGTTTTATGCTCAGGCCTCAGGACAATGAGAGCGGCTACCGGAGCTCGTGCGTGCTGGAAGCGGCCCGCAGTGGAGCGGGGGATTCATTGCCCTCAGGTGCTCTGAAACTTACGCACGGCACTTCTGATGACAATGTACATTTCCAGAACACCCTTCAGCTCGCGGATGTCCTGCAACGCAGGGGAGTGCAGTTCGATCTGATGATCTACCCGGGCGGCATGCATGGCTACAGGGGAGCGCAGGGACGGCATTCCGAAATTGCAGATCAGGAGTTTTGGACGCGCTGGCTTCTTAATCGTTAATGGTATGAAGAAGGTATTTCACGACAGGGCGGTTTCGCCTGAAGAATTGGTGCGGGTGCTGCGTTCGCGCGGGCTCATAATCGACGATGAGGCGAGGGCCTTACAGATTTTCGAGAATATCAGTTATAACCGCTTCAAGAGCTACCTCGTGCCTTTCATGGAGGATCGCTCCCGGAATATTTACCGGGAAGGGGCCACGCTCGAGGATGTGTATGCGCTTTATGGTTTCGACCGGCGTTTCAGGGAGTTGATTTTCCATGAACTGGAGAAGGTCGAGGTGTCGATCCGGGCCCGGATGGGATATGCTTCCGCCAATGCCGATGCGGGATATTGGTATACCAACTCCGCGTATTTCTATGATGTCCGGGAGCATCGTTCCCTTATGCGCAGG
This sequence comes from Bacteroidales bacterium, assembly GCA_017450585.1. Lineage (GTDB taxonomy): Bacteria > Bacteroidota > Bacteroidia > Bacteroidales > UBA932 > Cryptobacteroides. The sequence goes on from JAFSTI010000110.1 coordinate 11,701, forward strand.
ATCTCTTCCGAGGTCCATCGCTCGGACAATGATTCTGTCATCCGTTTTTACGAGAAGTATTCCAATGACCTGCCGCCCTGCTGGCTGGCCCTGGAGGCGACGTCCATGGGGACATTGTCCTCAATATATGAACTGCTGAACCCCGGACCGATGAAAAGCAGTATATCGGAGTATTACGGAGTCGCACCGACGGTCTTTGAGTCCTGGCTGGAACATCTGGTGTATATACGCAATACTTGCGCGCACCATTCCCGCCTGTGGAATAAAAAACTCAGTGTCCAGGCGATGGTTCCTCAGACCCCGATGCGCCGTTTCCCGCCGCAGGCTCCCGATGCCGGGCGTCATGTCTATCTGACTCTCTGCATTATCAAGTATCTTCAGGATAAAGTTAAGCCCACCAATACTTTCGCGGCCCGTCTGCGCTCGCTGATCGGCTCTTTCCGTGTCGCTGATGTCTCTCAGATGGGATTCCCTGCCGACTGGACCGACGACCCCTTCTGGGCGGTACGCTGATTCCACCGTTATCGTAGTTGCTGAGCGCTGGCGGTGCAGATGACTACTGAGCGCCGACCGAGTATGGAGGTCGCATAAATGTGGACATCCCCGCCCGGGGCGCTGCCCATCCGGTCGCGTACCTGGTCGGTAGTCATGGGGATGTTTTTCGCGGTGATTTCGCAGCGGGGATACTCTTTGCCTAGTTCTTTCAGGGTCTTTCCCGACAAGGGCCTGATACTGCTTACGCGGCGGAACCGGCCGAAAGGCTCCAACTCGGGAATCGGTTCTGAACTATACTCTTGATTACCCTGCTTGTTGCATACAAACAGTCTGGTGGATGTGTCCAACTGGGATAGATTGTATCGGGAACACAACTGTGCGAAACAGCCTGATTTCATCAGCGCCGCCCCGGGCTCGAAGATGTAAGTTCCCGGCTCCGGAATGGCTGCTGTCAGGGGGATGCCTGCGGGATTTGTCACAGACCGGTTTGGCGCGGTTTGCCCGGAGGGCCGTGCCTCAGCTTCGAAGTGGAGTTCGTCGGCTGTGCCGTCAGGATGGACCTCTGCGACGGTGATGACAGTAGCTGTAGCTGTGGCGGCTAAAGTGCTGATATTCCGGGAGATAAGTACTATTAGCTCCCTGCATTCCCGGTGGGTCGAAAGTATCCAAATCCCTGACACACAGCCAGATAGCCGCCACAGCATTTGGGTGATGTCTAGCATCGGGGAGAGTTTAACCAGTATATAAGGCGCTGAATCCAGCAGGCGGGGAAGCAGTTCTATCAGATTTGGGCGGCAGTCTTCCAGCCTGACCATTTTGGCCCCGGTCGCGGCCCGCCGGTCAGGGTCCAGGTAGATTAACAGCCTCGCGTGCTCTTCCTTGGTATCACTTTCTTCCGGGCCCGGCTTGAGCTCGGCGCTCTGCCGGATCTGGTCCAGGGCCTCTTCGGCGCTGTGGTTCATGACTGTGATGTTGTCGCAGCCGAGGATCCGGAAGTTCTCAGAGGCTTGCCGGGCCAGGTCGGGTGACAGTTCATTGTAGATTACCCGCCCGGCTACCTGGCTGAAGGCCCAGCTGTCCACACCCAGCCCGCCGGTCAGGTCCGCCACGGTCCACAACGCCGGAAGTAGCCGGCCGCGGGCGAACATTGTCCTTGTTTTTTGAGAGCCCGCGGCCGCGCTGCTTCCGGCAACGTGCTCGTCCGCCACCGTGCTCTCCGGCGGCAGGGGAGACCCGTGCTCACTAAAACTTAGGGCAATGTTCGCCCGTGTCTCCCTGCCTCCGATTGTTCCCGCGGCCATGATGCTGCGGGCGAGGCGGGCTTTGTAGAGGGCTGTCGGTTCGGAACTGCATTGCTCCAGGCTGAGCGTCGTCGGCACGGATACGCCCGCGGCAGCCCACGAAGGGAGTTTAGCGGTGAGTTTCGAAGCCTGGGCGGCCGACAGGTCAGACAGTATTCCGGCGAAGCTGGATTTCATCAAAAATTGCTATATTTGTAAGTTACTTTTGACAAAGATATGGAAAATTACTTGGATGCAGTACAGCATTGGCTAACCGGGGACTTCGACCCTCAGACCAAAACTCAAATCATCGAATTGAGAAACAGCGATCCCGACCTTCTTGAGGACGCCTTCTATAAAAACCTTGAATTCGGTACCGGCGGACTTCGCGGCATAATGGGCGTAGGTACCAACCGTATGAATAAGTACACGGTAGGAATGGCCACGCAGGGCCTTGCAAACTATATTCTCAAGCACGTCAAAGACGCGGACCCCTGTGTCTGTATCTCATACGACAGCCGTAATAACAGCAAGGAATTCGCCCGCATCACTGCTGATGTCCTCTCTGCAAACGGAATTAACGTCTATATCTTTGACAATATCCGTCCTACTCCCGAAATGAGCTACGCGGTCAGGCTGAAAGGAGCTGTCGCCGGCATCATGATAACGGCATCCCATAACCCGAAGGAATACAACGGATACAAGGTCTCCTGGTCAGACGGCGGACAGGTCACGTCTCCCGTGGATAAGGAAATCGTAGCCGAAGTGGCGAAGATCACCGATCCCTCGATGGTCAAATTCACCGCCGGCGAACGCTGTGGCGAGATTAATGTAATGGGCAGGGACGTGGACGAAAAGTACCTCAGTGACCTTCAGTCCTTATCCCTCACTCCCGAGGCTTGCGCCGCCCATCCGGAACTCAAAATCGTATATACGCCTCTGCATGGCTGCGGAGTAAGGCTCGTGCCGGAACTGCTCAGCCGTATTGGCTTTAAAAACATAGTACACGTGCCTGCGCAGGACGTCAGCGACGGTGATTTCCCCACAGTCGTCTCGCCCAATCCCGAAGAGCCCGCCGCCCTGAAGATGGCGCTCGAAGCGGCTGATGCCAGCGGGGCCGACATCGTTATGGGCACCGACCCGGACGCCGACCGCATGGGTATTGCCGTACGTGACAATGAGGGCAAGATGGTCCTGCTGAACGGGAACCAGACCGCATCCATATTGACCTACTATATCCTGACCCGTTGGAAAGAGCTCGGCCGCCTGGGCAAGCCCGGCAAGTACGTGGTGAAGACTATTGTCACGACTGAACTGATCAGCGAGATCTGCGCCGCCTTCGGTGTGCCCGTGTACAACGTCCTGACCGGATTTAAATACATTGCGGAGGTCGTCAAGCGGCATGAGGCTGACGGTGAATTCATCTGCGGCGGTGAGGAAAGCTACGGCTTTAATGTAGGGCAATTTGTCCGTGATAAGGACGCGCAGGTCTCCTGCATGATGATTGCTGAATGCGCGGCATGGGCGGCGGAGCAGGGCCTGACGCTGTACCAGCTCCTGCAGAAGATTTACAAGGAGTTCGGCTACCGCAAGGAAGGTCTCGTGTCCGTCGTGCGCAAGGGAAAGACCGGCGCCGAGGAGATTCGGGAGATGATGAAGAACTACCGTGCATGTCCGCCCGTCGAGATTTGCGGGTCGAAAGTCGTAAGGACCGTGGATTATCTGGACACGGCGGCGACCGGATTGCCTTCTTCCAATGTCCTCCAGTTCTTCAATCAGGCCGGAGACGTCGTATCCGTGCGCCCCTCCGGTACCGAGCCGAAAATCAAATTCTACTTCGGCGCGAAGGGGGACGATGCCGATGCGAAGATTGAAAAGATGAAACAGCAGTTTGCTTGATATGGCACTCGTACGCTTCCATGACGCCGATATCATAAACGGCGAAGAGACCGTCATCTACTCCCTGAACATGGAAGTGGGCGAAGGTGACCTGGTATATATCCTGGGCAAAGTCGGCAGCGGCAAGACTTCCATTATCAGGACAATGACGGCGGAAAACAAACTCTCTGCCGGGGAAGGGGAAGTGTGCGGATATGACCTCCGTATCCTCCGCTCCCGGGATATTCCGTATCTGCGACGTAAACTGGGGGTCGTTTTCCAGGATTTTCAGCTGCTGATGGACCGCAGCGTACATGATAATCTGGAATTCGTGCTGCGTGCGACAGGCTGGAAGGAAGCCGCCCGCATAGATAAGCGCATAGAAGAGGTGCTTAAAAGCGTGGGGATGGAGACTAAGTCCCACAAGATGCCCCATCAGCTCTCGGGCGGAGAGCAGCAGCGTATTGCGATCGCCCGCTCCATATTGAACAGTCCGTCACTAATCCTGGCCGACGAACCTACCGGTAATCTCGATGACGAAACAGCCACCGGCATTCTGGAACTGCTCCGCCGCATCAATAAAGAAGACGGTACTGCCATAGTTATGGTAACACATAACCGTAGTATCGTCGAACGTTATCCCGGGCGCGTATTCATCTGCAAGGACGAAAGTTGCGTCGAGGACAATGCGTAAATCCGAACGATATACCCTCATGATGCGGTATTTCCAGGAGGCAATGCCGCAGGCTGCCAGCGAACTTCATTTTCAGAATCCCTTCCAACTGCTGGTCGCCGTAATGCTTTCGGCCCAGTGCACGGATAAACGGGTCAATATGGTCACGCCGGCTCTCTTCGAGGCATATCCTACACCCGCGAGCATGGCGGCCGCCTCCCTGGAGGACATCCTCGCCCTGGTTAAAAGCGTCTCATATCCGAATTCCAAGGCGCTCCATCTGAAGCAGACAGCCACGATACTTGCGGAGAAATTCGACGGACAGGTGCCTTCTGACATTCCGACACTGATGACGCTGCCCGGAGTGGGCCATAAAACCGCCAATGTGGTTGCAGCTGTCTGGTTTGACGCCCCAGTCATCGCCGTGGATACCCACGTGTTCCGTGTATCCCATCGTATGGGCCTTTCAGACGGGAGGACTCCGGATGCCGTCGAGGCTGACTTGGAGGCCTATATTCCCGAGGAAATCAGGCCGTTGGCGCACCATTGGCTCATCCTCCACGGACGCTATGTCTGCACTGCCCGTAAACCCGCCTGTGAGAAGTGCGGTGCAGCAGTTTTCTGCAGGTATTTTTCATCTAAAAGATAGCCTTTTTCCGCTTGTTTTTTTGCCGGATTTTACGTACATTTGTAAGATTAAAGACGAATAGTACGTATTGTATGAAAATCAGGCACTTAGCTATCGCTTTCACCCTCTTCGCCGCGCTGTCGGCGGGGCCTTCAGCCCGTCGCGAGACATATCGCGGAGAAGATAAGACCACCGCGGCGGTCCGTCTGCCGCGAAAAGCCTTCCGTGAAGCTGTCGAATTATATGAGAATGCCCTGTATCAGCAGGCCTTCTTCGCCTTCAGCGCCCTGCCGCAGGATGCGTTGACCGAAGGATATATGCTCCTGTGCAGGATAAAGAATTCCGGAGAGGATCTTATGACCGCTTCGGAGGATTATGCCGCCAAGTACGGACAGACTCCTCTGTCGGCGCAGATCCATTATAATCTCGCCCGTCATTTCTTCGATGCGGCCAATTACACCCTGGCGGCACGCGAGTTCCAGTACACGGATGTCTCCCGCCTGTCCGGCAGGGAGAAGGCTGACCTGTACATGAAATCAGCCTATTGTGACTATGTGGACGGCCGGATGGATGCCGCCCGCTATGGTTTCGAACGTGTGCTTGAACTTCCTCAGTCAGACTACACCGCGACTGCCAATTATTTCCTCGGCACGATTTGCTACTCTGTCCATGAGTTCGGTACCGCCGTCAAACATTTTGACGCTTGTATCGATGATGTCCGTTTCCGTGATAACGCCCTTTACTATGAGCTTGAGTGCCGCTTCATGCTGAAGGACTACGAATATGTGCGTGAGCACGGCGAAGAGGTTTATTACAATATCCCCGAGCAGCGCCGTCCTCATCTCGCGCGTATCATATCCGAATCCTACCTTGTCCTCGGCGATGCCGGAAAGGCCGCTGAATACTATTCGATGGAGGAGGTAGACGAGACCGCGATGTCGCGTGCCGATCATTTCTATGCCGGATCCCTCCAGTATGCACTCGGCGACTATGAGGGCTCGGTGCGTCACTACAAACAGATGGGCGTGGTGAAAGACTCTCTGGCACAGGTCGCTGCATATCAGCTCGGATACTCTTACATCAAACTGAAGGATAAGGTATCCGCCCTGAATTCCTTCAAGGCCGCCTGTGAGATGCCCTTCAGAAAGGATATCCGCGAAGACGCACTGTTTAACTATGCTAAACTGGCTTTCGACCTGAACCGGGATACGGCGCCCTTCAAGACTTACATGTCCAGCTATCCTAACGCCGGAAACCGCGACCGCCTGTACTACTACATGGCCCTGGCCTCCCTGGTGGACAGGGACTATGCCGCGGCCGTCGAGGCATATGACAATATCGACGAGTTAGACTCCGATATGAAGTCTAACTACATGAAGGCCAATTTCCTGCGTGCCAAAGAACTTATCTCGCGCGGAAGCTGGTCTGATGCCGTTCCCTGCCTGAAGGCAGCGGCCTACTATACGCCCCGTTCGGATAATTTCAATAAACTCTGCCGTTATTGGCTGGCGGAATGCTATTATAAGTCCGGCCGTTACGATGAGGCTGCCAAGGTCTATTCTGACCTCTACAACCTTTCTGCCCTGGACCGTTATCCCGAGGGCGACGCGATTATATATAATCTGGCATACTGCTATTTCAGGCAGAATGATTTCCCCGCCGCATCCCGCTGGTTTACCAACTACCTGCAGGGGGGTGGCGAAGCTCATCGCCGTGACGCATCCCTCAGAAAGGCCGACTGCCTCTTCATGACCCGCGACTATAAAGGCGCCGCAGCGGCTTACAGCGCATTTGCCGATGAGTTCGGACTAAGTGAAAGCTACTATCCTCTATATCAGCAGGGCATGTCCTGCGGCCTGCAGGGACAGATGCGCCAGAAGACCGAAGTGATGCGCCCCATCCTCCAGGGTGATCCGAATATCCCGTTCTACTCCGATGCCCTGTTCGAACTCGGACGCGCTTACGTGAGCCTGAACCTCAGCGGAGAGGCGTACAATTGCTTCCGCATTCTTCGTGAGAAATCTACCGACCGCATCTATCCTGCCCGTGCGTTAATCGAGATGGGTATGATCGAACGCAACAGGCGTAATTACGACGCCGCCATCAGCTGCTACCGTCAGGTGGTAGGGGAGTACCCGGAGAGCGGCTACCGTGATGAAGCCCTCCTCTCGCTGGAGTCTGTCTACCAGGCGAAGGGCGAGCCTGGCAAGTACATCGCTTATATGGAGAGCCTGGGCAATCCTCTGCGCCGCAGTGAAGGTGATAAAGAGATGATTTATTACAATACTGCCGAGCAGATGTATCTGGCCGAGGATTACGACAAGGCCCTTACGGCTCTGCAGAACTACATCTCCCTTTACCCTGAAGGCTCGAAGATTCAGAACGCCCGCTTCTACATGGGCGAGACCCTGCGAGCCATGGGACGGAAGGAGCAGGCCTGCACCTGGTACGCACAAGTGGCCGAGAGCGGAGACGACTCCTCGCTCGTGGAATTGTCCATATTGAACTATGC
>JAFSTI010000111.1 GCA_017450585.1 Bacteroidales bacterium
CACGGAACCAAGTTCTCCGGCCGCCGCGATAATCTCCCGCATGGAAGAATCGAACTGCTCCTTAACGGCAGGGTCCTCGGCCAGAATGAAACCCTGGAATCCTGCGCATATGGCCGACACTCGGATATTGCGCCCGCTGAGCGCCTCACGGATCTCTCCGATGCGCCCGCGAAGCCCGCGGCCGTTAGGCTCGAATCCGGTCACGCCCAATGACTCCATGAAATCGAATTTCTCGGCGAGATTCTCTCCCGGAGCAATCTTCTCCTGGAAAGAGATATTCAGTTTCAGGGCTCTGCGTGCCGATGCCTCGGATGAGCAGGATGTGGCGAGGGCAATGGGAGAAGACGCTATGGCAGCGCCTGCAAGCCCCGCCGCCGATGTGCGGAAAAACGATCTTCTATCCATGACGGAAGCTATTTTCTGGGATCATTTACTTTTTCGGAGCCCGGTACAGCCACCTTGTATGCGGACATGTCCATGGGCCCGAGCTCAAGTTTGGAAGGCATGTAATCCAGCGGGGAGGCGCTGATCTCATCCCATTTCACGGACTTGCCGGTGTAGGCGGCTTCACGCCCCATCACGCCTGCGAGGGTGGATATGGCGGTCTCCTCGGCCTCTACATGGCATTCGCCGCGCCGGATGTGATTTACCCAATCCACGTGCTCGAGGACGTAGGGATTGGTCTGGGCAAAGGAGGCCTTCTCGGCCTCGCCGTCAAACTTCCAGAGCACATTGCCCTGCAGATCGTAGATAGTAGCTTCCTTGCTGCTCCACCAGCCCTTTGTGCCGTGTACATACTCGCCCACGTAGTTCGAGCAGCCGTTGATCTGACGGCACATGCTATGCAGGTGCACTCCGTTCTCGAATTCAAAGTCGATACTGAACTGATCGTACTGGTCGCCGGTGACACGGTGATTGCGGGACCCCATACCGGTAGCCTTGACGGGCTTCAGGCCGCTCATCCACATGAAGACATCGATATTGTGCACATGCTGCTCGACGATATGGTCTCCGGACAGCCATTTCCAATTGACCCAGTCCCTGATCATCCACTCCATGTCACTCCAGCCGGCCTTACGCTCCCGGTACCAAAGCATGCCCTGGTTCCAGTACACATTGCCCCCGGTAATTTCTCCGATCATTCCATCCGAAATGCGCTTGTATGCTTCTACATACGGCCTCTGGTGATGGCGCTGGGTACCGGTAATCACGCACAGCCCCTTGGCCTCGGCCTGCCTCGCCGCCGCCACTACGGTCCTGTAGCCCTTCGGGTCCACGGCGACCGGCTTCTCCAGGAAGGAGTGAACGCCCTTGGACGTGGCGTAGCGGAAGTGCTCGGGACGGAATACGGGCGGGGTAGTAAGAATGACCATGTCCACGCCGGAGTCGATAACGCTCTTGTATGCCTCGAAGCCGGTGAAGCAATTGGCCTCGGGAACGGTGATATTGCGCTCTTTGAGGAGTTTGGCGCGAAGACCGTTCAGCCGGTCGGCGAACACATCTCCGAGTGCGGTTACCTCAATGCCGTTCGCTGCATCGAGCAGGTTCATAATAGCGCCGCTGCCGCGTCCTCCGCAGCCGACCACGCCGACTTTCAGCGTGCGTCCGTCGATAGCTTTGTCGGGCAATTCAGGTACGTAGTAACCGGTGCGGAGGGGGGTGTTTTTGGAACCTTTGCCGCAGGATGAAAGCAGCGATCCGCCTACCAGCCCGGTCACGCCCAGGGCCGCGGAATAGGAGAGAAACTCTCGTCTGTCAATTCTTTTCTCGCTCATATTATGGTACAATCAAATTATCGGGAACATCGCATACGACCCGGAAGCCGATGCCTTTAATGTCTGAATACCACCAGATACTCTTCGGCATCTGGGGGTCGGTGCGGAGCCATTGCTCGTGCATGGTATGAGCTCGGGCAGCACTGCGCAGCGCCGATGCGTCATCGGAGTACATGCCTCCGCGCACCACATGCTCGGTGCCGTCAGCAGGTCCGGTCGGATCCGTCTGCCCGTCGCGCAGTTTGGAGTAGGCATCCGGAGAATACCAGTCGGAGCAATACTCCATAACATTGCCGTACATATTCCGCAGTCCGAAAGGACCAGGCTTGACCGACGAAGGTTCTGCGGTCCGTCCGCGGCTGTTCAGGGCATAGACGGCGTAGCTGTTGATCAGTGTAGTATCAGGTTTGAAGATGCCTTTGAAAGCTCCCCGTGCGGAAAGTCTCCGGGGTTCACCTCCAAAGAAGTATGCCCCTTCGCTGCCTCCGCGTGCGGCATATTCCCACTCGGCCTCGGTCGGCAGGCGGTAATGGCGTCCGGTCTTCATCGACAGCCACTGGCAGAAAACCTCGGCCGCGTAATGTGTCATAGTAATCGCCGGTCTGTCCCCCATGCCCCAGCCCTGGTCGGGAATGCCGAACGGGGGAGTGGGTCCGCTTACCGCGTCAATACCCTCGGTGCTATTGTGCTCCATCACTTCGATCGGGTCAATTCTGCCTTCGGACATGGTTTCGGCATAAAATGCCCAGTACTGATCCCAGCTCACTTCGGACTCGCCCATGAAAAACGGGGAAATGACAATCCTTTTCTGCGGACCTTCATCCTCGCTGCGAAATGCCTCATCAGAGGGGCTGCCGATCGTGAACTCCCCACCCGGAATGGCCTTCATGCTGATGGATGCGCGGGTGCCGGGTATCAGTTCGACATAGTCTTCGAATCCTGTCAATGTCGCCGGATGGATATACACCGGACCGTCTGAGGCACCGCCAATCGGCACGCCGGTCATTTTCTTGTGGCTATAGCCTTCGATATGATGTCCTGCGTCCAAATGGCAGCTTATGCACTGCAGGTCCAGTTTCGCTTCGTTCTCCTCGTAGTAGAGATGCGCGGTCACGCCGTCATCCGAAAGCCCCTCAGGAAACAGCGTCTGGTGGCAGGCCTTGCAAGACTCGTTATAAACAATCTTGCGGGCATATTCCGGATCCCTTTTTGCCGCCCAGTCTATGTCCCCGGGCTTTTTGGTCTTATATGATACCAGATCCTTGACCCCCATGCGGACCTTAGCCGCAAACTGGCGTCCGCTACCGTCCGCCGGTGGCAGATGACATTCGGCGCAGTTCGTAACGGTGCCGCTGGCGTTCTGGAAGTGGTGGGATTGCTTCCAGGCCTCGTCGGCTTCAGAATGATAGTGGCAGGACATACAATACTCATTGGATGTAGTGCGAATATACGCACGGTTAATAAGCAACACCGCCGTTACACCCACGAGGATGCCGGCGATGATGCTTATTACAATGATTTTGGTATGTCTGCGCGCCATTTGCTCTATTCGGCTGCGGCCTCTGCGGCGGGAGCCTCTTCCGCAGCGGGAGCTTCGGCCTCAGGAGCTGCCTCTACCTGTTCTACCTCGACGGGCTTCTCCTTATGGAAGGGCAGACCGATGCATTTGAGGTTATCAGTAAAGAACAGTACTCCGCAGGCGATGATCAGGATGCAGATGAACCATCTCCAGAAACGTCTGCGGTTCTGCTTCTTGCGGGCGGCCGGATCGACTGCACCCAGCTTCGGGTACTTAGCCAGGTCGGTCAGAGTAGCGCCGAACTTGATATTGACAAAGGCGGAGGAGTTGATGGCCCAGCCGTTGGCATTCAGCACGGGACCGAGGTCACGCTTGCGGAGCTTGCGCCACGCGATGAACATGGAAGGTCCGGAAATCAGCAGCATGATGCCGATGATGACCAGTATTAACCCCAAGAATTTCGAGCCGAAAACCTCAATCTTGCTGATGCCTGTCGCAAGTGACACCAGGAACGACCCGATGAAACCGATAGCCATGCCGATGGCGGCGAAGATACCGGCGAACTTGGCGATGTCGAAAGTTGATTTCATTCCCGCTGCCGCGTCCTTGCCGTCTTTAGCTGATGTCGTATTGTCGGCTGCAGCTGTCAGATTCGACATCGATTTCTCGTTCTTCTCCGCTGCGCTCTTGTCGATCTTGTCATTGATCCAGCGGCCTACTTTCTTATAAGGGGCCCAGAAGGCCTGGCGGATGGAGATCGGGTTCTCCACGATGGCGGTCACTTTCGCGCTCCAGTCATTGCCTGCACGGTCATAGAAGACCGCGTTCTTTCCGGTGCGCAGTCCGTCCACGTCACCGTCGGTAATCACGGCAGCTATGTTCATGCTCTTTCCGAGTTTCTCGCTGACGCAATTGCAGTACAGGATGTACATTCCGCTCAGGGATGAAATCTCTGCGGACGGGCCGTCAACCTTGATACACAGGTCGGTGGAACGCTGGTCGATGTACAGGCGTCCGGCCTGGAAGATGGCCTTGATGTCGCGGTCGGGATTGTAGAAGTCGGAAAGGTCTACATAGTTATTCAGGAAGGTGTAGAAGTCGCGGTAAAGGAGCATCAGTTTATTTACCGCATCGATGGACAGGGACTCGGCTTCGAGGGCCTTATCCTGCTCGATGAGGGCGAGGAGATCTTCCTTGCGTGCCTCCTTGATGACGGCTTTCACGACATCGAGGCCCAGGCCTTCCACCTCTGCTCCGGCTTTAGATCCGGTCCATGCGGTATATGCACCGAATTTCGCGAGAACGGCGTTCCACTGCTCCTCGGTAATGCCCTTGGCCTTCGGGAACTCTGCATCCAGTACGAGAGCCTTCAGATTAGCGAATGCGGCCTGCCATGCGGGATTGATACCATCCTTGAGAGGAAGGATACCTTCGGCCACGGGGCGGGCGAGGGGATATGCGGCAATCTCTTCTCCCTTGGTGCTCAGGTCGGCGTCGCTGATGGCGCTGATCTGGTCCACGGATACGTTGACTGCGTCAGAGCAGGCGGGGTCGAATGCGACCAGCTTGCAGCGCATGAAGTAATCAGCGATCTTGTCTTTGAGTGCGTTCACGGCGTCGAGCGCGGCGGCGGTATTGTCCCCGTAAGGGAAAATGTCTGCCTTGCCGGCCTCGGCTGCGTCCTGCCATGCCGCATAGGCCTCGCAGGCTGCGTAGAACTGTTCGATCAATTCGGTATCTACTCCGTCTACGCCGCTACGGTCGGTACGTCCGCCCACGGAGGCGATGATATTGCCGATAAGAGCTTTAAGCGCTTCGTCATCGGTGGAGGCGGGGGTGATGATTCCGTCGCCGTTGAACTTGGTGTCGGCGAAGATGCGCACGCTGTCGCCGCTGTCATCTACGCTGATGCTGTCTTTCTTCAGCCCGAGGTTCTTGAGTATCTGCTTTGCAGATTTGAGCAGGGCGGCGCCTTCTTCGCTGTCGGTATTGAATGCCGACAGTGGCATTTCGCTCTCCTTTTTGAGAAGGAGGTCAGGGTCATTGATTACGGAAGTGAGCCATTTGGCGGTGGCGATAACCTCGTCGACACGAATCTTACCGTCTTTGTCGACGTCAATGGCTGCGAGGGTCTTGGGGTCAAATTCCAGGCCGGTAGTCGGGCAGCTGAGTACAGTCCATAATTTCTTGTCAAGTTCGCCGAGATGGGCGATGTCTTGTCCGGAAGAAATCTTTACTCTCACGACTCCGCCAAGGGAGGAATAGGTCCAGGGGTACTTGTCTTTTTTCATATGCGGTTTAGTTATTAGATTTCTAATTTTTCAAAGGTAATAAAAAACTGCTTTGGTTGTGCTGTTATTTCGAACTGTCATAAGTGGCAGCGGCTTCAATGCCAGAGAGATATGCCTCCATCGCCGTGAAGCGGCCTGCAAAGTTGGTTTTCATTCGCGTGAGTGCTTCCCTGAAACTCAGGTGCTCGTCCCCGAAATTATTGGCGTTACCGACGATAGGCCACCAGAGCGCGGCATCGTAGGATTCTGAACGCTCGATGGATGAGCAGCGCTGCTCGGCGTACTGAGGCACGGTGAGCAGGAAATCCCGGTAAGAGTTCCATCTCTGCAAGGCCCTGCGGCAGAAGGCCTTGTCTTTCAGAAGATAAGGATACCACATCTTGCCTCGCATATTGAAATGCTGGCTCGGACTGCGCCAGGTGAATGAGTCGAAGTCCCACACCGGACCGGCTATAAGTTTCCCGCCACGGTCCTTATGGATGAAGTCACTGTGGGCGTTGGCCGCGTCGTCGTTTTCCACCAGATCGTTCAGTATCCAGAAGTCTATGAACGAGTCCATATCTATCATCTCGTAGACGCCCTTGAAATCGTAACTCGTGAGCCTTCGCTCGAACTCGTTGAAAAGGTCCTGGGCATAAGTCATCATCTCGGAGGTGATGTTGTCGTTGGGATCTTTGAATTCTACGGGCAGGTTCAGGCGGGTCGTGCGGAATTTGTATTCCTCATCGAAATAGGCATCAATCATGAAGACATATCCGCCCGTGATAGTCTCGTCATTCAGGTTGATAAAGATATCGTTCTCGTCGGTCTCAAGTTCGGTGACATTCACGCGGCCGTCATCTATCTTTATCTGCTCCACCACCTCGTACATCCCGATGTGCCGGCCGTTCAGGATAATCTCTACGAATTCTCCGTGCGGGTTCCATCCCATCGCACCCATGCCGTTAGCTATGTAGAAGGCGATATCGTTACGAATCTTGATACGGTCGCGGTAGTTTGCCATCAGACACCAGCGCTTATGCTTGGGCATCCCGAGCAGGGAGGCTTTCTTGCCGAGTTTGATGTTATATCCTTTTTTCTGGAAACGGTTCCAGGTGGCGTTCCCGCGGCCGCGGATATTGTCCGGGTCATCCGCGACAGTCTCGTAATCGTCATAAATCCCCACTCCGTCCAGGTAGATGTGCGTACCCTCGAGCCATACTTCTTTGCTTGTGATTTCCTGAGCGCCTGGAGTATCGATAATCATGACCGGCAGACCGGTGAAGTGGTCGACCTTGACGGTGAAACTGTATTTGAATCCGCGACGGTCCGTCACTTCGTATGTAACAGGATGATAGAAATTATGCCGGCTCTCTCCGCTGACCTGGGGCACTCCGTCCACGGTCGCGCTGGCCCCATCCTCCAGTTCGAAGTACGGAGCTATTGACTTCAGTCCGATATAGTCCTTGATCCGCGCGAAGACCAGCCCCATTTCGTTATTGATACCGAAGACGACATCTTTCTTCATCCCGGGATTATCAGCGGCGCGGAATCGGAATGAACGCAGCAGACGCGGGGTTTTTAGTACGACTGCCGCGGCTTTCGTGACTTTTCCTGCCTGCACTTCGAGGCTCTCTCCGTCCACGCGTTTGATTACCGGGTCGCCCTCGGTTTCAAAGGCAATCTCGTAGCTGTGGTAAGTCTGTTCGGGAACCGGTATGAGTATGTGCAAAGTGTCTGAGTATGAGAACATCGGAGCCTCCGGGAAGCTTACGCTGACGCTTTTGCCCTGACCTTCCAGTGCCATGCCGCCGTCTCTGCGGGCCGTCACTGTGCCGGAGACAAAACTGCCCGGATCGAGCGAGGTAAACTGGACTGCTTTCAATATATCCCCGCCGCACACCGGCAGATCCAGGTATCCGAGCAGGTGCCGCATGCTGGCGTTTGTGCCGTCGGCAGCGCCAGCGAGTGCCAGGCCGTGCGGCAGCGCCCGGTCTTCGGTGAAGATGTAATTGTCCGGCAATGAAAAACTCACGCCTTCTTCCGTGAATGTCGCCGCCTCGTCGAAAGGACTGTAAACCATTACCGGCGCCTGAATCCCCGTGCCTGTGCCGGCGAATATGTCTCCCTCCAGGTGCGAGAGTTTCATCTGTCCCCGGCCGTCTTGCATACCGGCATCGCTGCTGCTGTCCCAAGCTGGCAGCAGTGCCCCGTCGACCGTCTCGGCGCTGAGGCTGATTCTAAGTTCTTCGCTGACCGTCTCTCCGGGGTCCACGCACGAGGCGATGGTGAAGAGAGCCGCGCAGAAGAGTATGGCACGAAGTAGATATCTCATCTATTCAGTAAGCATTTGGGCTGCCTTATCGCGGTGGAAGCGCAGCAGGTAGGTGTCAGGTTTGGGAATGACTTGAACGATTTCAAACAGTTCCGGGTATGCCGTGATGGCAGGATATAGGTACATCGGGGTGGAGGAGTAGCCCAGCTGTTCGAGGACGACAAAGTCCACTTTCTGGTCTACCATCCGGGAGATGAGCGCCTTGGAGTCGGCGGTGTACAGATAGCTGACTGATACGACTTTGGGCGCGTAGTATTTGAACAGCCCGGGCTTGCGGTTGCACACCACGACATCGCCGGTCTTGGGTACATCCTTAAATGCGGAGGCCAGGGCGTAGAAGTTCCGGTATGCGGGCGGCGTAGGCATGGACGCGGCCTTGTGCTGGTTCTTCAGCGGCGTTATTGACCCCAACGCGACCAGCAGGGCCAGGTACGGCAGCCAGCCGAACTTCGCGAGCGGGCGGATGATTTTTACGAGCAATGTATATACGCCGTTCCAGAAGCCCATGAAGACCACCGGGATGAAGGGCGTGACGTAGCGGATGTCATTGCCCCCGTTCCAGAGCAGCAGAAAACCGATATTTGCGGCCAGGAATGCCAGCAGCGCCCAGCGCATGGGCTTGAGCGACCACAGACCGTAGATAACTATTGCCAATATGATGAAGCCCAGGACAATGGTTCCGGCTTTCGTCGGTTGCGTCGCGTAGCCCTGCCAGCCCTGGAACAGGACGGAGTGGAAGCCGCGCAGGACCGTGTCGTCCAGGTTGGTCCAGGTCTTCTCCAGAAACTCTCCGACGCTGGAAATCTGCCCCTCGTCCGGCCGCCAGTAATTCTTGGCCAGGATCGGAGCGAGGTAGCGGGTCTTCAGGCCCAGGACCTTGCCGCGTATGAACCACGGGCTGATGAGGGCAATAATGCCGCCTGTCCCGACCGCCGCCCGTTTCCATTCGCCGCGGACGAGGAAGAATATGAGCAATGTGAATGCGAGCGACGCTCCCACGGCGCGGATGTAATAGCCCGCCGCCGCGCTGACCACCGCCACCCAGAACCACGCGCCGAACTCCTTCCGGTCCTCGGTCTTGACCTGCCCGTCCTTGCTGCTCAGGCCGTCGCGTGCGAGCATCATCAGGGCGAACAGGCACAGCATCGACACGGCCATATAACTCATCTCCGACATCGCCATCGACGCGAACCTCAGCAGCTGCACGCTGACAGCCGCCAGCAGGGTAAAGGTCAATGCCATCGCCGCTCCTGCCTGATTCTGGCCGGCCTGCGCCCTTGAACTGCCGGCTCCTTTGCCATGGCCCTGTGCCGTGTCTCCTGCCAGGCCCTCCTTCCCTACGCCAGCCGTCAGGCCGCGAAATGTGAAGTAAAGCAGCAGCAGGGCCGCCAGCATGAAAATGCCGTTCAGGATTTTAAAGGCAATCAGATTATCCAGCCCCAGGGTGATCAGCACCGAGAGGATAAACGGATAGCCGACAGGGAAATGATTCGCGGGAGCCTCCGTGCCGCCCGGACCGATATGGCAGTACCCGTGACCGTCCGCCATGTTCCGCGCCAGCTCGATATACGTGGCGTTATCGCCGTTCAAATCCAACTTGCTGTCGAAGACATAGCTGTACGCCGCCACAAACACTATGGCGATCAGCACTACATG
>JAFSTI010000112.1 GCA_017450585.1 Bacteroidales bacterium
ACCGGTATCGCCGAAGCCGGGGGCTACGCCCAGCAGAGAGACCTCGGGATCGACTCCCGAGTAAGTAGTAAGGCAGAGAAGGTTCTGGGCGGTAAGGCTCATATGCACCTTTTTTAACAGGCTGCCCTTCATGGGGATGCTGTAACCTACGCTGAGGTTATCCAGTTTCAGGTATGTAGCGTCCTCGATGAAGCGGTCGGAATACCTGTATGTTAGGCCTGTCTTCCAGTTATGCTCCAGCCAGGTCGAAGAGATGTTAGTATAATTCAATCCGGCCAGATTATCATACTCCAGAGCATAGCAATTAAGGATTTCCCCGCCGATGGATGCCCGGATCTGGCATTGCAGGTCAAAGCGTCCGATGACCAGCGAATTCGTCCAGCCCAGAGTCAGGTCGGGATAAGCGCAGCCGGCATTAATCCAGTTCGACTCGTCGACCTCTCCCCTGTTGTTTTGTTTTTCAAGGACGTCATCGCCATATTTGTCAGTCCCGATGTAGTGAGGGGCATAGAAAGTGCCCAGGCTTTCACCTTCTACCAGACGTTGGGAGAAACATGCACCTCCGGAGGCCCAGCCCACTTTGTATTCCGCATCCTTGAAATTCTCATTGGTAAAGGAGTCAAGCACGTTGGAGTTATGGGCCGCAGTCAGTGAGGTGGTCCACTTAAGGGCATCGCCCGACACGGGCACGGCAGTGAGCGAAAACTCTATTCCCTGGTTGGTAATCTGTCCGACATTGGTAAAATAGGTATTATAAATATACGGCGGAGTCGGAACGGAATAGGAGTATAGCAGATCGGAAGTCACCCGGCGATAGTAATCCAGGGTACCGGACAGGCGTCCCTTCAGCACGGAGAAGTCCGCACCGAGGTTAAACTCAGCCTTCTTCTCCCATGCCAGATCGGGATTCGCATTGCTGGCAGGCTGATAAGTATTGATCCACCTTCCGTCATAGAAGAAATGACCGCTGCTCCTCATTATGACGATTGACTTGTAGCTGTCGAAGTCCTGGTTGCCCGTGACACCGTAGCCGGCGCGGAGTTTCAGGTCGTCAAGCCACTGCACGGAAGACATGAACGGCTCCCTGGATATCCGCCATCCGGCGCTGACAGCGGGGAACCAGCCCCACTTGTGATCCCGGCCAAAGCGGCTTGAACCATCCCGGCGCAGGGACAGGCTGCACATGTAGCGGTCATCATAATTCCAGATTGCGCGTCCGAAAACAGCGATATAGGTATTATCCTCCTTATACGATGACATACCCGCGGTGCCGGAAGTCAGGAATAATCCCGCTCCGATATTATTTGTGCACCACGCATCCGTGTCAAACCCGGAGTTGGACATGTACGACGTGGTATAATAGCCATATTGAAATGTATATCCGGCGACTGCCTGCAGACGGTGAAGGCCAAATGAATGAGAATATCCGGCAACTGATTCGAATTGGATGTCACTCTCGGTCTTATCTTCGATAGTAGCCTGGCCGTTTGTCCCTATCAGGCTCGGATAGTATTTGGTATAATACTGGCGCTCATCTTTACTGCTGCGCTTCGCCGAAACGAAATTGTCCCAATAAAGGCCCGGAATCGGAAGGATATTGATCTTTATTCTGACATTCGCTCCGTAACTGTCGTTTTCAGTGAGACAGTCTCGCTCATAAATCATCGCGGCAGGATTGTAGTATGCCATCTGCGAGATACGGTTCCAGCCACCAGCCTCGATATCGGCCGGGTTGTGAACGGGCTCTGTGGGATTATGCATAAAGGCCTGCACAAACGCATCGCTTGAAGCAGGAACCAGTTTGCGATGAGAGACGAAGAGATTGTAATCCATATCCAGCCAGCCTTCCAGCGCGGACTGCCGGATATTGGAACGCAGGGAGAACTTATTCAAATCGTTAAAACGCTGCAATCCCTGGTTCTGCTCACAGTTCAGCACTGTGCGATGAGAGAACTTCTCACTGCCGCCCGCCACGGACAGATTATGTCTGTGGCTCACGGGGGTCCGTGTAATTTCCCGGAACCAATCCGTCGAAGAACCATAGATATTCGCGGACAATTCGGGGCGATAAGTATTGATCACATCCCGGTATTCATCCGCCGAAAGAGGAACCGCCCGACGGGCAACAGTCTCCACGGACAGCTGCCCGTCATATTCGACCGAGGTCTCGCCGGAGCGAGCCCTGCGTGTCGTAATGATAATCACACCGTTAGTACCGCGAGTGCCGTAAATCGCGGCAGCGGAGCCGTCTTTGAGGACATCCACGGATTCCACATCCTGGAAATTAATATCCCGAATGTCAGCTCCGGCCACGCCGTCGATAATCAACAGGGGGCCCTGTCCGGCGACCAATGTATTAGCGCCGCGAAGCAATATCTCATACGCGGCATTCGGGTCACCTCCACCGGGATTTACGATAGAAAGGCCGGCGACCTTACCCTGCAGCAGGCCCATGGCATCTGAATACGCCCCGGAATTAAAGCCATCCCTTCCGACGCTGGCCACTGAACCGGTAATCTCCTTCTTCGTGGTATTACCGTAACCAATAAATACGGTTTCGTTTAGGGCGAGGGATTCGGGTACCAGGCGGACCGCGTAACTATCTTTTTCTGAAACAACCACTCGCTGTACCCCATAACCAAGCAGGGAGAAAACGAGAGCATCTCCGTCTGAGGCACCGTTCAAGGACCATTCGCCGTCGATTCCCGAAATCACTCCCTGACGACTGCTTTCCAAAAAAACAGAGACTCCGGGCAGCGGCTCGCCGCTTACGCTGTCAGAGACGGTTCCCGTCACCGTCCGCACCTGGGCCGAAAGCGACACAGGAACGAGCAGCGCAAATATCAGGAACCATTTCTTAGCCATATACATTAGATATCTTTTAGGTTAAGTTTGATGTATTCTATACCGGCCAGGAAATCGAGTCGGGCATCGGAATTGTGATTGCGGCAGCGGTAGTTAAAGCCGGCATCAGCCTCTTTACAGGCTTTGTAAAGAGCATTGAGGTCGGCACAATGCGGATTGGAGTCACTCTGACCGAGATAATAGAATACAGACTTGGAAACATCCATCTTGTAATCAATCTCGGCATTGTCGAAGTAAAGAGTCGTAAAGTGGTCCTGTCCCTGAAGCACGGGGCCACCGGCAGAACCAAGGGCAATGGCCTGGGAGGCAGCGAAACTGTATTGCCCGGAATACTGGGCCACCCACTCGCCTACGGACTTGACAGAAGTATCGCAAGGCAGGATCACAAACTTCTTCAAGGAAATGCCGCGCTGCAGTATGCCTACCGCATCATTGATCCAAGACTTATCTATGCCGTTATAGAACATGTAAATGGCCTTGCCGGTACTTGCGGACTTGTAGCCTTCGGACTCGAAGACGCCATCAGCGGAGGGAGTGAAGTCCGTGGGGACATTGACCTCCAGAAGCTGCTGTTCCCAGTCACTGCCACCGTCCATCACATACGAAAGCCAGGGCAGGACTTCCTCCAGGGCCGTATTCCAGTAAGACTCAGAATGTCCGCCCTCACCCACGCGGTACTCATGCGCGTATCCGTTGGTGAGCATCATCACATGCAGGTCATCATTGCCATAAAGCAAGGTCTTTTCATTGTCCCCGCAGGTTACGAACCATTGCACCTGGGAATACTTGGCCTTGTTTTCGGCAGTGAACTGGTGAAGCGGGCAGAGGGACTTATAGTAATCGGTAAGACGGTCCTTGCCCGTCGTGCCGCTGCCGCCGAAAATGCGGCCCCATTGGTTGTTCCAGGCACTCTGACTCTCAGTCATGTACTGCTCATCGGTGCGCATGGAGATGCTGAGGCCAGCCGACGCACAGAACATATCCGTATGCTGCATGGCTGTCGCCAGGGCTCCGAATGCGCCCATCGAATATCCCATCACCGCGCGGTGCTGCTTGTCCGCAAGTGTCCGGTAGGTCTTGTCGATGTACGGAATGAACTCCTCCGCAATCATGGTCATATACGGGTAGGAGCCGCTGTAATTGTCACAGAAATAGGATTTCAGGCCATTGGGGATTACGAATATCATGGGCGTCATGCCTTTACTCTCGGCGGCCTTTACCTTCTGCTCGAGTTTCAGGTATTCGTTATTCCAGGAGGTGTTGTCATTGCCATAACCATGGAAGCAATAGACCACCGGATAGCGTTTGTCGGTGTCCTGCACATATCCTTCCGGCAGCAGAATGTCGAACGCCAGCACGGTGCCGAGCATGGCGCTGGTATACTGGATGTTGCTCGCATAGCGCGGCACATTCGTCGGTTCCACGGGCGGGAGTTTGCGTTCTTCCGGCCCGCAGGCGCAAGTCAGAAGGCCCAGTGCGGCAAAGACGAATATCTTACTTATCCTCATCATAAATCACCATTTCCTGTGCATTTATCACATAATCCGGGTGCGGATTAAGCAATTTGAGAGTAAGGGTATGCTCTCCGCTGCCGAAGCAGTAGCGGGAGAAAACTTCATATTTGCGGGTGATGTAGTCGTACGGCATCACGAATTCCTCGACCATCTGTCCGTCCAGCCATGCCTGCAGGCGTGCACGGTAATCAGAGTTATCGTGGCCGGTCTGCACGACGCTACCTTCGACGACAATGGAGTTGCCGCGGAAACGGAGCGTAAGCTCATCCGTGAAACGTTTTTTCAGCACAATCTTATCGACTGGCCGTATGCCTTCGAAGCTTTGTTCATAGCGTACGGGCTCAGGTTTTTCCACCGTAAAGATGAGATTTCCGTCCTCGGCGTTGCATCCGGATGTCTCTTTCATAAGACGGAGATTTTCGGAGCATGCAGTGTTCAGGCTGAGCGTCGTGTACGGGAAAGGCAGATCCGCAATCACATCCGCACCGCGACGGTACTTCTCGGGAATGGCTTTGTAGCCGTACATAACTCCCAGAATACCGGCGGCGCTGGCCGGGTTGCAATCGGAATCCTGCCCGCAGCGGGTGGAAATCTCCATTGTCTTTTCAAAATCCCCCTCACCATAGAGCAGGCCGATTACCACGTACGCGGCGTTTATTACGGCGTCAATATTGAAGCCATTCCACACGCCTTCCGGGCAGCCGACGTCGAAGCTGTGGCGTTTGTCAACCTCGAACCAGCACTGCTTCCAGTCATTCGGGTATTTGGCATGGAACCGGATCACATCTTCGATGCAATTGCGGAACTTCGTGCCTTCGGGAATGGTCAACAGGGCCTCGCGTACAAGCGCAGGAATATCGTCACAGACGTAGGCCAATGAATACAGCGCGCTCACATACACGCCGCCATACCAGCCGTCGCCGTAGTTCATAATGTGACCGATACGGTCCGCGATGGCAGCAGCGTCATTCGGGCGTCCGGGCGTGAGCATACCGATAAAATCGGCTTCTATCTGAAAGTCAATATCATCGGCGTGCGGGTTGAACATCCAGTGTCCGGACTCGGGAGCGGGGCGGCCGTTCAGGATATTGTACCTCGCAGCCTGATTCGCATGCCAGAGCTTGTAAGGGGCATTGGCAAAGCGGTCCGCGAACTCGCTTACCGGTGCGTCTATACCCAGCTCGGCCATCACCTCCAGGAAGGTCAGGTCCATGTACACATCATCGTACAGACCCGGATCTTCTACGAAGGTCTCGCGGATATAGTCGTCACTCCAGAAGATGGGCTGTGCGTCCTGAAGCAGTCCGCCCTTGAACTTAAACTCGGTCGGTCCGCCGTAGGTGCAGCCGATCGTCTGGGCGAACCAGCCGCCGCGGATTCGGTCCATCATCTCGTCCTCCCCCATCTGTACGGTCTGGCCGTAGGGAAGGGCCTGACGGGCACAGGAGGCCAGCAGGATGACAGCAAATATTGACAGAAGTCTTTTCATTTTAATTATGGTAATACGGATCGGTTACGGGATGGGATGAGTAGTACTGAATAGCGTTGATACGCAGCAGATACTGCGAAGGGTCTGGATTGCGCCACACCATACGGACATGGTGGCGACCTTCGGGCATGAGGTACTTCCAGGCCGGTTCAAGCTTGCGGGAAGTGCCTTTCATGGGAAGTATAGACACCTGATCCAGCTCACCATCTATCCAAACCTCAATCTCCGCCACATAGGTGTCGTCCTCCTCTGCGAGGGCGAAGACTTCGGATCCTACATGCTTGCTGGACACGCGGCCGGCATAGTTCTTCGAAATGCCGCGCAGGCAGACCAGATTGCCCCAGATGCAGAAGCCATTGCCACTGAAATCAAACTCGTACACATCCTCCATCCAGGCGTCTTTCTGATCGCGGTAGATGGGATAGGTATCGGTGAAGTTCTGCTCAAGCGGCAGCTTGCACTCCGCCATCACGGGGATGGTCACGCTCTCGTCGGTCACTTTACCCCCGTTACGTTCAATCAGCTGCAGAGCCTGGTCCATGGAGTAGCGGGATCCCTTCGCGAGGGACACGTCAGTGCCTTCGAAGTCCAGATTCCAGATATCATCAAGGGGCTCACGCCAAAAGGCGGGAATGCCGCTGCGGCCGAGCATTACGCCCAACACTCCCCCGACGGTCGCCGGGTTGCAATCGGAGTCCTGCCCGCAACGCGTGGCGATTTCCATTGACTTGCCGAAATCTCCGTCACCGTAAAGCATACCCAGAGTCACGTAAGCGGAGTTGATTTTAGCGTCAATATTGAAGCTGAGGAACACGCCTTTCGGGCAGCCTGTGTCTGCACCCCATTTCTTCAGTATCTTGAACCAGGCGCGCTTCCAGTCCCTGGGGTAACGTTTATGCAGCTTGCGCACGTCGTTGATGCACTGCCAGAAGGTACTCTCTTCCGGAATGGGGGCAAGCGCCATGTCCACGATCTTCGCAGGGTCGTTTTCGATAAAAGCAGCTGAATAAAGGCCTCCTACATAGGCTCCGCCGTAGAAGCCGTCACCGCTGTTCATGATGTGACCCACGCGTTCGGCAATATCCATGGCTTGTGGGATCATGCCCGGAGCCATGAGACCGATAAAGTCAGCCTCGATCTGGAAGTCCAGGTCGTCGGCATGAGGGTTATTCAACCAATTGCCGGACTGAGGAGGCATAATGCCGCGGCGGACGTTGTAGCGGCCTGCCTGATTCGCATGCGCCAGATGGTAAGGAGCATAGGCGAAACGCAGGGCGAGGTCTTCGCTGCTGCAGTCCAGACCGAGCTGCTCGAAAGCCTCGGCGAAAGTCAGGTCATTATATACGTCGTCAAACAGGCCGGGCTTTTTGTCCCACCAGTATTTCACATAGCCTTCACCCCATGAAATGGGCTGGCTGTCGGGAATAAGTGTCCCCTGATGCTTGAACTCGGTGGGCGCACCGTATACCACGCCTATGGTCTGGCCTGCCCAGCCGCCCATGATCTTGTCCATAAGAGCGTCACGGGAGAGCGTGACTTCCGTCCTATGGGAGCAGGAGATCAGGGCCGCAGCAGCGGCTAAAATGAGAATATAACGTTTCATTATTTGACAGCTTCATAAACACCCACTTCGGTGACCGAAATGAAGGCGCTTACATCTTTGGTGTATTTATGCCAGTGAATAAGGACGGCATCATCTCCAATCACGCGCACGGCTGTGGTAGTTACCTTGGGGAAGGTGAATATGAATTCGCCGTTATGAGGCTGGAAGAAGACTTCGTCGCAGTAGGGCCAGTCGGGTGTAAGGGTGGCATCCAGAGGCTGCCAGACGCCGTCTTCATCCAGATACTCGGCGTGCAGGTTGGAGTACCATCCGCCGAATTCCTCGAGCGGGCCATAATGGAACGAAATCATATCTGTCGTAATGGGCTTATCCCAGCGATAGCCAAAGTAGTCACGCTTGGGTGCGTTGGACTTGCTGCCGAGGGAATAGAATGCCGCTCCGGGACCTCCGACGACACCGTCGTTAATCACATCCACACTGTATGCACGATAGGTCTGAGGGATAGTGAGCCAGCAAGAATCCAGGGTCGCGCGGTCCGTTTCACGGGTCAGCGCGAGGATTTTCGCAGCCTCGGGAGCCAGATTACGCCCCTTCTTTTCCGGCATCACGAAGGTGACGGCAGCTTCGACGGGCTTGTTGAAGCGGGCCTTTGTATTGACCGTATAGATCACTTCGTCACCCTCCTCACGGCAAGAACCGCCTCGTGCCAAGATAATCTTCTCGGCGAGGGCCACGGTCCGGTCGATAATATCCTCGATGGATGCATCGGGCATGTCGTAACGGGTGACATTGATATAACGGTCGTTGAAGGGCTTGGTCCAGTGCTCGAAAGGCATTGCACGGTCGAGAGGGATGCCCTGTACACCGTTGATCACGCCCAGAAGGCCGCACATCGTGGCTGTCTGGTTATCGCAATCAAAACCGAGCGCACAGCCGATGTTGAGTGTCTTCTCGATATCGCCGTCTCCGTAGAGGAGGGAGAGAATTCCCATGGCTCCGTTGAGGTCGGCGTTCCAGATGCTCTTGGTGATGTCCGGCTCATTGACATAGAGTTCCTCGGCAATTACCTTGCGGGAGGCCTTCCAGTCGTCCGGATTCTTCTTCCAGAGTTCCAGGCATTCGTCGATTATCTTGCGAAAACGGTCTCCCTTCGGAAGGTAGTTCTTCGCATGGCGGATCAAAGTAGGTATGTCGCTCTCATAGAAGGCTTCCGAGTACATGGCTCCATACACAACAGTAGGAGACACAGCCCAGTCGTCAGAGGTGATCCTGGCCGCCCAGTCGGATATGCCGGCTGCGTACGCGGGCATGCCGGGTGCGGTGTAAGCCCATATCTCGTTGATGAGCTGGGGATCGATCTGGAACCAGTGGGGATTGTACTCCTTACTGCCAGTGAGAGGAGGAGTGAAACCGTAGTGCATCAGTCCGAGGGCTGCGCGGTTGGCAAGCCAGACGCGGTCGCGGATGTGGTACATCCAGCCTTCCTTGATCTGAGCGTAAGTGAGGTCGATTCCGTATTTCTCCATCATCAGGAGATAGAGATACTCGACATCGGTATCGTCATCGGAGAAGGCTCCGTCGACCGCCTCCATCTTCCGCATGGCCTTGTTCCAGACGAAGGGGCCCTCGCCGGGCTCATCAACGAACTTGTTTTCATACTCAAGTCCGTAGATATTGCCCACCATCTGACCCAGCCAGGCGCCGGCAATCTTATCGTGAAGTTCGCTGCGGCTGATTTCTACCGGCTTGGAGCAGCAGGCGGAAAGGAGAGCTAACAGGCTGATAATTATAACTGTCTTTTTCATTTTATTTGAGGTTCGGGTTAGCCGATACAGCACTCTTCGGAATCGGCAGATTGTAGTCGGAAGCATCCTTGGCCGGCTTAAACCACCAAGCCTGCAGATATTTATCGAAACGGATCATATCCTGCCTGCGCCAGCCTTCGATAGCCAGCTCATGGCCGCGTTCCTGGTAAATCTTCTCCAAATCGAGATCAGCATAAGCTATGGTTGCGAGGCCGGCACGCGTCCGGATCTTATCGAATGCGGTCTGGGCAGCGGCATCTACGGAAGACTTGTTCTGACGCCTGCATGCCTCCAGATACATAAGGATGACATCAGCGTAGCGCATCAGGTAGAAATCGTTGTCCATACCCACCTGACCTCCAGTCAGCGTCATATCACTCTGATATGCCCACTTGCCGATACGGGCCCCCTGAAGCGCAGTGCGGCGGCCTTCATAGCAGCTCTCGGGGAAAATGGGATCGATGACGTAAGGAACAGAAACAGATTCAATCTCGATATTGAGCGGGTTACCGTCGAGATCATGTTGCTGACCGAAAATCCAGGTCGCGTCCTTACGGGTATCTCCAGCCTCGTATGAAGCCATGAAATCAGGCTCAGCGACCAGTCCGTCCCATGCTTTTGCCGCAATGCCCATAGGAGCGCAGAGATCTGCAGGAAGGGTTGACATGTAGATAATGAAAGCATAATGGTCGGAAGTCGTATAGACCGTGCTGTATGGGATGGCGAGGATTCCTTCGGGATTGAATTCGTTATCCACCTTGAAGAGATCCTTATAATTGTCCGTCAGGGTATAGTAGCTCGATCCGCCGTTGCGGGTCATGATGTCCTTGCAGGCGGCCTCCGCCTCGGCCCATTTGGCCGTGCCGATGAGTTTCTCGGCGTTCAGGTAGAGTTTCGCAAGCACGAAATCAGCTACACCACGGGTCACACGGCCATAGTATTCGTTCGTGGGATTCTCTGCCAGGAAGTCAATATTGTCCTTGATCTCCTGCTCAATGAAATTAAACATGAACGCCCTATCCTTTTTCTCAGGATAGACGCTCACGTCTTTCTTGATCGCGAAGGGGACTTCTTTCCAGTAGCAGATGGCGCAGAAGTAGAAATAGGCGCGGAGGACTTTCATCTCAGCAATGGCGCGGTCCTTACCGTCGAAGGTCTTGTCAATGCTGGTAAAGACATCCAACACGTCATTACATGCGGTGATACCGTTAAAGCAATAGTCCCATGCGCATTCCAGGAGCCGGTTGGCATCAGGAATATCGTGAATCTGAACCTGCTTATAGCGTCCGCCGTCATCCCATGCGCCTGCCGGATTCAGAGGGACACATACCTCATCCGAAATCTGCATATCGAAAGTCCAGTAGCTCTTTTCGGTAGCCCAATGCTGGAGAGAGGCGTATGCGCGCGCCGAATACTTGGCGAAGTTTTCCTCGGAAGTGAAGAAATTTTCTTTAGCCAGTTTTGAGTATATCTGCTCGTCGAGGTTGGTGCAGGCTACGCTGGCAGCCAGGGCCAATACCATATATATTATCTTTTTCATAGTGCGTGCAGATTAGAAGGTTAAAGTAGCGCCCAGGGTAAATACACTGGTTCGGGGATAATAACTGGTACTCTCGACACCGGGAGCCAGGCCGCTGAGGCTGACCTCCGGATCGACACCCTTGTAGCCGGTAAGGCACAGAAGATTCTGTCCGGTAGCGAAGACCTTTGCCGAATGAACGAACTTGTTCTTCAGAGGCAGATCATAAGCAATGGAGACGTTGTCAAGCTTAAAGTAGGTCGCATTCTCGATATACTTGTCCGAGTAGCGGATGGGGCCTGTAAATGAAGTATCATCCAGCCAGGAGGCGAGGATATTCTTCAGACCGATGGAGTTGATATTCTCAAACTCAGCGCGATACTGGTTAAATACCTTTCCACCTATAGCGCCGCGCCAGGTCATATTGAAAGTCCACTGATGATATTTCAGGGAGTTAGTCCATCCGAGTGTGATATCGGGATAAGCAGAGCCTATCTTCTCCCACTTGGACTCGTCCACGGTGCCGCCGCTTTCATTCCTGAAGTGATCGGCTCCGCTGGTACCGGTCCCGATCCACACGGGAGCATAGAAGGTACCGAGGCTCTCCCCTTCTATCAGGCGCTGAACATAAGCACCGACAGGGGTGGCTATCCAGCCGACCTTGTAGTCAGCATCCTTGAACTGCTCATTTGTAAAGGAAATAAGCTTGTTCTCATTATGAGCGGCCACGAGGCTGGTAGTCCAGATGAAATCCTTGGTCTTTACAGGGACAGCATTGACAGACAGCTCAATACCGGAGTTCGAGATGGCACCCACGTTAGTGAAGATGGTCTTATAATCATACGGGGGCACCGGGACATTGTAGTCATACAGGAGGTTGGTAGTATGGCGGTAATAGTAATCCAAGGTACCGCTTACCCGTCCGTCCAGAATGGAGAAGTCCAGACCGGCGTTGAATTCGCTCTTGCGCTCCCAGGCCAGATCAGGGTTGGCATTGGAAGCAGGTGCATAGGATTTCACCCACGCACCGTTATAGAAGAAGTTCGTACCGGAGCCGATGAGCATCAGGGACTTGTAGTTACCAAAGTCCTGGTTTCCGGTAACACCGTAACCGACGCGGAGTTTGAGTTCATCCAGCCATGAAATATTCTCCATAAAGGATTCCTTGCTGATTCGCCATCCGGCGCTGGCGGCGGGGAACCAACCCCATTTATGGTTCGTACCGAAGCGGCTTGAACCGTCACGCCGCAATGATACGGATGCGAGATATTTCTCCTGCCAATTGTAAATCACACGGCCGAAGAAAGCGATATAACGACTGGAAGAACGGGATGTTCCCATATCGGCAAGACCAGCCTGAAGTGCGGATCCGGCGCCGAGATTATTGTACGAATATGCATCTGTCTCGAATCCGTAATTCTCCATGCTGGTTTCCCAGGCCATCTGCTGCTGCCAAGTGTATCCGGCCACAGCCTGGATGGAATGGTCACCGAACATCTTTGAGTACTGCACGGTGCTTTCCCACTGGAAATTGGTATAAGCGTCAGCGCTGGACTCCGCGACACCTTTCTTTCCGGTGCTTCCGGGATAATAGCGCGTGCGGTAGTTCTGGCTGAAGTATTTCTCATCAGACCAGCTGAAGAAATTGTCCCACTTCAGTCCTTCGACAGGGAGGATGTTGATAGTGGCACGGGCATTGGCCTGCAGATAACCAGTCTGGCGGGCGCTCACACGCTCGTTCAGCATAGCCACGGGGTTGCTGTAGTCCATGGCATCCACCGTGTAGTATCCGCCGTTATCCTTATCGGCCGGATTATATACGGGCTCCGTCGGATTGTGCAGGAAGGCCTGGCGGAAGATGCTCGTATTCGCAGGTGAAGAATTGCGCCTGGTATAGCTGAGATTATAATCCAGATCCAGCCAGCCCTGCAAGGCCGTTTGGTGGATATTTGTTTTGAACAGCCATTTGGCGGTCTCATTGTTCTTAAGAATACCCTGATTCTGCTCGACATTGACGACGGTACGGTGAGAGAAACTCTCGGTACCGCCGCTGACCGCCAGATTGTGTTTGTGACTGAAAGGAGTGCGGGTAACCTCATCGAACCAGTCGGTATCGCCTCCGTAAAGGGAGCCGAGGGCAGCGGGAGCAAAGTTGGTCACAGCATACTGGAACTCTTTTGCGGTCATAGGAATGGCGCGGGACTGGACGGTCTGAACGGAGACCTGGCCGTCGTACTGGACAGAGGTATTACCGCTGCGGGCGCGCTTAGTGGTAATAATCACGACGCCGTTAGTACCGCGGGTACCATAGATTGCAGCTGCGGAGCCATCCTTAAGGACGTCCACGGACTCGACCTCCTGGAAGTTGATGCTCCGGATATCGGCATCAATTACACCGTCGATGATGATAAGCGGGCCCTGTCCGGCCGAGAGGGTATTTGTTCCACGCAGGAGGAACTGGAAAGATGCCTCAGGATCACCACCGTTGGGATTGACTACCGAAAGACCTGCTACCTTGCCCTGGAGCATGCCGCCGGCATTCGTGAAAGATCCGATATCGAGATCTTCTGCCTTCAGACTGGCCACGGAACCGGTGATTTCCTTTTTGGTAGTCTTACCGTAACCAATTGCAACGGACTCGTTCAGCATTACGGATGCCTGGACAGGGAGGACGACATCGTATTTATTGCCCTCCCCGACAGCGATGCTCACATCGTCGTAGCCGAAGAATGAGAAATTGAGGCTCTGCCCGGCAGCTGCCCGGACGGTGTAGCGTCCGTTCTCGTCTGCTACAGCCCAGGCTCCGCTCGACGCATTGAGAACCGTCGCACCGGCCAGCACCTCACCGTCACTGCCGGTGATGCGGCCGGACACGTCCTTAGTCTGGGCGAACGCCATTGCGCCCGCCAAGACCAGGAACAAAACTGTCAGAATAAAGTGTTTCATAGTGTATGTGTCTAATTTCCGGAGACGACGATGAGCGAAAGACCGGCGACGAAGAGGCAGAACATCACGGCCAGAAGACCGTAAACACCCTTCTTCGCACCCTTGAACTCTTTCCAGATGAATACGCCCCAGATCGCGGCAATCATCGGAGCGCCCTGTCCAAGAGCATAGCTGACCGCTGCTCCGGCCTTACCGGCGGAGATGTAATTCAGCGCGGTACCGAGACCCCAGATCGCACCGCCGAGCACGCCGACCAGATGGGTCTTAAAGTTACCGGCAAAATACTGCTTGTAGCTGACAGGCTCGCCGACGAAGGGCTTGCGCATCACGATGGTATTGACAATAAAGTTGGACAGGAACACGCCCAGGGAGAAGATGACCATCGCGGTATAGGGAGTGAGCTTGCCGGCCGCGGGGGCTGCGAAGTTGCTCAGATCCACGCCGTTGTACACGAGCGCGGAGAAGAAGGACATGATGATACCCGCAAGCAGCGCGAGGATGATGCCCTTGCGGTTCTGGGCGGGATCCCTCTGCTCGTTGGAGACTTTACCGGAGGCGATACCGTTGCAGATAATGGCCAATACCACCAGCGCAACACCGGCCCATAGGAGAGAGATCTTCTCATTTCCGGCGGGGTGGAAGATGATATTGTTCAATACCCCCATTACCAGGGCAATACCGACGCCCAGCGGGAAGGCGACCGCCATACCGGCGATGGAGGTGGAGGCGGAGAGCAATATGTTCGATACGTTAAACACGACAGCACCGAGAAGGACCCATCCGATGCTGGCCCAGTCGGCCTGTGCGATATCCTGAACAAAGGGACGGCCTTCAGCGCCGATGCTTCCGGCGGTGAATGCAAGCACCAGGGAGAAGATGACCATTCCGATCACATAATCCCAGTAGAATAGTTCATAGCGCCAGCTTTTGGCGGCAAGTTTCTGGGTGTTGGCCCATGAGCCCCAGCAGAGCATGGTGATGAAGCAGAAGATAACTGCCAGGGTGTAACTGTTGACAATAAACATAGCTGTATGGTTTTATTTGATAATTCTGTCTGGTTTGATTGACTCAGGTCTGCTTTGATTGACTCAGGTCTGCTTATTTGATCTCGGCACGGGTGGGGATAGAGTCCTGGGCGCCCATGCGCTGCACCGTGATGGCCGATGCCTTGGTGGCGAAGCGGGCGGCATCTTCCAGGCTCAGGCCCTCGGAGAGAGCCACGCAAAGCGCTCCGCAGAAGGTATCTCCGGCCGCGGTGGCATCGACTGCATTGACCTTTAGCGAAGGAATCATCTCAGTGTGGTCTTTTTTGATGACGAGAGACCCCTTGGTGCCGAGTGTGACCACGAAGTCCTGCACGCCGTAGCCGCGGAGAACATCCACAGCCTTCGCCAGGGACTCGTCGTCCTTTACTTCGCAGCCGCTCATGAAAGCGGTTTCCGTACGGTTCGGAGTCATTAGTGATATGTACTTGAAAAGTTCCCCAGGGAGTTTGCATGCCGGAGCGGGATTCAGAATCACATACACCCCGGCCTCATGTGCGATTTTCGCGGCCCGAAGGACGGATTCTACCGGGATCTCAAGCTGAAGGATGAGAAATCCGGCGCTTCTGATCACGTCCGCCACGCTGTCAATGTCTTCGGGAGTAATGTCGCCATTCGCACCGGATGCGACAGAGATGCAATTCTCTCCTGTATTGTCCACAAGAATCAGGGCGGTCCCGGAGGCCTTATCCGAGCGCATGACATGGGAAATGTCAATCCCCTCTTTCTCATAGCCCTTAAGGGCGTTATCTCCAAAGATGTCACGGCCTACCTTGCAGATGAAGCAGACGTCCCCGCCAAGCCTCTTGGCCGCGACCGCCTGATTGGCACCCTTGCCTCCCGGGCCCATATAAAAGATTCCGCCGGTAACGGTCTCTCCGGGCACTGGCAGACGGTCTCCTTTGATCGTCATATCGGTATTGCTGCTGCCGATGACTAAGATTTTATTATTCATATCTCTATGTGTTATTAGTTTCACATTATCAGCGGGCAAACAAATGCCAGCGCCCATGTGGTTTTCAGGCTCTAAAATAATGGATGCACGCGCACGCGAGAAACACGATGCGCTTTTTTTTTGAAGATTTGCATTTTGTTTTGCGCAAACTTTGCGCAATTACAGCGTTTTTGCGATCGATTCACCCTTGATTATACTCGGGGCCAACCGTATCTGGGAGGTGGAGACCACAGCCTGAGAGTCACCCTCAGACCAGCGTCCCATTCGGTCGCAGAGTACCTTTGCAGCTAGTTTTGCCATACTCTCCACCGGCTGACTCACACGGGTAACGGTAGGGGTCAGATAATCCATGTAGGTATTGTCATCAAATGAGACGATGGAAATCTGTCCGGGGACATCAACGGACGACTCCCTAAGGGCCTTCAGTGAACCCAGGAAGATAGTATTGCTGAATGCGAATAATGCAGTGGGAGGATTTTTTCTACTAAGAAAAAGCTTTGTTTCGAGATAGCCATTCTGCGATGAAAACTCATTGCCGACCACCTCGGCATATTCCCCAAGTCCCGCTTCCTCCATCGCTTTCTGATACCCCCTGACACGCTCATGATTAGGCATGGAGTCCAACTCGCCCTGGATACAAGCAATACGCTTGTGACCATTATCAATCAAAAGACGTGTCATTTCATATGCGCCAATGTAATTATTTGTAGTTACATATGGCAGGCTTGTTTTCTCATAAAAGCGGTCAACAAGGACCACGGGCACCTCCCGCGCAATCATTTCCAAGACGGAAGGATCATCTCCGCATGGCACCGCAATGATTCCCTCTACACGCCGGAAGAGCAACGCCCTGACACTCTCGTTCAGGCGTGACGAATCCTCCATCGTATCCACCAGAATAGGTGTATATCCGGAGCGATAAAGCTCTGTCACGATGTGACTTGCCATATCTGCAAAATATGGATTGGCAATCGACGGCAGCAGCAGGCCAACCATTCCTGACCGCCTGCGCTGAAGGCTCTGCGCCGTAAACGCCGGCACATATCCGCTGCGCGAAATCTCCCCCATAACCCTCTCCGCGGTAGCCTTGCTGATACGATACTTGGCCGCGTTCCCATTCAAGACACGGCTGACTGTCGTGATCGAACAATTGCATTTACGCGCAATATCCTCAAGTGTAGATGGTTTCATAAAACGATTCTTACCAAGCAAAGATAGTAATAAAAAATGCTTGCGCAAATTTTGCGCATTTGTAATTGATAAACATCGTCATCACCGCCGACAGAAATCAGGCCCTACTACCCAGGCGGTTTTCCTCGGCCGGGTGCGGTTCCTGTCATTGCGGCTCCGGCGGTTTTCCTCGGCCGGCGGGAGGAGAGCGCTCCAGCCTGCTCCCCGGACCGCCGTACGGGAGAAAACCGCACTCCCACCTCCGCACCCGGGACGGGAGGAAACCGCCATCGTGGGGACCCTTCACCTCGGTTTTCACGCCTCCAACAGCCAGACCCCTCACTTTGGTACAGGAGAGGCCCTTCTGATGTACGGAAGGCGTCTTCGGATGTAATTGGTACAGGAGAGCCCCTTCTGCTGTACGGAAGGCGACTTCGGGGGACCGGTTAGCACGCCCGGCGGGTATTTCGCGACGGATTTTGGGGAAGGTGTGAAAAAACACCGAGGCCGCAGTGCCATGCCAACCCACCGGACACTACGGCCGTGGAGCATAAACGACTGGCACACAACGAACTATAAAATTTTGCCCTCCCGAGAACGACTTAAATTCAATTTGTAAATGCAACTGATAAGAAAGTGATTGATTCGTAAGTTTCCCAGCAAAAAGGAGACAAGTCATA
>JAFSTI010000113.1 GCA_017450585.1 Bacteroidales bacterium
AAGCAGGAGATACGGGCGGCCGTGCGGGCCGCGGCACAGGCCGTCCTCGACCCGGCCCAAGCCGCCTCTGACCAGGTCCAGAACGTCCTCGACCCGGCCCAGGTCACCTCCGACCATGTCCAGAACGTCCTCGACCCGGTCCAAGCCAGCCGAGCCGTGCTCGACACGCTCCGCACATTGCCCGAATTCCGCGCCGCCTCCCGCATCCTCGCTTACATGCCCATGAGCGGCGAGGTCGACTGCACGCCGCTGTATTCTATTACAGATCTACGTTTCGCCCTGCCCCGCGTGGTAAGCGAAGATTTGGAGTTGCGCTCATACGATCCGGCACTGCTGGTGCCGGGCTACCGCGGCATTTTGGAACCATCCGCCGACGCTCTGCTCGTGGAAGCCGGAGATATTGACCTGGCAATCATCCCGGGCGTCGCTTTCGACCGCAACTGCATGCGCCTCGGGCACGGGAAAGGCTATTACGACCGCCTGCTGGAACGGCTGCATTGCCCTATCATCGGCATCTGTTTCCACTACCGCCTGGTCGAGCGCATCCCCGCCGATCCCTGGGACCGGCCGGTGGACGTCCTGATCACCGAAAAGTGCTGCATCCGGCGCGACGGCACGGACCTTGCACTGCGGTCCGCGGTTCACAATGTTAAACCTTAAAAACTTCAGAATATGAACAAAACCAGTACAGGGCTTTTTATCATGATCGGCCTGTTGGCCATTGCCCTTATGATTCCCCAGACCGCGGATCACTTCCGCTCATACGACCGTACCGTCAGTGTCAAAGGCCTCTGCGAGAAAGAGGTTAAGGCCAATAAAGTCATCTGGCCGCTGGTTATCAAACTTGGTGGCAATGAGCTCATTTCCCTCTACGACCGTGTGGATGAGCAGAATAAGCAGCTCCGCGCCTTCCTTCACAGCGCCGGCATCAGCGATGACCAGATCAGCGTCAGCATCACTTCTTCTGACAAGTTCACCGCCGAGTACTCGAATGACCGGGCCGCCCGGTTTATTGTCAAGTCCGTCATGACCGTCTGCACGACCGATGTCGATGCAGTTCTGGCTCTCCAGGCACGTCAGGATGAGCTTCTCCGTAAGGGCATCATGCTGCAGTCAGACTGGGATTGCCGCACGATTTTCGATTTCACCGGACTGAATGATATCAAGCCGGAGATGATCGAGCAGGCTACCAAGAACGCCCGTCTGGCAGCAGAGAAGTTCGCCCAGGATTCGGACAGCAAGCTGGGAAAGATTAAGAACGCCACTCAGGGCACCTTCACTATCAATGACCGTGATGAGAATACGCCTTACATCAAGAATGTGCGCGTAGTGTCTTCCGTGACTTATTATCTGTCTAAGTAAACGAGGCGGTTTGCCATGACGGCATTTCGCGGCGGATTATTGAATATGAAAAAAAGCTTTTTGTTTGCAGCCGTTTGCGCTGCAACTTTTTCTCTGATGCCCTCGGTCTTGTCGGCTCAGGATATCTGGGATGATTACATGGAGTATCGTGATTCACGCTGGAAGAAGACCCTTTCCGTGGACCGGTTTACACCGATGGGCTATGGGCTGTCGGTTATCCAGGGCGATGACGCGTTCTGTGACCAGACTTCTTTCGGGAAGAACCGGAATTTCTTCATCGGACTTTTCGATGTGGATTACAAGCCTTTCAGGGATGTGATGGTTTCTTTGGGAGTCATGCTGGACTGGAATTCGTACCGGATGAACCGTGAGTATTACTGGCAGCCTTCCCTGCTGGAGGATAACGCAGTGGAGCCTATCCTCGCGTCCGTGGCCGGGATTAAGGAAGTGAAAAAATCCGTTCTCAAGGTCATCAGTCTGGATTTTCCTCTGGATATCACCCAGGATCTGGGAGGTGGCTTCACTTTCACGATCGGCGCCGCCGCTGAAATCAATTTCAGTGGCAGGACCAAATTCAAAGGCATCCTCACAGATGGCACCAAGGTGAAGAACGGAGGCTATGTCACCGACGAGATCCGCACCCGCCCCGTGACCTATAACATCCACGCGATGCTACACTGGAACGACGCCGGCCTCTTCGTCAAGTACAATCCCGAATCCCGCTTCCAGACCGGCCACGGTCCCCAATTCAGTTCCTGGACCGTCGGGCTCCTGCTATAACTCGCGTTCGGTATCTCAGCTGGTGCTGAGAGGGCTTGAAAACCAAAAACCGAAAACCAAAACCCGAAATTCGGAGTCCACGCCAATGTGCCATACAGGCCTCTCTAGGGCAGGTGAGCGTGGACTCCGAGGTAAAATCGGCGCGGAGTCCACGCTAATGTGCCTCTGACGTGCGTAGAAGCCATGTCGGCGTGGACTCCGAATTTCGGGTTTTATTCGACGGCACCCGGGCCGCCAGCAACAGCCGGAATCAGCGGCGAGCACCTACAGCAGCCCGCCGGGCACGAGGCCAAAACGGCCCGCCGGGATTACCGGCGGATTTTTGCGAGGCCGGAGGAGCGTCTGTTGAGCTCGCCGCTGATAGTCAGGGCGCGGGCGTCGATGTCGCCGGCGCCGTTGACTTCGAGGGAGGCGTCTACGGTTTTACCGTCGAGAGTGACGTCGCCGGCACCATTGACCTGAACAGAGAGAGTCTGGACGTCAATGCGCTCGGTTTCGATGTCGGCGGCACCGTTAACTCCGATGGAGAGGGCGGCGCAGCGGATGCCTTTCAGGTCGAGGTCGCCGGCGCCATTGACCTCAATGCTGAAGTCACCGTCCGTGACGAGGCCGGCGGGGATGTCGAAGTCCGCGGCACCATTGACCTCAACCTTTTTCAGAACGGGGGCACGGAGGGTAAGGTCGAGCTCCTCCGCACGCACGTTTTTCTTAGTTTTGAAGACGAGGGTGCTGCCATCCATGTAGACGTCCAGATGCTCGAAGATGTTGGGCTGGCTGCAGACGGTCACTTCGAAGGCGTCGGCCTGGACGAAGTTCACGTCCGCGTGGCCGTTGATCAGCACGGAATCAAAACCGCTGAGCTCGTACGACTTACAGGTGACGGGGCCTTCGCCCTTTACAGTGCCCTGGCCACCGAAATTGAAGCCGGTATTGACGTGAAAACAGGAAGAAAACATGATGGCAGCAGCCGCTAATATGGTTAAACGTTTCATTATACTAAGCATTAAAAATTGAAGAATCGAGGCCGAGAAGCTGCATGCGCTGCCGTATGGCGGGGACTTCCTTCTCGATGAAGTCCTTGCGCTGGGCGTCGAGCACGGTCTTGCGGGCGTCGTCGGCGACGTAATACCCGATTCCGCGCTTGTTGTAGATGATGCCGTCAGCGGTGAGTTTCTCATACGAACGCATCATCGTATTGGGATTCACACCGATATCGGCTCCGTATTCCCGCACGGAGGGGATCCTGTCCCCCTCGCGGAGTTCTCCGGAAAGAATGCGGTCACAGATCGAATCAGCAATCTGGAGATAAATGGGTTTTTCGGTATTGAAATTCATAATGCTCTAGTGTTGAAGGGTTTTCACTCTGCGCCATACGCCCCAGCCGAGACCGACGGTGAGCACGCATTCGATGGCGACCATCCAGTTCAAGAAGTTGGCGCTCCACTGTGCAAGCTGCATCTCATCGATATCCATGTTTTCCAGCATAGGAGCATAGTGTATGACGGAGAGGCCGCTTACGATGGAAAGCAGGACGGACACTCCGAACAGAATGGCGATCGAGCCGACTATCTTATTTTTCTTGAAGCAGACACCGCAAAGGATGAAATACAGGAAGTTGCAGAAATATCCTACTGCCATCGGGAAAGCGAGGTTGGCCGGAGTGAATTCTATCGGAGATTCAGCGCCCAGAGAGGACATCAGGTTGATCATCTCGAAGAGTTTTCCCATGAAGCCGCCGATAAGCGCCTTTCCGTAAGTCGGATCCACGAGGCTCAGGATGGCGTCGATGCCGAAGAAGGCCACGAAGAAGATAACGGGGAGGACTATCAGGGAAACAAGCATCATGGAGACGAATTTCTCAGCCCTGGATGCGGGAACCATCAGCCACGCGGATCCCGCCTTTTTCTCTGTCAGATAACCGTAAGTACGGGTCTGATAGAATTCCAGAACCATAAATGCCAGTATGAAGGTGACGATACGCGCCGGGAATGGCGGTGTCGCCCACTGCTGATTGAAGACCAGCGCGAACAGGGCCCAGACCACATAGAGAATGGCAACGGAACCGCCCATCAGGACAACTGCTTTAGAGTGGCCCCGCCACATCTGCCTGATGTCATATTTGAAGTACGTCCAAAAACGTTTGAAGTTAAATGTTTCGTTCATGGCTTTTCGTTTTTACAGTTTGAACATGCCTTTTACCAGATCCTTGTGGGCGTGGACGGTGTTGAAGAAAGCCTCCACGTTCACCTTGCTTTCCTGTCCGGTGGTGTTCGGATAGACCTGGATGCAACCGCCCGGAGTCTGCTCCATGTAAAGGGCGCCCGGATGGGCCTCCGTACCGTAGTCAAAGTACAGTTTGGAGGCAATTTCCTCGGTCGTGGCGCATACCAGCACGGCCTGATTGTCCAGAATGATTATCGGGTCAATAATGTTTTCCAGATCGCGTACCTGGTGCGTGGAAATGATCAGCGTCGAGTCCTCGGAGGTGTAGCGGGTCACTGCCTTGCGGAACTGGGCCTTAGAGGGGATGTCCAGGCCGTTCGTGGGCTCGTCCATATAATAATAGAGTGCGTTGCACGCGAGCGCGAAGGCAATCCAAGTCTTCTTGAGCTGACCGGCGGACATGGCGTCCATCCTCTGCTCAGAGTCGACTTCGAGTTCGGCGAGGACAGTGCGGAACTTCTCCAGATCGAAGTTCGGCCAGAAGACTCCGTTTTCGCGGGCGAAGTCAATAGCCTTGGCGTGTACCGGGGAGACTTCATCGGCCAGATAGAACTGGTCGGCGAGCAATGAAGGCTGGCGGTCGTACGGTGCGCGGCCGTCTACGAAGATTTCACCGCCCTGGGGTTTCTTCAGCCCGCAGAGCAGGGTCAGAAGGGTGGTCTTCCCCACTCCGTTCTCTCCGAGGAGTCCGTAGATATTGCCCTTGGACGCCTTCAGGGAGATGTTTTTCAGTACGGTCTTGGGGCCGTAGCTGAATTCGAGATTATTGATTTCAATCATATCGTTTGAGTGTATTAGTTTATTAGTACACCGCAAAGGTACAACAATATTTTTATTATCCAAACTTTTTCAAGAATTTTTTACTACCGCAAAGAAAATTGCTATCTTTGCAGTCCGAAATCCAATGGGGGTATAGCTCAGTTGGTAGAGCGATAGGTTCGCAATCTATAGGTCAGGGGTTCGAATCCCCTTATCTCCACAAAAAAAGAGCCCGGCTTCTCGAGAAGTCGGGCTCTTTTTATATATAGGTGCAGAAAGCTTACTGCGCGGTGCCTACCATGATGACGGCGGCGGAATTGCCGGCCTTCATAATGTCGGCAAGTGCCTTGGCGACATCTGCTCCGGTGACGGATGCAAGCACCTTTTCATAGTCGGTGTCCATATCGAGACCATCCTTCAGCCAGGTCTTCAGGCGACCGGAGAAGTAGCCGTTCTCTTTCTGGTTCTCACCGTACTTCTTCTGCATGTACTCCTTGGCCTTGGTAAGATCCTCGGCGGAAGGACCCTTCTGGGCGAACTCGACGAGCAGGCTGCGGATACGGCCGTTCAGATACTCATACTTGTCGGGATCGGTCTCGTAAACCACCTGCAGGACAGCCTGCTTCTTAGGAGTGGAACCGAGGTTGCACATGACGCTGACGCCATAGGTGCCGCCCTCTTTCTCACGGATTTCCTCGGTGAAGAGCATATCGAGAGTCTGGCTCAGGATGCTGCTCACGATCTGATCCTTGATTCCGGTCTTGGTCTTGGAGTTCTCTATCATAAGGACAGTAGCCTTGGGAGTCTCCATCGGGCGGTTGAAGGTATTGTTCTTAATACCCTTAGGCAGGTTCATGCCCACGTCGTGCCACTTCTCTTTCTTCACTCCCGCGGGGATGGCGCCGATGTACTTCTCAATCAGAGGAAGGGCGCTCTCCATATCGATCGCACCGGTAAATACGAAGGTGAAGTCGGCGGCGCCGCTGAAGCGCTCGGAGATGATCTGGAGCATGCGGTCATAGGACAGGCCGTCCACATCCGCGGCTTTCATGTTCTTGGAAAGCGGGTGATTGGCATAGAGCGTCGAGGAGATGGTGTCACGCAGCGCGGACATCGGGTTCAGCTCGGCATTGGCCAGCATAGCCTTCGTGCGGTTCTGGAAGCTCTTGAAAGCATCGTCGTCCCGGCGCTCGGCAGTGAAGGACAGGTAGGTCAGCTGCAGCATGGTCTCAAAGTCCTTCGGGGTCGTGCTTCCGTTGATGCCTTCCTCATAAGTGGAGATGTAGCGGTTCACGGACGCTTTCTTTCCGGAGAGGGCCTTGGACAGCTCAGGCACGCTGAAATTACCCAGACCACCGACACCGACGACATCATCGACGGCGAGGAGGTTGAAGCCTTCGGACGTATTGTACAGGGAAATACCGCCGTCGCTGAAGCCGCGCATGATGATCTCGTCGGCCTTGAAGTCGGTCGGGCGGACGTACACGGTCGCGCCGTTGGAGAGTTTGTACATGGTGTAGCCGAACTTGGCGGCCTTGGTCTTGACAATCTTGCCGGTGGCGGGCAGCTCGGAGATGAGCGGCTCGTCATTGACCTTATCCTCATAAGGGGCAATATCTTCGGCCTCGACGGCGGCGAGGATGGCTTTCACCTCTTCCTCGCTGGGATATCCGCCCTCACGCTCGGGCAGCATGGACATCACGACCAGGTTGCCGGGGGTGAAGAGCTGTGCCACGACGGCGTTGATGACCTCAACGGGGATGTTCGGGCAGAGCTGGTTTGCGATGGCATACTCGTTCTCGATACCCATGATAGGTTCGGCATCGATAAAGTGACGCACATACTCACGGCAGAAGTCTGCGCTGCGGCGCTTGTCACGCTCATTGTAAGCGGACTCCACGTGGGTGAGGTACTCGGAACGGGCACGGTCGTATTCGGTGGCCGTGAAGCCGTGGCGGGCGATACGCAGCATCTCGCGATAGACTGCGGCCACACCGTCGGCATACTCACCGTCCTTGGTGGCGGCGATGCCCAGGACTGACTTCTTGGTCTTCGAGATGAAGTAATCATCGTCTTGGATAGCGGCCATGGCGAACGGGCAGTCAGGGCTTACCATCATCTCCTCGAAGCGGGCGGAGGCCATCTGCTGCATCATGCCCAGGGCATATTGATACACCAGGTAGTTCAGGTCACCCTTTAGCTCATTGGGATAGGCTTCGTGCTTCTTGAAGATGTAGGTGATAGGATAGGCCTGCTCCTTGTCGGTCGCCATCGCGATGATGGGCTCGGCATTGTCCTCCACCGGCACATAGAAGCGCTCGGCGGGGTTGACGGGAGTGGCAATGGTTCCGAAGATGTCCTTGATCTTTGCTTCGATCGCGTCGACATCGATGTCACCGACCACCACAATTCCCTGCTGGTCAGGACGATACCACTTCTCGTAGTAGTCGCGGATAGCCTGGTAAGGGAAATTGTCCACAACCTCCATCAGACCGATGGGCATGCGCTCGGCGTAGCGGTTGCCGGGATAGATAACGGGCAACAGCTTCTCGTACAGGCGCATGGTCGCGTTCTGGCGGGTACGCCACTCTTCGTGGATGACGCCCCTTTCATTGTCAATATCCTCGCCGTTCAGCAGCAGGCCGTCGGCCCAGTCGTGGAGGATCCACAGGCAGGAGTCGATGGCACCGGCCACCTGCACGGGCACGGCGTCGATATTGTACACGGTCTCGTCAATGGACGTGTAGGCGTTCAGGTCGGCACCGAACTTCACTCCGATGCTCTCCAGGTACTTGATCAGGCTGTTGCCGGGGAAGGTCTTCGTGCCGTTGAAGCACATATGCTCCAGGAAGTGGGCAAGACCCCTCTGGTTCTCCTCTTCGAGGATGGAGCCGACTTTCTGGGCAATGTAGAAGTTGGCCTGGTCTTTCGGGTATTCGTTGTGACGGATGTAGTAGGTCAATCCGTTGTCAAGCTTGCCGATGCGGACGGCGGGATCCACCGGGATCGGCGGCATCTGCTGGGCTGAAAGCGTCATCAGCGAGACAAGGCAGAATGCCAGTGAAACAAAAAACTTTTTCATATAGATCAAAATAATTTGTCAACCTGCATAAAGGCTTGCGAATATACAAATTTCTAAAAATAAACAATCATCCCGGTGGGCGCGAATGCAAACTGCACTTCGTCGCTTTTTCCGTTTCCAAATAAACGTTTAACCTTGGGCGTGAGCCAGTGCCCGAGCTGTGCGCAGCCGATTCCCAGACCAGCCCCGCCAAGCACGTCCCACCACCAGTGTTTGTGATTCACCACGCGCAGCACGCCCGTAGCCGTAGCGAAACCGTACGCCACCGCTCCCCAGCCCCAGCCGTATTCGATGCGCGTGAGCTCGGCACCGGTGAACGCGGTGCAGGTGTGTCCGGAAGGGAAAGAATTCCGGGCGCTGCCGTCTGGCCGCTGTTCGCAGATA
Source organism: Bacteroidales bacterium (assembly GCA_017450585.1). GTDB lineage: Bacteria > Bacteroidota > Bacteroidia > Bacteroidales > UBA932 > Cryptobacteroides. The sequence continues at coordinate 8,591 of JAFSTI010000113.1, forward strand.
CTGTATTTCAATGCGTTGCAGAACGCCGCCTCACTCACGAAGGAGAGGCAGGCTTGGATGGCAATATCCCCCAGCGGGCTTTCGGACTGCACGCCGCAGAGTTTCAGCCCGACCGCCATCGCCCCGGGAACGTACTGGATATAATTGTCCACCTTCGTCACCGTCTGCGAGCGTAGAGGCAGCGCGGCGAGCAGGCAAAACAGCATTACGGCCAGTCTATTCTTCATTTTTCAGGATGTCAATACAATTCTTCAGCGGCTGCGTCCAGTGCGGGATGTCCACCCCGAACGTGCGTTTGACCTTCGACTTGTCCAGGACCGAGTAGTGCGGGCGTCGTGCCTTGGTCGGGTAGTCGACACTCAGGCAAGGCTGCACGTTGCATCCGTGCCCGGCGTAAACGTTTATCTCATGCGCGAAATCGTACCAGGACGCCACCCCTTCATCGGTGTAATTGTAGATACCGGTGCGATCGGTGAGCCTTTCGCTTATGATTTTGACAATAAGTGCGGCGAGTCCCGTCGCGCAGGTGGGGGTGCCGATCTGGTCGCAGACCACCCGTATGCTATCCCTGGAGGCGGTCAAGCTGAGCATTGTCTTTACGAAGTTCCTTCCGTGAGTGGAGTAGAGCCATGCGGAGCGGATGATGATGTAGCGGCAGCCGGATTTCTGGATCGCCTTCTCCCCTGCGAACTTGGTGACCGCATAGGCGCTCAGCGGGGCCGGGGCATCTTCCTCTGTATAAGGCTTATACCCTTCCCCGTCGAAGACATAGTCGGTGGAAATATGAATCAGCGTCGCACCGGTCTGGGCAGCTGTCTTCGCCAGGTTTCCGACCGCGCGGTGATTAATCAGGTCCGCAAAGTCCAGGTCGCTTTCCGCTTTCTCGACATCGGTGTAGGCGGCGCAGTTAACTATCACGTCTACCTTTTCGGAGCGGCAGATTATCCCTACCGCTTCGCTGTTCGTAATGTCCAGCGGAAGAATATCTTCGCCGGGCACCGAGGCCACGTCGCTGAAGATATAGTGGTCCTCCGTGGGGCCCATAGCCCTGACGGCGGCGCGGATTTCCGATCCGAGCTGTCCCAATGCACCGGTTACTAGTATATTCATATATATCGATTTCGTTACTACAAATATAATACTATTCCAGCGTTATATCTTGGCGTTTCGGGAGTTTTTTTCTAAATTCGCAATGCTTATTTATGGAAAGTAGGGATAAGATATTTCTGTACACCGATGGAGGAGCGAGCGGCAACCCCGGTCCCGGAGGCTGGGGCGCCGTGCTGAAATGCGGTTCGCTGCGCAAGGAGATGAGCGGAGGTTTTTCCCGTACCACCAATAACCGTATGGAATTGCTGGCCGTCATTGAGGGGCTGCGCGCGATCCGTTGGGAGAATGCGGAAGTGGAGGTCTGGAGCGATTCTACCTACGTGGTGAAGTCCGTCACCGAGGGCTGGCTGGAGAATTGGGTCAATAAGAATTGGAAGAAGGTGAAGAATGTCGACCTATGGCAGGAGTTCCTGCCCCTCTACCGCAAGCATCGCGTGACTTTCCATTGGCTCAAGGGCCATGCCGGCCACCCGGAAAACGAGCGATGTGACCAACTGGCAGTGGAAGCATACAAGCAGCCCGGCCTGCCGGAGGACAGCGGCTACGCCCAGGCGGACGGCGGTGCCGTTCCAGCGGTGGGCAGTTCCGTTTCAGCGGACGGCGGTGCCGGCACGGGCGCAGGATTATTTGATGGACAATAATTTACTTTGACAATATGAACGCAGATAAAAAGCCCGTTGTGGGCATAACCCAGGGCGACGGAAACGGTATCGGATACGAGGTTATCATCAAGGCCCTTGCAGATGTAAGGACGCTGGATTCGTTTACCCCCGTCATTTACGGGTCTTCGAAGATATTCGGATACTACAAGAAACTGGTGCACGAGGTTGAGCACCTGAATACAAATGTCATCAACTCCGCCCGCGAGGCTAAGCCGAAGATGGTCAATATCATCAATTGCCTTCCGGACAGCATTTCCGTGGAGCCGGGCCAGCCGACCGCCGAGTCTGCCAAGGGCGCGATGCTTTCCCTGGAGCGTGCCGTGAAGGACATCCGGAACGGAGAAATCGACGTTTTGGTGACAGCCCCGATCAATAAGCGTTCGATGGTTCAGGAGGGCTTCGGCCACACCGGACATACCGAGTATCTGCAGAAAGTATTCGGTGTGAAGGATATCACCATGTTCATGGTCTCCGAGCGCCTGAAGGTGGGCGTTGTTACCGGGCACATTCCCCTGAGAGAGGTTCCGGGCAGCGTCACCGCCGACAAAATTGTCAGCAAACTACATCTCATGAAGGAGTCGCTGATGCGCGACTTCGGCGTGGACGAGCCGCACATCGCCGTGCTGAGCCTCAATCCCCACTGCGGAGACGGCGGACTCCTGGGCGATGAAGAGCAGACCATTATTGCCCCAGCCATCCGAAGGGCACAGGAGGAAGGTATTCTGGCTTTCGGGCCCTACTCCCCCGACGGGTTCTTCGGTCTGGAGCAATACAGCCGTTTCGACGCCACCCTGGCGATGTACCACGACCAGGGACTGGAACCGTTCAAGGCCCTCGCCTTCGATGACGGTGTGAACTACACGGCCGGTCTTCCCATTGTCCGCACCTCCCCCGACCACGGCACCGCCTTCGAGAAGGCCGGCCGTGACGAAGCCGATCCGCGCTCAATGATGTCCTCCATCTACACCGCCATCGACATCTTCCGCAACCGCCTCGCCTACGACGCCCTCCAAGCCGGCAAAATGCCCGAGCGCCACACCGACGACGAAGAACGCAGCCCCAAAGGCCGTCCCCAGATCGCCTGACGCGATTCAATCCCACACACAGCCCCGAGCTGACCTACAGCCTGCACTACACCCTGCGCTAGAAACCGGAAACAACCTGGAGGGTTTTCCTGGGACGGCAAGGCCGCCGGGCCCTCCCCATAGCCCGGCGGATGCGCAGCCGGACCGGAGGAAACCCGGACGGTCGTTTTTTTCTCCTGCCGTCCCGAAGGAAACCCGGATGTAGGCTGATGATCTGACCGGGATACCCGCCGGGTGTGCTTACCGGTTCCTCGAAGGCGCATTTCGTACATCAGAAGGGCCTCTCCCGTACCGATCGCATCCGAACTCGCATTTCGTACATCAGAAGGGCCTCTGATGTACCGATGTGAGGGGCCTGGCGGTTGGATGAGTGAAATACGGAGTGAAGGGTCCCCGCGATGGCGGTTTCCTCCCGGCCCGGGTGCAGAGGTCGGGATGCGGTTTTCTCCCGTCCGGTGGTCCGGGGAGCAAGTCGGGGCGCTCTCCTCCCGCCGGCCGAGGAAAACCGCCTGAACGGCA
>JAFSTI010000114.1 GCA_017450585.1 Bacteroidales bacterium
CCGATAGCAGAGGTGCGCCGCCCGAGAGAACCAGGACGACGGCCGTCAGAATAGCTATGGTACGGCGAAAAAACACTACTTCCCGGCGATGCGCTTCTCCCAGGCCCAGGCGGCCGCGAGAGTCTCCTCGATACTGCGCTCAGCCTTCCAGCCGAGGACCTCATTGGCCTTCTTCGGGTCGGCCCAGATAGCGGTCACGTCACCTGCACGGCGAGGCGCGAACTTGTAATTCAGCTTAAGCTTATTGACCTTCTCAAAGGCATTGACCAGCTCCAGCACCGACACCGGGCGTCCGGTACCGACGTTGAAAATCTCATACCCCTCGGCCATCTTGCCGTCCAGCATACGGGCCACCGCACACACGTGCGCCTTGGCAAGGTCCACTATGTCAATGTAGTCGCGCTGGCAGGTGCCGTCCGGGGTGGGGTAGTCATTGCCGAAAATAGAGAGGCACTCGCGCTTCCCGATGGCGGTCTGCGTGATGAAGGGGACGAGGTTGTTGGGGACGCCGCGGGGCAGTTCGCCGATGAGGGCGGACGGGTGCGCTCCGATGGGGTTGAAGTAACGCAGTGCAATGCCCTTGATGCCGGCGTACGCCTTCACGCTGTCGCGCAGGATATCTTCGCAGATCTGCTTGGTGTTGCCATAAGGCGAGGTCGCAGGCATGCGCGGGGACTCCTCGGTCACGGGCAACTTGTCCGTCTCGCCGTACACGGTCGCGCTGGACGAAAAGACGATATTGCACCCGCCTTGCGCACGGGAGGCCTCGATGACGTTCAGGAAGGAACCCAGATTGTTCTCATAATACTTCGCGGGCTCGGAGACCGACTCACCCACGGCCTTGAACGCGGCGAAGTGGATGACGGCGTCGATATGGTAATCGGCAAACAGCTTGTCTACGGCCGCACGGTCGCAGAAGTCCATCTTAACGAGCGGAAGACGCACGCCCAGAATCTGCGACACACCGTTATAGCAAGTCTCGTCGCAATTGGACATATTGTCCGCAATCACCACATCATACCCGGCATTGTACAGTTCCACGGTCACGTGGCTGCCGATAAATCCGGCCCCGCCGGATACCAAAACACATTTTTTGCTCATATCTACTTAAATAATTTTTTGACAAGTTCAGGAACGTCTCCGACCTTCACGACTTCGATTCCCTCGACGGCCTTCATCCGGGCGGTGAACGACGATACATATATTTTCTTGAAGCCCAGGCGCGCGGCCTCGCTGATGCGGCGGTCTGTCTGTGCCACGGGACGGATCTCTCCGCTGAGGCCGACCTCACCCGCGAAGCAGATGTCGCTGCGCAGGGGAAAATCGAAATTGGACGAGAGAACCGCACAGATGACGGCCAGGTCGCAGGCGGGATCATTGACACGCAATCCTCCGGCCATGTTCAGGAATACGTCCTTCGCGCTCAGATGGAAGCCGGCGCGCTTTTCCAGGACGGCGAGTAGCATGTTCAGCCTCCGCACGTCGAAACCGGTAGCGGTGCGCTGCGCGGTGCCGTAGACCGCCGAACTGACCAGCGCCTGCACTTCAAACAGGAAGGGCCTCGCACCGTCCAGCATGGCGCTGATGGCTGTGCCGCTGAGCCCCTGCTCGTGCATGGGAATCAGCAGCTCGGAGGGGTTGGAGACTTCCCTCAGGCCGGCTCCGGTCATCTCGAATACCGCCAGTTCGTTGGTCGAGCCGAAACGGTTTTTGATGCTGCGAAGTATGCGGTAAGTGCCGCGGTTCTCGCCCTCGAACTGGAAGACCACGTCCACGATGTGTTCCAGAATCTTCGGCCCGGCGATGTAGCCGTCCTTCGTGATGTGTCCTATCAATATCACTGCGATGCCGCTTTCTTTGGCGAAGCGCAGCAGGGTGGAGGCGACTTCTTTGATCTGGCTGACGGAGCCGGGAGTGGAGTCTGCTCCCTGCGTGCACATGGTTTGCACGGAGTCGACGATCATCAGGTCGGGTTTCAGCTGTTCGGCCTGTTCGACTACGTTTTCGATGAGCGTTTCGCTGAATATGAGGCAATTGGAACTGTCGCCTCCGAGCCTGTCGGCGCGCATCTTCACCTGCCGGACGCTCTCTTCGCCCGTGACGTACAGTGTTTTGAGTTCAGGGCAATTGAGCGGAATCTGGAGTGAGAGGGTGGATTTGCCGATGCCGGGTTCGCCGCCGATCAGTACCAGTGATCCGGGGACAATGCCGCCTCCGAGGATGCGGTCGAGTTCTGTGGAGTGCAGGGAGAGCCGGGATTCCTCGGCCGATGCGATGTCTCCCAGCCGCTCGGGGCGTCTGTCGGAGGCGGCCTGTGTGCTGCGTGTCCTGGCCGGTCCGGCGTCTATCGTCTTTTCTACCATGGTGTTCCATTCTCCGCACGCGGGGCAGCGTCCCATCCACTTGGGACTCTCATTTCCGCACGAAGTGCAGAACCAAACCGATTTCTGTTTCGCCATACCGCAAAGATAGTCAAAAATGCGG
>JAFSTI010000115.1 GCA_017450585.1 Bacteroidales bacterium
CAACATCAATACCTTCATCCGCGAAATCCGCCTGAAGAAAGCCGCTCAGTTGCTGCGTGTGAAGGGCTACAACGTAAGCGAGGTGATGTACGAAGTCGGTTTCAATCACCGCTCATACTTCTCCTCCTGCTTCAAAGAACTGTTCGGCATGAGTCCGAAAGACTATGCCAAGAAATACCAGAAAAACGTCATAACAGATAATCCTCTAAGTGATGAAAGTGCCATTTGATATTAAACGAATTTTCCTCGTCGCGGTGCTGTGTGCCGTGCAGGTCATCCCTGTGTCTGGCCAGAAGAAAGCGGAGCTCGCTCCGGCCCCGATAATGGGCTGGAACAGCTGGAACTGGTTCCGTAAAGACTCGATTAACGAGACCATAGTCCGCGAAGTTATAGATGCGATGGAACGCACCGGATTGAGAGACCTGGGATATAACTATGTGGTGGTAGACGGTGGCTGGAGAGATGTTAAACTCGGGGAAAAGGGAGAACTGCTGTCGCACCCAGAAAAATTCCCCTCAGGGATGAAGGCGCTTGCCGATTATGCCCATTCAAAGGGCTTCAAGTTTGGCGTTCATACGGTGCCAGGCTACTATGATTGCGGTTGTGATCCGGTCGGCGGATGGGGGCATGAGGCTCTGCAAGTGGCTCAATTCGTGGACTGGGGGCTGGATTACATCAAGCTGGACCGCTGCCGTTTCACCCTGGATAACGGTCCGGATAAGGGCTGGAGCGAGGAGAATGTCCACAGCGCTTACCTGAAGTGGTCCAAGTTACTGCATGATTGCGGCCGTGATATTACTTTTACAATTTGTGCCTACAAGTTCAGAGACTGGTATCCCGACTGGTGTAACTTTGCCAGAACGACAGGCGACATCGGATTGCGTCTTAACGGAGGCGCTTTCTTTGAGCGTGCCGACCGGGGCAGAAAAGGTTTGAATTCTGTAATGGAGATTGCCGAGATCAATAATAAATGGGCGGACCGTGCAGGAAACGGATACTGGAATGACCCTGACGCACTCGCTCTTGGCGAACAGGGAATGACAGAAGAAGAGCAGCGCGCCCATTTCGCACTCTGGTGCATTATGTCTGCCCCTTTGATCCTAGGGAATGATCCCCGGAATATGCAGCCATACGAATGGGATATAATCTCTAACCGTGATGCGATTTCGGTTAACCAGGATGCTACGGAACAGGGAAGACGAATCTGGAAGGAGGGAGACTGCGAGGTCTGGAAAAAGAACCTATCCGGAGGTAAATGTGCATTGCTCCTGCTTAACAGGGCAAAGGCTCCGGCATCTATCACCATTGATTTAAAGGAAATTACTGGTCACAAGAGTGCACGACTTACCGATATCTACACGCATAAAAAAATAGGGCGCAAGTCTAGCTATACAGTTCAGTTTACAAAACGTGACTGCCAGTTTATAATTGTGAAATAAGAAAGATACAATGAAGAAAGAGATTAGATTATTTACGGCTGCGTGCTCATGCCTTCTCGCTTGTTCTGCCGCCTTTGCGGCTCCCGATCCGGGGGATGTGGTGATTTCGGAGTTGAAGCCTATTTCCGAGATGGCGTCGATGGTGCCGGGGGCTATATATGCGGATCCGCAGGCTCCTGCGTCCGAGAGGGCTCTGGATCTGATCCGGCGGATGTCCTTCGAGGAGAAACTGGATCTGACGGGAGGCTGGAATAAGTTTTTGGTTCATGGCGTGGAGCGTCTGGGCATCAGGCCGGTGTCTATGGCCGATGCTTCCCAGGGAATCCGTGTGCAGACAGCCCTGATCAAGACCCCGTCTACCTCTTTCCCTGGTATGCTGCCGATGGCATCGACCTGGGACCGCGAGATAATCGCCGAAATGGCCTCCGCGATCGCGGAAGAGTGCCGCCAGCATGGTGTGGATATCCTGCTTGGCCCCGGTATCAATATGCAGCGACTCTCGGTCGGCGGCCGTAACTACGAATACTTCGGGGAAGACCCGTTCCTGACCGGATCCCTGGGCTCCGCTTATATCAAGGCCCTTCAGGCCGGGGGAGTCATAGCTTGCCCGAAACATTTTATCGGCAATGATCAGGATTTTTGCCGGCATATCGTAAATATCACCATCGACGAACGGACCCTCCGCGAGATCTACCTTCTCCCTTGGGAAATGGCGGTAAAAGAGGCCGGCACGCTCTCGATGATGACGGCCAATAACTCCACGAACGGTTTTCATAACATTATGAACCGTGACCTGCTTCAGCGTACCCTGCGCGATGATTTCGGCTTCAAGGGTTTCATCATGACCGACTGGCAGAACAGCGGCTATTTCCCCAAGATGCAGCAGTATGTACTCACTGCCGGAGGCAACCTCATGATGCCGGTCAACGACACCTTCAAAAAATACATACTCTCAGAAGCTGCCAAATCTCAGGAGCGCAAGGACGAGATAGAGATCATGCTGGAAAAGATGATCTATCCCACCTTCTATGCCCTCTTCGAAATGGGAATCTATGACCGCCCCCTGACAGATCCGGAAGCGTTCAAGGATACTAAGCCCCATGAGGACCTCGCCCGTCGCTGCGCCACCGAGTCGATGGTGCTCCTCAAAAACGATAAGGGCATACTCCCGATAAAGGATAGCTACAAGAAGATCCTGTTCACCGGCGCGGAAGAATCCTCCAGCGGAACCGGCAGCGGGCACGTGGTCGGTTACAACCACGTCAGTTTTGAAGATGGTCTGAAAGCCGAATTCGGCGACCGTCTGATATGCGACCGCGAGCCTTCCGATAAGACCGTGAAGTCCGCGGATCTGGTGCTTTTCTGTATCAATAAACCCGCCGGCGAAGGTTACGACGTGCCGTTCGACAAGGCCTCTGACCAAATTGAGACACTGAAGAAAGTCCTAAAACTGAATCGCAATGTGGTGGTGCTGGTAAGCGCCTGTAACTCCCTGCCGACCGATTGGGTGAAATCAGCCCGCGGCGTGGTTTGGTGCTATTTCGAAGGCCAGCAGAGGGGCGCGGCGCTCGCATCCCTGCTCAGCGGCCGGGAGAACTTCTCGGGAAAATTGCCCTTCACCCTGGAAAAGAACTGGGCCGACACCCCCGATCCGGAGTTTAACTACATCGGCGGCGCGCCTTACTGGCTGGGCAATAACCAGTACAAGGCTTATTGGCTCGGCATCGACAAGAAGGCGAAGGTCAAGGGCTTTTCGGAGTTCGTCCAGCCCGGTGAGGTGGTGCAGCGCTCCTACGGCGAGGGCGTTTTCTTGGGCTACCGCTGGGCCGACAAGACCGGCATGCCCTGCGCCTGGCGCTTCGGGGATGGATTGTCCTACACGAGCTTCAAATACGAAAAGATGGACGTGAGCGGCGATCTGGAGAAGGATGGCAGGATTGAGGTCAATATTACCGTGCGCAATACCGGCAAGCGCGACGGCGCGGAGATCGTGCAGCTGTACGTCAGTGACCCGGTCAGCTCGGTCGAACGGCCGGTCAAGGAGCTGAAGGGTTTTGCGCGGGTCAATATCCCCGCGGGTGGCAGCGCGACCGTGACCATTCCCCTGGGCGACAGAAGCTTCTCATTCTGGGATGAAAGCACGCATGCGTGGAAGCTCGAACCCGGCGACTTCGTCATTCGCGCAGGCGGGTCGTCCTCCTCGCTGCCCCTGTCCTGCACTGTTGCGTTTTAACGGCGTTGTCATTATATTTGTCTCAAATAATTGTGACTATGAATAAACACCTGGCTCTACTGATGGCTGGCGGAGCATGCGTTGCGGCCTGCCATTGCCCTGAAAAAAAAGCCGCACCCGCGCAGCGGCCGAACATCGTTATGTTCCTTATCGACGATTTGGGATATAATGACTTTTCGTGTTACCGCAGTACATTTTACCGCACTCCGACCATTGACAGCCTCGCCAGAGAGGGCATGCTGATGACCGACGCGTACACCGCCTGTACGGTCAGTTCCCCGACCCGCGCAGCTCTGATGAGCGGTAAATATCCCGCCCGCCTGCACCTTACGGACTGGATCCAGGGCTGGAAATATGCCGACGCCCCGATGCAGATTCCTGATTGGCGCATGTACCTGCCGCTGGAGGAGAAGACGGTCGCCGAGTACCTGCACGACGCCGGGTACGCGACTTGGCACGTGGGTAAGTGGCACCTGGGCGATGACGAGAAGTATTGGGCTGAGAACCAGGGTTTTGATGTCAATATTGCCGGTAATTTCAAGGGCGCTCCGATCAAGGATAACCAGGGCCATAAGGGTTACTTCTCGCCTTACGGGCTCAAGCGTTTGGAGGACGGCCCGGACGGAGAATACCTGACCGACCGTCTGACGAATGAGGCTATTGCCCTGATCGATGCCGCCGAGCCCGGCCGTCCGTTCTACCTGAATCTCTGCCATTATGCCGTGCACACGCCGCTCGACGCCCCTGCCGAGCTGGTGGATAAGTACGCGGATTTGGTGGATGACGGCTATCCGCAGAAGAACCCTGTTTACGCCGGCATGATCGAGAAAGTGGACGACAGCCTGCGCGAGATAATCGCAGCGCTGCGCCGTAAAGGCGTTCTGGACAATACGCTCATCGTCGTGACCAGTGACAATGGCGCCCTGGCCGGCGTCTCGCCTAGTCTGGATCTGCGCGCCGGAAAGGGCTCCGTGTTCGAGGGCGGCGTCAGAGTGCCGATGATCTTCTATTGGAAGGGACATATCGCTGCCGGAAGTCGTAGCGACGCTCCGGTCATTTCCGTGGACATGCTGCCCACGTTCCTGGATGCGGCAGGACTTAACGCCCCCAAGGATGTGGACGGAGTCTCTGTCCTTCCGCTGCTAACCGGCGGGGAGAAGCAGGCGGCCGCTATGCGTGACAAACTGCTTGAGCGTCCGATTTTCTGGCATTATCCTCACTATCACAAGGGCGGGGCGACCCCGTATTCCGCCATGCGTGAAGGACGCTGGTCACTGATACATTGGTACGAGACCGATGAGTACGCCCTCTATGACTTGAGCTCCGACCTTCGTCAGAGCACTGATCTCAGCGAGGAATATCCTGCAGTCCGCAAGCGTCTGATTCGGACCCTGGATAACTGGCTTGAGGATGTCGACGCCCAGTTTGCAACCTTTAAAGAAGCGAATTGACATGAATCATTTAAACTCACAGGCCAGGGTTTTGGGACTTGGCGCCTTGCCTCTTCTCGCCATGGCTCCTGCCTGCGGCAATGCCGAAAAAGAGGCGCCTTCCCGCCCGAATATCGTCTTCATAATGGCCGACGACATGGGTTATGAGTGCTCCGGAGTGTACGGCGGTACCTATGACACCCCTAATATCGACGCCATGGCTGAGCGTGGAATCATGTTCTCCCACGCGTATTCCCAGCCCCTCTCCACGCCTTCCCGCGTGGAGGTGATGACGGGCAAGTACAACTATAAGAACTACTGCTGCTTCGGTTACATGAATCAGGACCAGTCCACCTTCGGGAACCTGGCCCGCTCGGCCGGATATAAAACCGCCATCGTAGGCAAGTGGCAGCTGGGTTTTAACTCCGGCCTGCCCGACCATTTCGGTTTTGACAATTATTGCCTCTGGCAGCTGCGCTACTACCGGATGCCGAACTCCGAGCGCTATGCCGGTGCCCTGGTGGAGGCTGACGGCGAGGTCATGAAGCTGGAGGATACCCAGTACGGTCCCGACATCTTCGCCGACTACATTGACAAGTTTATCACAGAGAACAAGGACCATCCGTTCTTCCTGTACTACCCGATGGCGCTGATCCACGATCCTTTCGTATCCACGCCGGACAGCGATGACTGGATCGACAATCCAGAGGGCCGGCACAAGAGTAATAACCGTTACTTCGCCGACATGGTGGAGTACTGCGACAAGAACCTCGGCCGAGTGATCGAGTCTCTGAAGCGTAACGGTGTTTATGACAATACTTTAGTAATCTTTACCGGCGACAACGGTACGAACCGTAATATCTACTCGACCATGAAAGACGGCACCGTCATCAAGGGTGGTAAAGGCACGTCCACAGATGCCGGTACGCACGTGGCCTTCCTCGCAACCTATGGCTCGCGGCAGGGCAGGCACCGTGTCTGTGATGACCTGATTGACTTTACGGATGTGATGCCGACTATGGCCGAAGCTATGGGTGTGACCGTCCCCGAAGAATGGGACACCGACGGACGCAGTTTCCTGCCTCAGGTCAAGGGCCGCAAAGGCAATCCCCGCAAGTGGGTATTCTGCCATTATGACGCCTTCTTCAAGGGAGTCGGGCAGCCCAATGACAATGCCCGCCGCTATATCCGCGACCACCGTTATAAGCTTTACAGTACCGGAGAATTCTATGATGTGGAAGCCGATGTTCTCGAAGAGAATGACATCGCACCCGGTACCGGCAGCCGCGAGGCCGAAAAGGCGCGCCGCTTCCTCTCCTCGGAACTCGCCAAATTCCCCGCCTGGAAAGTCGGTGACATCCCTGTCGAGCAGGTCATGCTCCCCGAATATCCCAGCATCCGCCTGTTCTGGACTGAACGCGACGAATAAAACTTTCGTCTTTAAGGCGTAATTAACAGAAAATGATTATCTTTGCGGGCTTTAAAAACCGAGCCCGCCGGAGCGTCCGTGCGTAGGAGATTGTAATCGCTTGGCGCAGAGGATGATACGGTGGCCGGGACAAGGTATAATGTTTAACAACTAATTATTTGTATCACAAATTATTATGGCAGAAAAAATTAACGAAGAACAGGGGAAACAGATCCTCAACGCTTCCGTGGCTCCCGACAAATTTGACTGGGATGCCTTCGAGGGTGGCGACGTCTACGGCGGTACCAACCGTGCCGAAATCGAGGCGGCTTATGACCAGACCCTCTCCAGAATCGTAGAAAATGAAGTTGTCGAAGGCGAAGTTACCGCTATCGGCAAACGCGAAGTCGTCGTCACTATCGGCGGTAAGAGCGAAGGTGTCATCATGGCTCCCGAGTTCCGCTACAACCCCGACCTTAAGGTGGGCGACAAAGTAGAGGTTTTCGTAGAATCAGCTGAAGACAAGAAAGGTCAGCTCGTTATCTCCCATCGCAAGGCCCGCGCTCTCAAATCCTGGGATCGCGTCAATGAGGCTTACGAGAAGGGTGAGATCGTGAAGGGTTATGTGAAGACCCGCACGAAGGGCGGTATGATCGTCGATGTCTTCGGAATCGAAGCTTTCCTCCCCGGTTCTCAAATCGATATCAAACCCATCAGGGACTATGATGCATATGTCGATCAGACCATTGACTTCAAGATCGTGAAGATCAACCAGGAGTTCCGCAACGTGGTCGTCTCCCACAAGGCTCTTCTTGAGGCCGAGCAGGAGGCCAAGAGGGCTGAACTCATCAGCAAGCTCGAAAAGGGCCAGATACTCGAGGGTGTCGTGAAGAACATCACGGGCTACGGAGTATTCGTGGACCTGGGCGGTGTGGACGGTCTGATCCACATCACAGACCTGAGCTGGGGCCGCATCAATCATCCCGAGGAGATTGTTTCCCTCGACGAGAAGATCAAGGTCGTCGTGCTCGACTTCAATGAGAACCAGAAGCGCATCGCTCTCGGTCTGAAGCAGCTCACCCCTCATCCTTGGGACAGCCTCGATCCCGACCTCAAAGTCGGTGACAAGGTCAAGGGTAAGGTAGTCCTCATCGCTGACTACGGCGCATTCGTTGAGATCGAGCCGGGTCTCGAGGGACTTATCCACGTGTCTGAGATGTCTTGGTCTCCCAAGCTTCACAGCGCTCAGGAATTCCTCAAGGTCGGTGACGAGGTCGAGGCTCAGATCCTCACTCTCGACAGGGAGAACAGGAAGATGTCTCTCGGTCTGAAGCAGCTCACCCCGAATCCTTGGGAGGGCATTCACGAGAAATATCCTATCGGCAGCAAGCAGACCGCTATCGTCCGCAACGTCACCAACTTCGGTGTATTCGCCGAGCTTGAGGACGGTGTCGAGGGCCTGATCCACATCAGTGACCTGAGCTGGAACAAGATCAAGCATCCTTCAGAGATGGTTGCTCCCGGTGACAGCATTGAGGTTCAGATCCTGGACTTCGACGAGGCCGGTCACAAACTCAGCCTCGGACGCAAGCAGCTTCTCCCCAACCCTTGGGATGAGGTCGAGAAGAACTTCCCCGCCGGTGCAGTGGTAGAGGGTACTGTAGCCAATGTTACTGACAAGGGCGCAGTCATCACTCTCGAAGGTGTCGAGGCCGATGGTTTCGCATACACCCGTGAACTGGTCAAGGAAGACGGCAAGCAGGCCGTCGCCGGAGAGAAACTCCCGTTCAAGGTCGTCGAGCTCCGCAGGAGCACCCGCAGGATTCTCCTTTCCCACGTAAGGACTTACGCCGAGGTGAAAGAGAAGGCTGCCGCTGCTGAGAGCGAAGGTACCAAGAAGGCTGTGAAGAAGATCAACTCCAACATCGAGAAGACCACTCTCGGAGACATCGATACTCTGGCAGCCCTCAAGGACAGGCTCGAGAAAGGCGAGTAATCCCGATGGACTTTACTCTTAAGATATTGGGCACGGCTTCGGCCTTGCCCATTTCTGACAGAAATCCAAGCGCCCAGGTGCTACAGGCACACGGGCGCTTGTTTTTGATTGATTGCGGCGAAGGTGCCCAGAGGCAGATGCGCAAAATGCACCTGCCCTTCGGCAAATTGGAGGCGATCTTCCTCTCCCACATCCACGGCGACCATGTATTCGGCCTCTTCGGATTACTGTCCACGCTGTCGATGTATGCCCGGAATTCTGACCTGCCGATATACGCACCGCCGTCGTTCGGCCCGATATTGCGCTTCTTCCTCTCGTACTTTGGGACTGAGATGAACTTCAGCATCGTCCATAAGCCTCTGCAGATGAAATCTCCCGAACCCATCTTCGAGGATAAGTCCATCCGTATCAGCGCGTTCCCGCTTAATCACGGCATAGAGTGCTTCGGCTTCCGCTTCGACGAGATACTCACCGAACGCCAGGCGGCCAAACGTTCTCCCCGTTCGTACGCTTACTGCTGTGATACCGCCCCCTTCCCGGAACTCTCTCAGTGGGTAAAAGGAGTGGATATGATGTATCACGACTGCACCTACCTTAAAGATTTGGAAGACAAGGCGGTGAAATATCTGCATTCCACCACCGTGCAGGCGGCACAGGACGCAAAGGCGGCCGGTGTCGGACGTCTGCTCATAGGCCACTATTCCTCGCGCGAACGCGATATAGAGGTATATCGGAGCGAGTGTGCTGAAATCTTCCCTGAGACAGTCGCTTCAGATGACGGTATGAGCATCGACATTTGAGCGAAAAAACGTATATTTGTGCGATATGAAACGCACACTCTGCATAATCGCGGCCCTGCTCTCGGGCCTGCTTGCGCTGACCGGAGAAGACCTCCGTACCCCGCAGGAAAAATATATTGACAAATACGGCCCCCTGGCGGTCGAAGAAATGTACCGCAGCGGCATTCCGGCCAGTATCACCCTGGCCCAGGGCCTTCTGGAATCCGGCAGCGGCCTCAGCACCCTCGCCACTCAGGGTAATAATCACTTCGGCATCAAGTGCCACAATAACTGGAAGGGCCGCACCATGCGCCTTGATGATGACAAGAAGGCCGAGTGCTTCCGTGTCTACGACGATCCGCGCGATTCATATCGCGATCACTCCGATTTCCTGCGTTTCCGCCCGCGTTACCAGAGCCTTTTCGAGCTGGAGATCACCGACTACAAGGCATGGGCGAACGGCCTGCTTAAGGCCGGTTACGCCACGGATAAGGCCTATGCTGCGAAGCTGATCCGTATTGTCGAAGAATACGACCTGTCCCGTTTCGATCACGAACCGCTCTCCGAGCGCAGGCCGGGCACATTGCCCCAGACCCCTGCGTCCCTGAGTGAAAGCCGTCCGCTGGATGAGCGCGCCAGCGAGAGTTTCCACTTCTCCTTCAGCCGTCCGGTGTACGAGCTCAACGGCGTGCCGTTCGTGTATTCGGCCAGCGGCGATACTTACGCCTCCATAGCCGAGACGAACGGCCTGTATACGGATGAATTGCTCCGGTACAATGATCTGCGCACTGCTTCCGACCTGCTTCCGGGGACGGTGGTTTACCTGCGCGCGAAGAAGTCCAAGGCCGTCAAGGGTATGTATAAGTACATCGTGGAGCAGGAAGGCGAGTCGCTGCGTGACGTGGCGCAGATGTTTGCGGTGAAAGAAAGCTCATTGCGCCGCATGAACAGTTTCAAGGGCGAAGTGACCCTGCACGAAGGTGATACCGTAATCCTGCGGAAACGATAATGCCGTCCTCCAAACCCAAAACCCGCAAAAGTAACCACCGCAGACGCGGCCTGTCGCTCCCGGTGATGATCTGGTGCGCAATCGCCGCAGCTGCGGTCGTGTACGTAGCCGTGTTTGCCTTCAATTGGCTTAGTGACAACAGGTTGCCGAACTTCCTGCGGGATGCGGTGATTTACGTCCGGCCAGGTGACAGTGCGGATGACGTCTATGCGCAGATCGTGCGTGAGGCCGGAATCCGCCGCCCCTACAGCCTCTCGCGCTCTTTCCGTAAAAAACAGGTTGAAACCTACATGCAGCCCGGCCGCTACCAGATGCGCAAGTCCTACACGAGCGTGTATGTGGCGCGGATGCTGAACAATTGCTGGCAGACCCCGGCACGCCTGACTTTTTCAGGGACAATGCGCAAGCCGGAGCAATTGGCCCAGAAAATCAGCTCGCAGATGATGATCGACTCGCTGACGGCGCTCCGTGCCCTGGGCGACGCTCAGCTGCTCGCGAAGTTTGGCTTTACGCCGCGCAATGTTTTCTCTCTGATCATCCCCGACACATATGAGATGTACTGGACTGCGGATATGACGGAAGTGCTCGCAAGCCAGAAGCGCGCGTACGATGAATTCTGGACGCCCGAGCGCAAGGCCAAAGCTGCCGCACTGGGCCTGAGTCAGGCGCAGGTATCGGTATTGGCGTCAATAGTGAAGGGGGAGACGAACTATGAGCCGGAGATGCCGAAGATAGCCGGAGTGTACCTGAACCGTCTGCGCCGGCACATGAAACTGCAGGCTGATCCGACAGTGGCTTATTGTTATAATTACGAGATCACGCGCATCCTGAAAAAGCACCTGCAGGTGGACTCTCCGTACAATACCTACCGTTACGCCGGTCTTCCTCCCGGACCGATCGCCGTGCCTACCAAGGCCTGCCTGGACGCCGTGCTCAATCCTGAAGGCGACTATCTATATTTCTGCGCAAATTCGGCCTTCGACGGCACACATCTCTTCGCCCGCAGTTACTCAGACCATCTGCGCAATGCCCGCGAGTTCCAGCGCGCCCTGAATGCAAAAAAATAATACATACTATGACTGTTTCTATGCTCTTGGGAGTATTGCTCTCCTCGATTATCCCCATTATTACACCGGCGGACCGCAGTCGCGCCGAACAGATCGTCAGTAAACTGAGTCTGGAGCAGAAGTGCTATCTGATTTCCGGGCGCGATGACGGATTCCACACCGGAGCTATTCCCGAGGCTGGTATCCCGTCCGTGCGTATGGCGGATGGCCCTCAGGGTGTGAGAAATAAGACCAATAGCACGTATTACCCTTGCGGTCTTTCACTGGCTGCTTCTTTCAACCGGGAAGTGGCCGCGCAGGTGGGTGACGGCATAGGTACGGACGCCTCGGCCCGCGGGGTGCGTATCATGCTCTGCCCCGGAGTGAATATCTACCGCTACCCGTTGTGCGGAAGGAATTTTGAGTATTACGGCGAGGATCCTTACCTGGCCAGTGAAACTGCCCTCAATTATATCAGCGGTATACAAGGGCACAGGGTTATAGCCACCATCAAGCATTTTGCAGTGAACAGCCAGGAGTTTGACCGCCACGGCACAAGTTCGAATCTGGATGAGCGCACCCTGAACGAAATCTATTTGCCGACTTTCCGCAAGGCAGTGGAACAGGCGCATGTGGGCGCCGTGATGACGAGCTATAATCCTGTCAACGGAGTCCATGCCTCTGAGAATTCGGAGCTCATCGGCCTGCTCCGCTCCTGGGGGCATGAAGGCATAGTGATGTCGGACTGGACATCCACTTATACGCCGCTGGGGACTGCGACTTCGGGACTCGACCTGGAGATGCCGAGGCAGTATGTGGGAGATTATGAGAATATTAAGAGGATGATTGAAGACGGCCAGCTGGATCAGTCAGCCATCGATCTTAAGTGTATCCACATATTACAGACTTTCAGCGCCTACGGTCTGCTGGATAAGCCAATGAAAGAAGAAGGTATCCCCGAGGATTGTGACGAGTCCAGGCAGAAGGCATATAGGGCCGCATTGGAAGGCCCCGTCCTGCTGAAAAACGAGGGCGGACTGCTGCCCGTTACCAAGTCTAAAAAGGGCGAGATAGTCCTTTTGGGCCCCAATGCGGATGTGGTCGCATTCGGAGGCGGTTCCGGTGCCATGACTCCCTTCCCGTTCAGGAATATAACCCTTCGCCAGGCGATGGAGAAACTTGGAAACGGATATGCCGTGCGTTATATGGACTGGAAAGCTCTTGACGAGGCGGCCATCGCAAAGGCGCGTGTGGTCATCGTATCTGTGGGCTTCAATAATAAGAGCGAAGGCGAGGGACATGACCGCACTTACGGCCTGCCTGAGGGACAGAATGAACTGATCGGGAAAGTGGCCGCCTTGAATCCGCGTACTGTCGTGATTATCAATAGCGGGGGTGAGGTGGACATCAGGCCTTGGAAGGACCGTGTCGCTGCAATCCTGATGGCCTGGTACGCGGGGCAGGAGGGAGGCAATGCCTTGGCAGCCCTGCTGACCGGAGCCGAGTCGCCTTCCGGACGCCTGCCGTTTACTTTCTGGGGAAGTCTGGAGGAGAACCCTGTTTCGCCATGGTATCATGCAGTCACGCCTGCGGTGAAAACCAAGAACCCCAACAGGGACCCTTATCCGTTCTGTGACTACAAGGAGGGCGTTTTCCTGGGATATCGCGGAACCGGACATTTTGGAAAAACACCAATGTATCCCTTCGGATATGGGCTCAGCTATTCTTCTTTCGCATACGAAAAGCTGTCCGTGGAGGCCGCTGGTGAGGCTGGCGTGAATGTTACATTTACGATACGGAATACCGGCAAGGTGACTGCTGCCGAAGCGGCGCAGGTTTATGTGGCTCCTGTCGCTCCGTCTGTGATCCGTCCGGAAAAGGAACTGAAGGAATTTGTCAAACTCCGTCTCGCGGAGGGAGAGTCCCGGACCGTCACTCTCTCCCTGCCTCGCAGCGCATTCAGCTATTACTCGCTTAAGAAGCACGACTGGGTGTTTGATCCCGGGCGCTATCGTATCATGGTAGGAGCGTCCTCCGAGGATATACGTCTCGAGGCTGAAACGGTACTATAGTCTGAAATATCCGCTTAAGGCTTATTTCTTCCCGGGCTTCAAACTGAGATTCTGGGCGACCGGTTTTTCCGCCCAGACCACCTTCTGGACCCTGTAGGGATACATAGCCTTCAGACGGGGTGCGTTCGGGCAGTCTTCACGGTGGATTTTGATGCCTTCCGAGCGGGTGACGAATCCAAAGACCTTATCACCGTAGACAGGGTGGCAGCACGGGGCCATCTTGTATTCGAGACCTTTCACGCCGCGGGCGTTGATAACCAGGATTTCGTTGTCCTTAGGCGCTCCGCCCTCGTCGGTCTTCTTCTCCGGAGTGGGGGGAGTGGCGCGCTGAACCAGTACGCTCGGGTCCAGGATCCATGCCTTTATGTCATTGACATCTATCTTCCCATAGCCGACGTCGGCCATGAAGTTGATCACCGAACTGTACTTAAGATAATGCATCATCTCGGCGAGCAACTCGTCGGGCAGGGCCATCTTCCAGTTCTTCAGCCTGCGCTCGAGCAGTTCACGGCCTTCTGCCGCGCTGCGCCGGAGATCGGCATCCAGCTCCAGTTTGATTTTGCTGCGGGCCTTTGAGGAGATGACCCAGTTCAGCCAGTCCTGGCTGGGGCGCTGGTTCTTATTGCTCAAAATCTCCACCACATCGCCGGTAGACAGTTTTTCTTTGATGGGCACGGTGCGGCCGCCGATGCGGGCTCCGGTACAATGGCAGCCCAGACCGGTGTGGATATTGAACGCAAAATCAAGTACCGACGCCCCTGCAGGCAGAATGCGCAGTTCTCCGGTAGGAGTGAAGACAAATATTTCCTTGTCCGACGGCTGGATGATTTCATCGCGCGATGAGGCCTCCAGCGGGTGTTCGAGGTGATAACGGACCGATTTGAGCCAGCTGTCCAGGGTGGCGTCACCCTTGATTCCCTTGTACGACCAGTGCGATGCGAGGCCGTTTTCGGCTATGTCGTCCATGCGCTCGGTACGGATCTGCACTTCCAGGAAATTGCCCGATTTGTTCTTGACGGTAATGTGCAGGGACTCGTAACCATTGTCCTTAGGCTGAGTAATCCAGTCGCGCAGGCGCTCCGTGTCCGCTTCGTATTCCTCGGTCACGTATGAGTACACCTTCCAGCACAGATCCGCTTCCTGCTTCCGGTCTCCGTCACACTTGATGATGAAGCGGATGGCGAAGACGTCATACACGCCCTCGAAGGGGACCTGCTGCTTGAGCATCTTCTTGTAGATGGAGTAGGCCGTCTTGGTGCGGGTCTTCAGCTTATATTTAATCCCCTCGGCGGCGAGCCTCTGCTCCAGCGGGTGAATAAATTCCCGGACGAGCTGCTCGCGTCCCTTCTCTCCGGCCTTCAGTTTGCGGGTGATCTGCCGGTGCTGCTCGGGCTCCGCGAAACGGAAGTAGATGTCCTCCATCTCGCTCTTTATGTTATACAGGCCGAGCTGGTGGGCCAGGGGGATGTAGAGCAGCAGCGTCTCGAGCAGTTTCTGGTCGCGTGAGACTTTCGGGAACATCTGCAGGTGGCGCATTACCTCGAGCCGGTCGGCGATCTTGATGACCGTGACGCGCGGGTCGGTGGAGTAGGCCATGATGAGCTTCTTATACCGCTCGGCCTCCAGCCTGGTGTCCTTAGGCTTAATTGTAGAAATTTTGTTCAAGCCTTCGGTGATAGTCATTATGTCCCGCGGGAAACCATCGACCTCGGTATCGGGGTGGGCCCTCAGGGCTTC
>JAFSTI010000116.1 GCA_017450585.1 Bacteroidales bacterium
TCCGCGTCTATGCCGGAGCCGATAACCAGCCCGCGGAGTACAGCCCGGAGAACAAGCCCCTGCAGCCCAAGCGCTCCCTGCAGATTTCCCTGAAAGGCACCAAAGACGGTGACTACGCCATGATCATGGGATACCCGGGACGCACCCAGCGTTTTCAGACGGCTGCGCAGCTAAAGAAGATGCTCACGATCAATGACATCCGCATCGATGCCAGGACAGTCAGGCAGGGAGTTATCTGGGATGCCCGGATGGCCGATCCGGTCATAAATCTCAAATATGCCAGCAAATATGCCTCCTCTTCCAACGGCTGGAAAAAATGGCAGGGCATGCGCCAGGCATTTGCGAAACTCGGAATAATCGAACGCCAGCAGCAGGAAGAAGAAGCCTTCGCCAGCTGGGCTAAGGCCAAAAAGAAACGCCAGGCCAAATACGGCGATGCCATCAGCCAGCTCGAAGACTGCTGCGGGGCCACCATTGAGGCCGAAAAGGCTATGACCCTCCTGCTCGAGACCGTCTACTCCATCGAACTGGTGCAGCTCAGCCGGACGCCCTCGGAGGCCGCCTATTCCAACTACGATCCAGAAGTGGACCGCCGCGTCGCCAAGGCTGTGGTCGAGCACTATAAGAAAAACGTGAACCCGCGCGACGAAATCCAGCTCCCGGACATCGATGAACTCTTCGAAAAGAGCGTGTTCACATCTTTGGAAAAATACAATAAAGCCGTCGCCGACAGCATTGACCTGGATGCCGACCCCGCGCGCATATTGCGTAAGAGCATAGTGGAAAAGGGACAGGAACTGAGCAAGACCGTCGCCACCCGCAGCGAGCAGCAGCAAAAAGCTGCCAAGGCCTTCACCGCCGGAATGCTGGAGATGAACGCGGGCAAGCCCTCCTACCCGGACGCAAACTTCACGATGCGCCTGACCTACGGACACGTGCTGCCGTACGACCCCATTGACGGCGTCACCTACAAGTCCGCCACCACGCTGACCGGCGTGATGGAAAAATGGGATCCGGACAATTACGAGTTCCGTGTGCCGGAGAAACTGCGCACGATCTATGCGCAGAAGGATTTCGGTGGGTATGCCAATGCCGACGGCACGATGCCGGCGTGCTTCCTGACGAACTGCGACATCACCGGGGGCAATTCCGGCAGTCCGGTGCTGAATGCGGACGGACAGCTGATCGGCCTCGCGTTTGATGGCAATTGGGAAGCGATGAGCAGTGACGTTATGTTCGAGCCGAACCTGCAGCGCTGCATCTGCGTGGATATTCGCTACGTCCTGCTGATACTGGACAAGTTCGGCGGCGCGGGCTACCTGCTCGACGAAATGGATATCGTACGCTGAGCGCCGGAGCACGGCAAAACACGAGCACAGGAGCACGGCAAAACCGTAAAAAAACAGAGTAATGAACGAACCAGAAATAATACAGGTCAATATCTTCGGCGAGGATAAGCCGGGACTGACGTCGGCCTTTTCTGATATCCTGGCCCGCTACGATGCGACCATCCTCGATATCGGACAGGCCAATATCCACCAGTCCCTGACCCTGGCGATATTGTTCCTGACCACCACGGAGAAATCCGGGTCCATCATGAAAGACCTGCTGCTGACCGCCTCGGAGCTCAGCGAGCAGATCCGTTTCAAGGCTATCACCGAACAGGACTACGATGCCTGGGTCTCCCGCCAGGGCAAGAACCGCTACATCGTCTCCCTGCTGGGCCGGAGCGTCTCGGCGCGCCACATCGCCGATGTCTCCAAGATAATCGCTGAGCACGGACTCAATATCGACGCTATCAAGCGCCTGACCGGCCGCATGCCGCTGAGCGGCGACGCCGGGGCCTCCAAGGCCTGCATCGAGCTGTCGGTACGCGGTTCGATGGACGAGGAGCAGCGCAAGGCCTTCAAAAAAGAACTGATGTCCCACTCCGGCTTCGGGCTGGACATCTCCTTCCAGAAAGACGATATCTACCGCCGTTCCAGGCGGCTGATCTGCTTCGACATGGACTCCACCCTGATCCACACCGAATGCATTGACCAGCTGGCCGAACGCGCGGGAGTCGGGGATCAGGTCCGTGCAATCACCGAAAGCGCCATGCGCGGAGAGATCGACTTCTGCGAAAGCTTCACCCGCAGGGTCTCCCTGCTGAAAGGCTTGGACGCATCAGTGCTCGATGAAATCGCCCGCACCCTCCCCTTCAACGAAGGCCTGGAGCGCATGATGACCATCCTCAAGCGCGTGGGCTACAAGACCGCCATCCTCTCCGGAGGATTCACCTACTTCGGCAAGTACCTGCAGCAGAAGTTCGGTTTCGACTATGTTTATGCCAATGAACTCGAAATCGAGGACGGCCGCCTCACCGGTCGCGTAGTCGGTGACATCGTGGACGGTCGCCGCAAGGCCGAACTGTTGAGACTCCTGTGCCAGGTCGAAGGCATACACCTCGAGCAGAGCGTCGCCGTGGGAGATGGAGCAAATGACCTCCCGATGCTGGATCTCGCCGGGCTCGGCATCGCCTTCCACGCCAAACCGAAGGTAGTGGCCGGAGCACAGCAGGCCATATCCACCATAGGCCTGGACGGCATCCTGTACTTCCTCGGTCTGAAAGACTCCAGGATCGACCCATAAAGAATGAGACGGGTACTGATAATAAGCTACTATTGGCCCCCTGCAGGCGGTTCGGGCGTGCAGAGGTGGGTGAAGTTCGCCAAGTACCTGCCTCAGATGGGCTGGCAGCCGGTGGTTTATACCCCGTCTAATCCCAGTTATCAGACCCTCGATAAGAATCTCGGGCGGGAAATCCCCCCGGAGGCCGAAATCATCCGTACCCCCATCTGGGAACCCTACGGTGCGTGGAAGCGTTTCGACCGCAGCGGCGCCAAAGAGCTCAATCCCATTCACGGAGGCCGCAAGACACTGAAACAGAGGCTCTCACTCCTCATTAGGGCCAATCTTTTCATCCCGGATCCTCGGGTGTCGTGGGTAAAGCCCTCGGTAAAATTCCTCGCGAGATATCTCCGCAAGAACCCCGTCGAAGCCATAATCACCACAGGTCCGCCCCAGTCGATGCACCTTATCGGCCGACGGCTTTCAATCAAAACCGGCTTGCCGTGGATTGCCGACTTCCGGGACCCCTGGACCGATATCTTCTACTTCAAGCACTTGCCCCTGACCGGAGCAGCCCGCAGGAAACAGGAGAACCTCGAGCTGGAAGTCCTGCGTGACGCCACGGCGGTGGTGGCCGTTTCTCCGGCCGTCCAGAAGGACTTCGCGCTGAAAACCATGACGCCGGTACATCTGATAACCAACGGCTTCGACCCGGAGGACTATGCCTTCGAAGCCATGGGTGACGGCTTTTTCAATATCACGCATACGGGGCAATTTTCCCTCGCCGGTATACCCGAAAATCTTTGGAAGGCCATCGCCGAACTGTGCGATGAGGACGCCGATTTCGCCGGCAAAGTCCGCATCCGCCTCTGCGGCCAGACCGATAGCGAAGTGCTGGAGTCCATCGCCGAGGCCGGACTGTCTAAAAAGATCGTCAATCTCGGCTACAAGCCTCACCTAACGGCGATACGCGAGCAAAAGGCAGCCGGCATGCTGATCCTCCCCCTGCGTAAGGATCCGGAGTACGCAAAGGTTCTCCCCGGAAAACTCTTCGAATATCTCGCGGCAGGACGGCCCATACTGGGAATCGGCCAGAAGAACGGCGCAATGGCCACGGTCCTGGAAGATACCGGGGCCGGCGTGACCTGCGAGTGGGATGATGTCCAGGGCGCGAAGCAATTTATCTCCAAGATCTGGCGCATCTGGCGCAGCGGAAGACAATACTCCGCCCCCTCCGGCATCGACAGGTACTCCCGCCGCAATGTCACGGCGCAATATGTAAAACTTCTTAACAGCATCACAGGCAAATGAACAAAAACCTGATAAAGAAAGTCCTGGGCTATGTGGCCGCGGTGGCAATACTTCTGCTGCTCGCCGTAGCATACGTCCCCCAAGTCCTTCAGGGCAAGATAGTCAACCAGAGCGATATCTCCGGCTACCAGGGCATGGCCCATGAAATGGCCGAATACAACGCCGCGCACCCTGGCGATAAAACCGCATGGACCAATTCCATGTTCGGAGGCATGCCGACTACATCATTTGATGAAAGGACGGGCGGCGACGCCACCAACTTGCTCTACCGGGCGATGCTGCTCATACCCAGGCCGGCCTCCTATCTGTTCATCTCCCTGCTTGGGGCCTTCCTGCTGATGCTCGCGCTGGGGGCGGACATCATCCTCGCGCTGGGAGGAGCTATTGCCATAACTTTCTGCTCCTACAACCTCCAGATCATACAGGTCGGACATAATACTAAGATGCAGGCGCTCGCGTTCCTGCCGTACGTGCTTGCCGCCCTGATTTTTACCTACCGTTCGGCGACGAGGCGCGAAAAGTATCTGCCCGCCACGCTGCTCGGAACAGCGCTTTTCGCATTGGCCCTGGACTTCCAGATCAAGGCCAATCACCAGCAGATCTCCTACTACCTGGCCATCATCATCGCCTGCTACGTCATCGGGCTTTTCATCTCGCTGATGCTGACGCCCGAAGGAAGGAAGAAAACGGTGCGGTTCTTTGTGGCTTCGGGGCTGCTGCTTGTGCTGGGGATTGCCGGAATCGGGGCCAACGCCACGAAGCTGGTACCATTGTACGAATACACTCCGCACACCATGCGCGGCGGCTCTGAGTTGGTGGATACGAGCTCGGACCACGGGGTGGACGGTCTGGACATCGACTACGCCACGGCCTGGTCCTACGGCTGGGAGGAATTGCCCAACATGCTGATTCCCAACTTCAACGGCGGCTCCTCTTCCGGCGCCGTGAACCCGGACAATTCCGAGACGTACAAATTGCTCAAAAGCGTGAACCAGCCGAACCTGAAGCAGATCAGCCGGCACCTGCCGCTGTACTGGGGACCGCAGCCGTTCACTGCCGGTCCGATGTACATGGGGGCGATTTCCGTGTTCCTGTTCCTGCTGGGGCTGCTGCTCTGCGAGGGCAAGGAAAAATGGTGGCTGCTGGCGGCGACTCTGATTGCCATCTTCCTGTCGCTGGGCGATCACTTCCTGTGGTTTACCAAACTGTTCTACAAATACGCGCCGTTCTACAACAAGTTCCGCACAGTCTCCATGTCCCTCACGGTGCTGCAGTTCACATTGCCAATGCTGGGCTTCCTGGCATTGTCCAAGATCCTGAAGGGCGAAGTGGCCCGGGAAAAAGTGCTGCGGAGGGGGCTGGTCGCTTTCGGAGTGACGGCGGGATTCTGCCTGCTGGCGACAGTGGCTCCGGGTATCGCCGGAAGTTTCACCGGCAGTGTGGACAGCGGACAGCCGGATGTGCTGGTGAGGGCACTGCAGGCAGACCGGCGTGCGCTGCTGGTCTCGGATGCATTGCGCTCATTGCTCTTTATCTCCTGCACCTTCGCTCTAATCATCTGGGCCTCTCGCAGCAAGGAGGCGAAGACCCGGACCATCGCTGCCGCCCTCATCGCGGTGGCGGTACTGGCGGACATGTGGAGCGTGGGGCGGCGTTACCTGCGGGACGAGGATTTCGTGACGCCGAAAGCGTTCAAGAGCCAGTTTAACCAGCGGCCAGTGGACAAGACCATCCTCGCCGATCCGGCGCTTTCGTACCGGGTCCTGGATCTCACCACAAACGTTTTCAACGACTCGCACCCGTCGTACTGGCACAAGAGCATAGGCGGATATTCGCCCGCCAAGCTGCAGCGCTACCAGGACCTGATCGACCGCTATCTCAGCGCTGAGATCAACGGTCTGTATAAGGGCAATACCGATATCCCGTTCCTGTCGCTGCTGAATACCAAGTACCTGATCGCATCGGCGGACGGCGCGCCCGTACTGAATCCTCAGGCTTATGGCAATGCCTGGTTCGTGGACGTCGCGGTGCCGACCGACAGCCCGCGGGCCGAGATCGACGCGCTGGGGACCGTAGACCTTCGCAGGACCGCGGTGCTCGGGCCGGACTTCTCCGAGTGGGCGGAGGCCGACTCTCCGGACGGCGGGCGGATCGAACTCACCGCATATGCGCCGAACCGGCTGGAGTACCGCTACTCCTGCGCCGCGGACAGGATGGCGGTGTTCAGCGAGATTTACTACCCGGACGGCTGGACGGCGCTGGTGGATGGCTCGATCCCCGTGGAGGTTCTTAGGGCTGACTGGACGCTGAGGGCGGCGGTGCTGCCCGCAGGTGACCATACCCTGGTCATGAGCTTCCACCCGAAGTCATATGATAGGGGTGCCCGCATCTCGGCGGTGGCCTCGTGGCTTGTTTTGATTTCTCTGCTGGCTGCGGCTGCCCTGATGATTATTGCTAAGAAAAAAGAAGATGGAAGTCCGAGCTAAAAAGGCCCTTGGGCAGCATTTCCTGACGGATCTCAGCATCGCCGCCGCTATCGTGGACGCGCTGGAGCCGTCCTCGGTGCGGGACGTGCTGGAGGTAGGCCCAGGCATGGGCGTTCTGTCCCGGAACCTGCTGAAGCGCGAGGATATTGACCTGAAAATGGTCGAAATCGACGGGGAGTCGGTGGAGTTCCTCCGTTCACATTTCCCGGATTCGGAGGGCAAACTGCTGCAGGCGGATTTCCTGAAGCTCGACCTCGGACGGCAGTTCGACGGGGAGTTCAGGATCATCGGGAATTTTCCGTACAACATTTCTTCCCAGATATTTTTCAAGGTGCTGGACTACCGCGAGAGGGTGCCGGAGGTGGTTTGCATGGTGCAGAAAGAGGTGGCGCAGAGAATCGCCGAAGGGCCGGGATCGAAGGTCTACGGCATCCTGTCGGTGCTGCTGCAGGCCTGGTATGATATCGAGTATCTATTTACCGTAGGCAGCGGGGCATTCGCTCCTCCGCCCAAGGTTCAGTCCGCGGTAATCCGGCTGCGGCGGAATTCCCGCACCGCCCTGGGCTGCGATGAGAAACTGTTCCGTCAGGTGGTTAAAACCGCTTTCAACCAGCGGCGCAAAACTCTCCGAAATGCGTTGAAGCCCATGCTACCCCCCGGCTTCGACAGCTCTGATCCGATCTTCGACCTGCGGGCTGAAAGGCTGGGCGTGGAGGATTTCATCGGGCTTACAAATTTTGTAAATTTGCGGGGCAATGGCGAATAAGACTTCAGAGAATACCCCGATGCTGCGGCAGTTCTTCGCGATCAAGGCGCAGCACCCCGAAGCGGTCCTCCTGTACCGCGTCGGGGACTTTTACGAGACCTACGGGGATGACGCCCTGCTCGCGAGCCGGGTGCTCGGGATTGTGCTTACGGAGCGCTCTAACGGCGACAAGGAGGCCATGCCCATGGCCGGATTCCCGCACCACGCCATTGAAAATTACCTCCACAAATTCATCCGCGCCGGCTATAAGGTAGCCATCTGCGACCAGTTGGAGGACCCGAAGCTTTGCGGCAATAAGCTGGTTAAGCGCGGTATCACTGAGATTCTCACGCCGGGCATCGCGTTCGGAGACGCGATGCTGGAGCAGAAGGAGCATAATTTCCTGGCCGGGCTGTATTTCGAAGGTCCGCAGTGCGGGGCGGCTTTTCTGGACGCCTCCACCGGAACTTTCCAGATCGCCCAGGGCTCTATCGATTACATCGGGACGCTGCTGAGTTCATTCTCCCCGAAGGAATTGATCGTTCAAAGTGACTGTGCGAGGGGTGTCCGGGAGCGTTTCCCGGAGTATTTTACCACGTCGCTGGATGAGTGGGCGTTCGTGTATGAGTCGGCTGTCGAGAAACTGAAAAAGCAGCTTGGAGTGCGTTCGCTGAAGGGTTTTGCGGTGGATTCCATGCCGCTTGCCCTCTGCTCCGCCGGAGCGCTGGTCGTGTATCTGGAACAGACCGAACATATTGGCCTGAAAAACATATGCTCCATCTCCCGCATCGACGAAGGCAAGTTCGTGTGGATGGATAAGTTCACCTTCCGCAATCTGGAGATTTTCGCGTCGAACGCCGGCACGGACGGCCGCAGCCTGGTGGATGTGGTGGACAAGTGCAGCTCGCCGATGGGTGCGCGTCTGCTCCGGCAGTGGCTCGCATTGCCCATAATGGACCGCCGTGAGCTGGGTGCCCGCTACGACTCGGTGGAGTATTTCCTGTCCGGGCCGGAAGTACTGAACGAGATACAAGGGTATATTGGCAATGTCGGCGACCTGGAGAGGATATTGTCACGTACCGCGACCGGCAAGGTGCAGCCGCGCGAGATGATGCAGCTCGCACGCAGCCTTTCGCAGATGGAGCCGATCGCCGGGGTGTGCAGCCGCAGCGGAGTCGCCGCTCTGGAGAAGTGTGCGGCCGGAATGCACGACTGTTCGCAGCTGCGTGACCGGATCGTCGGGACAATGGCAACGGACCCGGCTTCCCAAATCGGGAAGGGGGATGTGATCGCACCGGGCGTGGATGCGCAGCTGGACGAGCTCCGGGGCATTTCACGCGGCGGGAAGGACTACCTGCTGCAGCTTCAGCAGCGCGAGATTGAGCGTACCGGCATCAGTTCGCTGAAGATCGGGTACAATAATGTTTTCGGTTATTATATCGAGGTACGGAATACTTTCCGGGACCAGGTGCCGCCGGAGTGGATTCGCAAGCAGACCCTGGTGAATGCGGAGCGATATATCACGGAGGAACTGAAGGAATACGAGCAGAAGATCCTGGGCGCCGAGGCCACGATTTATGAGTTGGAGAGCCGCCTTTACGGGGCGTTGGTCGCCGAGGTCCAGAAGCATATCCGGGACATCCAGGAGAACTGCCGCATCGTGTCGCGTCTGGATGTTCTGGCGGGATTTGCGCAGCTGGCCGCTGAACGGCATTACTGCCGGCCGGTAGTGGATGACAGCCTTATCATTGACATAAAAGGCGGACGTCATCCTGTCATTGAGACGCTGATTCCCGCGGGCGAGGAGTATATTCCGAATGATACGCTGCTGAGCAGCAAGGGTGAGCAGATCATGATCCTGACCGGCCCGAATATGTCGGGTAAGTCGGCCTTGCTTCGCCAGACCGCCCTGATCGTGCTGCTGGCCCAGTGCGGATCGTTCGTGCCGGCGGACAGTGCCCGCATCGGCTACGTGGATAAGATTTTCACGCGCGTGGGTGCTACGGACAATATTTCCCGCGGCGAGTCTACCTTCATGGTGGAGATGCTGGAGACCGCGATGATTATGCACAATCTGTCCGAGCGCTCCCTGGTGCTGCTGGATGAGATCGGGCGCGGAACCTCCACTTACGACGGAATGTCTATCGCGCGGGCCCTTGTGGAGTTTATCCATGAGCACGGGCATGGGGCGAAGACCTTGTTCGCGACGCATTACCATGAACTGAATGACTTGGAGAACCAGTATAAGCGGGTTAAGAATTATCACATTTCCGTAAAGGAGGTGGGTACCGAAGTCATATTCCTGCGGAAGCTCCTGCCGGGCGGCGTGGCGCACAGTTTCGGTATCCATGTGGCGCGTATGGCCGGGATGCCCCGGGAAATCGTGGAGTCTGCCGAAAAGACTCTGCGCGAACTGGAACGCCGCGAGAAACACGCGGACGCCCTCTCGCGTGCCACTGCCGACGACGGCGGAGTGCAGCTATCCTTCTTCCAGCTGGACGACCCTACCCTGTCCTCCATCCGCGACCGCCTCGAGGCCGCCGACCTCGACAACATGACCCCCCTCCAGACTTTCGACCTCCTCCGCGCCATGAAAGACGAGCTCGGCATCACCGGGCGGTAGGGTGGAAATTTCTTACATATCGTACGACTCGTGCTTCACCCCGTCGTGCTGTAGTGTTTTTTTCGCCACGTTGTTTTCCAACGCGCGGTTTTCCCGTGTTACGCAAAGAATTAATTATGAGCATTTTACTCGAAACAATGTACCTCTTTTGGGGTACATTGTTTTACATAATTGGCTATAATCCAACGTGTTGCATAACACGCCTTTTCACAGTCTGACCCCTCGCACCGGCAACGGTCGGGCGCGAGGAGGGCACTCCGTCTTGTCCCCCACAGCGCCCGGGCTGTAGCCGCCGAGCTCGCTGGTCGCGAGGCGGCGATGCCGCAACCATCCTATGCGAGAGGGTTTTCCTGGGACGGCAAGGCCGCCGGACCCTCCCCATAGCCCGGCGGATGCGCAGCCGTCCCGGAGGAAACCCGGATATCTCGGAACTTCTGCTTGCCGTCCCGGGAGAAATCCGGACGAAGGCTGTTGATCTATCCGAAATTTCCGCTGAGTGTGCTTAAAGGTCCAAGAGATGGACCGATAGGATCAAAATCGGCCATTTTCGTGCTTAAAGGTCCATCATTTGGACCTTTAAGCACAGTCGATCTAACGGAGAATGTGCAAGGTGTTATTTTTCGGGACTCCTTGCACGATATCCTCCAGGCCCGCTGGAGGAAAGGGGTGAGGGGGCTTACAGGATGAAGTTGGTGATGAAGATGAGGGCGATGGCGATGGGGGCGACCCACTTGATGGCGAAGTAGAGGATGTTGAAGAGGCCGCGACCGAGAGGGAGGGTGCCGCCGTTGCTGAGTTCATCGCGAAGGTTTTCTTTTCCGAGGAAGAAGCCTACGAATATCACCGATATCAGGGAGAGGAGCAGCATCAGGACATTGGAGCATAGCCAGTCGAAGAGGTCCAGCAGGCCCATTCCGGAGAGTTTGAATGCAGCCAGGGGGCCGAAGGACAATGAGCACAACGCACCCACAAGGCCACAAAAGACGAACACGAGAACAGAGCTCCAGACCCGTGAGAGGCCGAACTTGTCATGCAGATATGACACCGCCACTTCCAGCAGGGAAATCTCCGAAGTGATGGCTGCCACAGTGATCGCCAAGAAAAAGGCGATGGCGCAAACTGTACTGATAATCGGCAGGTTGGCTCCCAGAGAGGAGAAGATAAACGGGATGGTCTGGAAAACCAGTCCGGGACCGGCGCCTGGTTCTATCCCTGCAGCAAACACGGCCGGCATCACGGCGAGTCCGGCGAGAATGGCAAACAGCAGGTCTGAAACGGCTGTCGCGGCACTCGAAACGATTATATTCTCGCTCTTTTTAACATAAGATCCGTAAGTGACTATCGCACCGGCGCCCAGCGAAAGCGAATAAAAACTCTGTCCCAGGGCATACGCCAGTGAACGGGCATTAATCTGGCTGAAGTCCGGATGGACCATATAGCGCACCCCCTCGGCAGAACCGGGAAGGGTAACGGAATATACCAGCATCCCAACTATCAGGAAAAACAATACGGGAATGGAAACCTTGCTAAACTTCTCGATGCCGGATTTCACGCCGCGGGCGACGATAAATGCGCAGATGCCCAAAAAGAGCAAATGAGTCGTAAGAGGCATCCAGGGCGAGGAAATAAAGGTCTCAAAAACAGTTGTCACCTCGGCGGGAGACTGCCTGACAATACGTCCCGACGCGGCCTGGAAGAAGTATTCCAGCGACCACCCCCCGATCACGCTGTAGTAAGAGGCCAGAACCACAGGTACAAGCACGGACAGGAAACCGGCCACGCGCCCGAGCCGGAGGCCGGGCTTCAACGTGGGCATCGCGTTATATGCGGTCTGGCGGCTGCGCCGGCCGATGGTTACTTCACATATGAAGACGGGGAGAGAGACCAGCAGCGTGGCCAAAATATAGATAAGGATAAAGGCTGCGCCGCCGTGCTCCCCGACCATAAACGGGAAGCGCCAGATATTGCCAAGTCCGATAGCCGATCCGGCCATCGCGAAAATGACAGCCAGCCTGCTGCCGAAATTCTCTCTTTTATTCTCCATACTACCAACTAACCTTCTGTCCTCGCCGCCGTCCGTGCCGACTACCCTGTCCTCGCCGCCAGCACCTGCCAAAACGCCTGGCAACCACCGTCACGTCCCCGGCGGGCGGGGACTATCTCCGGCGGTACACCACGAACTCGAAGGGGAATCCGGTCTGCGGGTCCACGTGAGTTTCGCTGCGGCTTTCTTCCTCCCAAACTGCGGGGTCGATCTGAGGGAAAAACACATCCGCATTCTCCACGACAGTGTGCACGTGTGTGATATACAGGCGGTCCATCATAGAAATCGCCGCCTTATAAACGGAAGCGCCGCCCATGATGAAACACTTCTCCGCACCGGTCGCCTCAGCCTCAGCGAACGCCTCGTCGAAAGAATAGACGCAGGTGGCCTCCGGAATGGGATCCCCACCCAGGTTCAGGACAATATTCTTGCGCCCTTTGAGCGGATGGAAAGGCAGGGAAAAGTAAGTCGTGCGGCCCATGATTACCGGAAAACCGGCGGTCACGGCCTTGAAATACTTCAGGTCCTCCGAAATGTGCCAGGGGAGATCTCCCTTTACGCCTATGCCCCAGTTATCGGCAACGGCCACGATGATGCATTTTTCCATTTTCTGTTCCAAAAAAAATATATCAACTCCTTCAAAAACTTCTCACGCCGCTAAACCGCCACCGGCGCCTTAATGGCCGGCCAGGGATCATAATCAGTAAGGGTAAAGTCCTCGTACTTGAAATCAAACACGCTCTTCACGTCCGGATTCAGATGCATGTGAGGCAGGGGGCGGGGCTCCCGGCTCAGCTGCAGGTCAGCCTGCTCCAGATGATTAAGATACAGATGCGTATCTCCGGTCGTGTGAATAAACTCACCGGGCTCCAGACCGCAGTCCTGCGCTATCATCATTGTCAATAAAGCATAGGAGGCAATATTGAACGGCACCCCCAGGAAGGTGTCAGCACTGCGCTGATACAGCTGGCAGGAGAGTTTCCCGTTCGCTACGTAGAACTGGAAGAGGCAATGACAGGGCGGCAGGGCCATCTTGTCCACCTCGCCGGGATTCCAGGCGCAAACGAGCATGCGGCGGGAGTCCGGATTCTTCCGGATGGTCTCCACCACCTGCGCGAGCTGGTCTACGCTGCGTCCGTCCGGAGCGGGGAAACTGCGCCACTGGTGGCCGTAGACCGGCCCGAGGTCTCCGTTCTCATCCGCCCACTCATCCCAGATGCTCACTCCGTGCTCCTGCAGCCAGCGCACGTTCGTGTCGCCGGAAATAAACCACAGCAGCTCATAGATGATCGATTTGAGATGAACCTTCTTGGTGGTCAGCAAGGGGAAGCCTTCGGAAAGGTCGTAACGGCACTGGTAGCCGAAAACGCTCATCGTCCCGACGCCTGTGCGGTCAGTTTTAATCACACCGTGTTCACGGATGTGACGCAGCATGTCCAGATATTGTTTCATTTCACAGAGAATGCAAAGATGATAGCCTCCTCGAATGTCTCACCGGGACGGAGCACGGTGGAAGGATAGTCAGGCTCGTTCGGGGAATCCGGGAAATGCTGGCACTCAATAGCCACCGCATCATAGTCATGATAGGCGCGGCCAGACTTGCCCACAGGGCAGCCTTCAAGCCAGCATCCGGCGTAGATCTGCACGCCCGGCTGGGTAGTAGTCACCGTCACCACGCGTCCGCTCTTCTCGGAGTAGAGTTCCGCCGCCTGCTGAAGCTGACCGGGAGTATAGCCGTCGATTACGAAGCAATGATCGTAGCCCTTTCCATACTTCAGCGGAGTGAAATCAGCGAACTGGTCGCGTCCGATGGGCTTTCCGTTCACGAAATCCATCGGAGTCCCGGCCACAGGGGCGGACTCGCCTTCCGGAATCAGGGTAGAATCCGTGGGAAGGAATTCAGAGGCATTGAGTTTCAGGATATGATTGTTAATAGTCCCGGAACCCTCGCCGTCGAGATTGAAATAAGTATGGTTCGTGAGGTTAACCACCGTGGCCTTGTCCGTCTGTGCGGTAAAGGTCAGGCGAATCTCATTGTCCTCAGTCCACTCGTAACGGGCGACGACCTTCAGGTTTCCGGGATAACCCATCTCCCCGTCCTCGGAGAAGTACATGAACTCCACGGCATCACCGTCGATGCGGCTGTCCCAAACGCGGTTCTGGAACCCGTCCGGACCGCCGTGCAGGTGATTGGGGCCGTTGTTTATGGGCAATGTGTACTCTACCCCGTCGAGGGTGAATTTTCCCTTGGCAATACGGTTCGCGTAGCGGCCGGGGCACTTGCCGGCGCAGGGGCCGTCACCGAAGTAAAGGGCGGGATCGCTGTATCCGATGACCACATCGCCCAGTTTGCCGTCCCTGTCCGGAACGACTACCGCCACTATGCCGGCGCCTACCGAAGAAAGTTCAATATATGCTCCGGAGGCATTGGTAAGCCTATACTTGAAGATCTCTTTGCCGTCGGGGCCCTTGCCCCAGAGTGATTTCTGAATGTCCATTTGAGTGTTATTTTTTACGTGAATTACTAATCTCGGTCAGAACAGTGGAGACCTGCTGGATGGGGGCATCCTTCAAAATAACCGTCTTCTCACGGTCCAGCAGATAGATGGAGGGGATGGCGCGCACGTTGTAAATGCGGTCGGTGCGGATGATCAGGTCAGGGTCATAGCCATCCTTCCAGAGTTCGGGCAGACGGTCGCTCTTATCCAGCCATGCGGCGATATCCTCGTCAATATACATTCCCAGCAGGGTAAGCGAACCGTCTTTAATCAGATTTACCACCACCGGTTCGGCCAGGGCCTCCACAATCTCCTCGCAGGCGGCACAACCAGGATTCAGGAAAATGACCATGGTGTAATCGGTGCGCAGGTCATAGAGCCTGTGCTTCCGCCCGTAGCGGTCGATGTAACGGAAATCCGTCGCCGGTGTGCCTACCCGGTTCAGCGAGCACATCTTCACATCGTAGCGATAGGCGGTACGCATGTTATCCGGCGTGAAGCGGGATTCGGCGAGCGGGGCCGCGAAGGTCGCATACAGGTCCTCGTTTCGATACGGTGAGTTCGCATCGTAGAATATCTCGCAGATTTCCTTGGTCAAATATGAAAACACATTCGATGAGGTATCGGCCGCCTGGAACGCCTCCAGCTTCTTCAAGAAAGCCCCGAGTCCGGCGGCCCCCTTCTCGAAACCGGAACGGGCTACCACCGTGGCATACATAACCGCCTGCTGGGTCACCTCCATACGGTGAACGCCATTCACAAGCAGCGAGTCACATGGATAAAACTTGGTGGTATCCAAAAACTTATCCCAATAGTGATAGAGATAGTAATTCAGGAGTTCCTGCTCTCCGGTCATCGCGGTGGGTGCGGTGACATTGGGAAAACTGCGCCGCTCGGGGGCAGATCCCTTTCCTGCACGCGGCCCACAGGCCATGGCCAGAGCCACGAGCCCGCAAAGGAGAACCGGTTTGAGTTTTGATGCGAACATTTTCACAAATTTAAGAAAAAACCCGTAGTTTTGTGCAATGCGACGTTTTTGCTTGTTGATAGTCGCGCTGTTTTGTCTCGCGCTACCCGCCGGAGCCCAATTCTACATCTCCGGAGATGACCCCGCTTCCCAGAAGTGGAGCCAGATAAGCACGCTCAATTACCGGATCATTTACCCGCGCGGACTGGATTCGCTGGCCCGCGAGTATGGACGGGCCCTCGAATGGAACAGAGATCCGGTGGGCACGAGCATCTTCATGCTGCCTAATCAGCAGTACCGCCGCCCGATGCCCGTAATCCTGAGGACGAACACGGCCATCGCAAACGGCTCTGTCGCATGGGCCCCGCGCCGGATGGAACTATATACCGTCATGGATCCCTATGGCGGAGAGCCTTTCCCCTGGATCCAGAGCCTCGCCATTCATGAATCGCGTCACGTGGCCCAGATGCAATACGGCCGCTACCGTAAGTTCAATTTCCTGCATTACCTGAGCGGTGAGCTCTTCGCTGGAGCCTTCGCCGGCCTGTACGGCGGTCCCTGGCTGCTGGAAGGTGATGCCGTAGTCGCGGAGACGGGTCTTTCCCAGTTCGGACGGGGCCGGAGCGCCGACTTCCTGGATTACTATCGCGTATGCCTGTCCGATGGCGACTGGAGGGATTGGTTCCGCTGGCGCTGGGGCTCGATAAAACATTATACTCCAGATTATTACCGCCTCGGATACATGACCGTAGCGGGTATGCGCACGACCTTCGGCGACCCGATGTTCACGGCCCGCTTCTATGACCGCATCTACCGCAAGGCCTTCCCCCCCTTCCCTTTCAATGTCTTCCGCAAGACCGTCAAACAAGACACCGGAATGGGTATCAAAAAATCCTTCCGCCGCATCGAGGAGGACTTCCTGAAGGACTGGCAGGAGCAGGAGGCCCTGAGGGAGCCGTTCATGCCCTCGGAGCGCGTCACCGCCCGGCCCCGCAGGTACGAATCCATTCGCGGAACGGCCGTCACGGATGACGGTATGGTCGCCCTTCGCAGCGGCCTGACGCGTTCGCCGGAGCTGGTCAGCGTCACGGATGACGGCCGCATGAAAAGGCTCGCGTATTTCGGCTCCTACACCAGCATGCCCATCTGGAACCCCGTAAACGGGCAATTGTATTGGACCGAAACCATCCCCGACCGCCGCTGGGGCATGCGCTCCGAATCGGCGCTGGTGGCCTGGGGCCCGGAAGGGCGCAAAACCATTGCCCCGGGACACAGATATTTCAATCCGTCCGTAGATGAGAAGGGCCGGGTGCTGGTGAGCGAGTACCTGCAGAACGGCACGACGCGCCTGGTGAGCCTGGACGGGGCGAGCGGGGAGCGGCTGGACAGCATCAAGGCCCCGGGCGGCATGCAGATCGTCGAAAGCGCGAGCATCGGCGGCCGTATCTTCGTGTCGGCAATCACCGATCAGGGCAATGGCATCTTCGAGGCCGGGGCGGGTTTCCGGACCCTGGTGCCGGCCGGTCCGGTGAAGATACAGCAGTTGCGCGTGCACGACGGACAGTTGATGTTCATCAGCGACCGAGACGGCTCGAACGAACTGTACTCCGTGGATATTGACGGAAATGTAAGGCAATGGACCAGCGCGCGCTTCGGCATCACGGACTTCGCGCTGCGGGGCGACACGCTCTACTACAGCGCCCTGACCCGCGACGCGCGCGGCATGTACCGGACGGCGCTGGGAGACCTTCCCGTGCGCAGCGTGGACTTTGCGGACGTATATAAGCACCCTGTCTCCGAAGAACTCAGCAGGCAGGAGCGGGAGATGTTCACGGACCGTCGCCACGAGACCGGCTTCACTCCCGTCCAGCCGTACAATAAGCTTCTGCACGGCCTGCACATACATTCCTGGGCGCCGTTTTACTTCGATTACGGAAGCGTCACCGAGCTGAGCACCGAGAGCGAATACGCCATCGGCGGGCTCGGCGGGACGGTATTGTTCCAGAACCATCTCGGCACGTTGAACGGAAGCGCGGGCCTGTCCGTGGCCCCGGCCGGCGGGAAGAACTGGTCGCGCTCCGCCCATCTGTCGCTTAGCTACTCCGGCCAGTATCCGGTATTTGAGTTGGAGATGCATTATGGCAATGACAATCTCCGCCTGCAGTACGGACAGCTGCGGCACATCAGTGAGAGCGAGTCGTATACGATGATGACCGGGCGGCGGCTGGAGGGCAAGGATGCCCTGGACGGCGTCCTGCAATGCTATGTGCCTCTCAATTTCTCTTCCGGAGGTTGGCAGAGGGGGGTGATTCCGCAGCTACGCGTCGCGTTCTCGAACAGCCTGTTCAATAAGTCAGAGATCGCTGCCGTGGAGGCGCCCATGATCGGAGACGGATTGGTCGTGACGCAGTTTGATTCTTATACCCCCGGGCGTTACGCACCCTGGAGCCGGACCGTGATGAGCGTGAGGGCCTATTCTTCACTTGCCACCGCGCCTTCTGCACTTCAGCCACGCTGGGGTGGCGGAGTGGACGCTGGACTGGCCCTGAGACCGGGGCTTACCGACCTGTTCTCCCCTGCCGCCTATGCTCTCGCCTACGGCTATCTGCCGGGACTTATGCGCACGCACGGAATTAAACTCAGCGCGACCGGGCAGTATATCTTCGCCGGGACGGAGAGATTCAGCGAGGCCTATCTATCCATCC
This sequence comes from Bacteroidales bacterium, assembly GCA_017450585.1. GTDB lineage: Bacteria > Bacteroidota > Bacteroidia > Bacteroidales > UBA932 > Cryptobacteroides. The sequence continues at coordinate 17,990 of JAFSTI010000116.1, forward strand.
TGCCCCGCGGGCTTGAGAGCAGCGGTGCGGCAGTGTATCTGGGGCAATTGTATCCCGCACAGGCGAAACTGAGCGCCGAATATGCATTGCCCTTCCTCCCTCTCGACTGTTCGTGGTTCGGGCCCCTGGCGTATCTGAAGAATTTCGAGCTGCGGGCGTTTGCCGACCTGGCTCTGCTCGGAGGACCGTCAGGACAGCGGGAAGCACTGGGCGTCACTTCCGGAGGCGGGAACCTGTACAGCGTGGGCTGCTCGGTCGCCCTGCGCCTCGCGAACTTCCTCTGGCTACCCTACGACACGCTCATCGGCCTCTCCTGGTCCCGCAACGGCGGCTCCGCCATCCCTGCCCTTCGCTCCGCCGGCTACAGCATAGAGACCGACTACTTCGGCGCCATCTTCAGCATCGACCTATAAACCTTCCAGCAGGCTTCTCCCGCGCGGAAAGCGCAAAACTGGCAAGTGAAAAGGCTGCCATTGATAATAATGTCTGAGTATGCATATTAAAATACTGATTTAGCTTTTAGTAATGTGTAAAAAATAAGTTGCATCAGTTGGCCGGTTTGACGAGGTAGTTCCACTTGCCTAGTTCCTGAGCGAAGACGACCTGTCTTGCAAGCCTCTTCTGGTACGATTCATCAATCGGTCGCTTGATGTCATAA
>JAFSTI010000117.1 GCA_017450585.1 Bacteroidales bacterium
GAACGATATGCGCTTCCTTCAGGAATTCAGCACCGAGGTCTAGAACTTCGGAGAGATATCCGTAGCGGCTGGCTTTCCGTCCTGTACGTAAGGCCAGCCGTTTTGGTCCCAGAAAATGCGCTGGAGCATCAGGTAGCGCTTGCCGGGATTGGCGGGATCAATGCTGTTATTGTGGCAATGGTACAGGATGTAGTCCTGCCCTGTCGAGTCGGTGAAAATCTCGCCGTTGTGTCCGGGGCCGTAGAAGGTGTCGCCGTTGGCACTTGAGATGACAGGAGTGGCATAACCTTCTTTCATCTTCCGACCTTCCTCATCTACGAATTCGCCCGTGAGCGTGGCGCTGCGGCCTACCACGATTTTGTAGGTATAATCAGCGTATCTCCCGGCGCTGCCGAACAGGTACCAGTAATCCCCGTGTTTGTGGAGGTAACAGCCCTCGTAGACCTTACTGCGGGAGCTATTCTGATTGATATCCAGGCCTGCGACGTGAGTATAGGTCGCACCCGCTGCGAGGGCCAATCCCGAGCTGTCCAGCTCTACGCGGTGCATCTTGCCCACGCTTCCGAAAAATAGCCAGACCTTACCGGTGTCGGGGTCGATGACAACCTCGGGGTCGATCGTATCCTTGATGCCGGTGTCCTTGGAACTGGTGACTATGCCTACCCACTGGAAGGGGCCGGTGGAATAGAGGGATTTGAACACGCCGATATTGGAGTCAGCCGCCGAGTTGCGGATAGACAGATACATCAGCCAGTAATTTCCGATCTTGATCACGTCCGGAGCCCAGAAATCATTGCCGTATGCCTTCGCTGCTGTGTTCGCGGCGTTGCTACGGGCCGAGTTGCCGGAGCTGGACCAGTGTACCAGGTCAGTACTCTTCCAGATAGTGTTACTGCCGGTGGCTATCGTATAGTAATTGTTTCCGTCCTTCCAGATGGTCGGGTCGGCCCAGGCGCCGTTGGTCCTTACGGGATTGGTGAACGGAACGTCGGGGATGACTACAGGGGGTGTATCGGGATCTGTGCCGGGATCCGTGCCGGGGTCCGTACCGGGATCTGTGCCGGTATTTGTGCCGGGAACTATGACGGGGTAGTGACCCTTATACGGTTCGGCCGGCTTGCAGGAGCTGGCCAGCAGTAAGGAAACGGTTATCAGTCCAAGAATTCTTTTCATAAAAGTGTGTATTTCTGCAAAGATAATTAAACTTTCATATCTTTGCATAGTCTAACAAGCCGGTATGAACCCATCGTTTCGACAGATTGTCCTTTTCCTCCTGCTGACACTGCCTCTTGCGGTAGCTTCGGCTCAGCCCGGAAGATATCCCCCTTCCGGATCCCGTCCCTCCGGAAATGTAATGATACGCAGTGGCTCCTCAATGATGCAGCAGGGTGCTTTCATTCGCGGTACGGTGGTCCTGTCTCCCGAAGAAAAGGGCGGAGAAGAAACCCCCGGCGTGGGCGTGACGGTGATGATCGTTTCCATCCCTTCTGATGAAAAGGCGAAATCCGACACCATTTATGCGGTAGTCGGAGAGAGTGGCCGTTTCTTTCTGCCCGCCAAGCCCGGCAAGGCGTTCGTGAAGTTCAGCATGATGGGATATGAGGAGCTCGCGAAGACCATCCCCATTAACCCCGGAGAGAATAAAATCGTTGCTAACCTTAAGCCGGTGACCGAACAGCTCGCGGCGGCTGTGGTGAAAGAGGTGGTCGACCCGCTCTCCATCAAGGGTGATACCCTGGTGTTCCATGCCGCGGCGGTGAAGACCAATGCCGGCGAGAAGGCCATCGACATATTGGAGCAGATGCCCGGCGTAGAGGTGTCATCAAACAGCGTGAGCGTGCTGAACGAAGAGGTGAAGAACGTCTACATCGACGGAGCCCTGCTTTTCGGCGAGGCGCCCATGAAGGCCCTAAACAATCTCGCCGCGGAGGAGGTCGTGACGATTAAATCCTATCAGGAGTATGCCAATAAGGATCCGCGTCACGTCGCCAAGAAAACCGAGGACAAGCAGCGCGTGCTGGATATCGAGACGAAGAGCAAGCCGAAGATGGTAGTGGCCGGCGACTTCAGCGCAGGCGGCGGCTACGACACCGACACGACCTTCCACAAGTTCCGTTACACTACCGGCGCGGAGGTGATGCTCTTCTCCGAGAAGCTTCAGGCCAATATGATGTTCAATATCAATAACATCAACGATGAGAGCATCCGTACCCGGTCGAACTTCTTCCGCAGCGCGGGGGGTGGGGATAATTCGGCCGACCTGCGTAATATCAGCGTCAATGCCAGCCTCCGGTACCGGTGGATGAGCAAGGAGGCCAAGAATTTCGAGCTGGCGTCCCTGCGGGGCTCATACATTTATTCGGACCAGTATAATGTCAATGAGTCCCTGAGCGAGCAGATTTACTTCCCCAGCGACAAGTTTGACAGCCGTACTACTGAGAGCGGTTCGTTCTCTTCGACATCGAACAAAACTCACTCATTTTCGGCAAACGCATCTAAGTCCCTTGCTGACGGGCGTATATCCGTCAGTGCAAATTATAGGATAAACAACTCTCTGACAGAGTCCCGAAACCGTACCTACAATTATCAGGACGACCTGCCGAAACAGGGAACGGCCAACAGCACGCGCCGCACGACGGACGGCGATTCGTATGATTTGCTCCTGGACTTCAATAAGGGTTTCTGGAATAAACTGAGGGTCGGAGCGAGCGGTTCGTACGACCACTCAGGAACGGACGGCTCTACGGTTAAGGTCGATACAACCACCTCCACCATCACCTACAAGACTATTGACATGGCCTCTGACAACGGCAGCCGTTCTTTCAACTTCCGCTCGTACGTGCGCTATGATTTCAATGACAAGAACAATATCGGGATCGAGTACCGGTACAATGACTCGTACCGCAGCTCGCTCCAGACCGCGTACGATATCACCGACCCGTCGGCATCTATTATTGACCCGGTAAATACGCACTCCTACAC
>JAFSTI010000118.1 GCA_017450585.1 Bacteroidales bacterium
CCTCTATGGCAAGTTCGTCAAGAGGACCACTAGTTCGTTGCCCAGGACGAGAAGAATGAGTGCGGCATCGGCGATACCGTCCGCATCATGGAGACCCGTCCTCTGAGCAAGACCAAGAACTGGAGATTAGTTGAAATCGTTGAAAAAGCAAAGTAGTTTATGATACAGCAGGAATCACGTTTACAGGTGGCCGACAACAGCGGTGCTAAGGAAGTCCTTTGCATCCGTGTGCTTGGCGGTACCCACCATCGTTATGCCACTGTGGGCGACAAGATCGTCGTCACAGTGAAGAGCGCCATCTCCGGCGGCGAGGCCAAGAAAGGCACGGTTTCCAAGGCCGTGGTGGTCCGCACGAAGAAGGAGATCCGCAGACCTGACGGTTCTTATATCCGTTTCGATGACAATGCCTGTGTTCTTCTGAATAACGCCGGAGAGCTCAGGGGTACACGTATCTTCGGCCCCGTGGCCAGAGAGCTTCGTGAAAACTATATGAAGATTGTTTCACTGGCACCTGAGGTACTTTAAAATCGAGCATCATTATGAAAAAGTTGCATATAAAGAAAGGTGACACCGTATATGTGAACGCCGGAAACGATAAGGGAAAGACCGGTAAGGTCCTCTCCGTGGATCCCGCAAAGGACCGCGCTATCGTCGAGGGTGTCAATATGGTCAGCAAGCACACCAAGCCCAATTCCAAGCAGCCTCAGGGCGGCATCATCAAGCAGGAGGCCGGAATCCATGTTTCCAATCTTCAGCTTATCGACCCTCAGAGTGGCAAGCCTACCCGTATCGGTCACAAGACCGTGGACGGAAAGAAGATTCGTTATGCTAAAAAATCCGGTGAGGAGATTAAGTAATTATGGCAAAGAAAGCAGAAAAAGTCGAGGTTCAGGCATTGCCTGAGGGATATGTTCCCAACCTCAAGAAGCTTTATAAGGAAGAGATCGTTGATCGCCTTATGAAGCAGTTCTCTTATACTACCGTGATGCAGGTCCCCAGACTTGTAAAGATCACTCTCAACGAAGGTATGGGAGACGCTACCCAGGATAAGAAGATCGTCGAAGAGGCCGCCGAAGAGCTTTCCCTCATCGCCGGACAAAAAGCAGTCCTGACCACTTCGAAGAAAGATATCTCTAACTTCAAACTCCGTCGCGGCATGCCCATCGGCGCCAAGGTTACCCTTCGCGACGTGAAGATGTATGAGTTCCTCGAGAGGCTCATCCGCATCACCCTTCCCCGTATCCGTGACTTCAACGGTGTCGCCGAGAAGCTGGACGGCCGCGGAAACTACACCCTCGGACTCAAGGAGCAGATCATTTTCCCCGAGATCGATATGGATAAGAACCCCCGCATCCACGGCGTGGAGATCACCTTCGTGACCACCGCCCGCACGGACGAAGAGGCTTACGCCCTTCTGAAGGAGTTCGGTATTCCTTTCAAGAAACATAATAACTAAGAGATACTATGGCAAAAGAATCAATGAAAGCCCGCGAAGTTAAGCGCGCGAAACTCGTTGCTAAATATGCGGAGAAAAGGAAGGCCCTTAAAGAGGCCGGTGACTGGGTTGCCCTCGACAAGCTCCCCAAGAACTCTTCTTCGGTCCGCCTTCACAACCGTTGTTCTCTTACCGGCCGTCCGAAAGGCTATATGAGAGCTTTCGGCCTGAGCCGTATCCAGTTCCGCGAGATGGCCAGCAACGGTCTGATCCCGGGTGTAAAGAAAGCAAGTTGGTAGAAAATTAAAAGCTATATAAAATGACTGATCCTATCGCAGATTATCTCACAAGGATTCGCAACGCTTATCTGGCAGGGAACAAGATCGTCGAGATCCCTTCCTCCAAGATGAAGGTGGCTATCACCGAAATCCTCTGTGAAAAAGGATACATCCTCAGCTACAAGGTAGTCGAGAATGCTCCTCAGAATACTATCAAAATCGCTTTGAAGTATCATCCCCAGACCAAGATGCCTGCCATCAAGAAGATTGAGCGTGTATCTACCCCCGGTCTGCGCCGCTATACGGATGTGAAAGATATGCCCCGCGTTCTGAACGGACTCGGAATCGCCATCATCTCCACTTCCAAGGGCATCATCACTGACAAGGAAGCCAAAGAGCAGAACGTCGGCGGTGAGGTTATTTGTTATGTATATTAATAATAAAGTAACGTATAATGTCACGAATTGGTAAATTACCCGTAAACCTTCCGTCCAAGGTGAGCGCAGAGCTTCTCCCTGGCAACGTCGTAAAGGTTAAAGGACCTCTTGGTGAGATGTGTCAGAAAGTTGACCCGGATATTACCGTCACCATCGAGGACAATCAGATCAAGTTCACCCGTCCTACGGACCTTCCCCGTCACCGTTCCATGCACGGCCTGTACCGCGCTCTTGTGAACAATATGGTAGTGGGCGTCTCCGAGGGCTTCTCCATCAAGCAGGAGTTTGTGGGTGTCGGTTACCGTGTGGATGTCGCCGGTCAGCTTCTGACCCTCTCCCTCGGTTATTCCCACACCATCCAGATTCTCCTTCCCGAGGAGATCACCGCTGAGGTTCCTCAGGTGAAGAAGGGTGAGAACCCCGTACTTGTGCTCAAGAGCCGCGACAAGCAGCTGGTGGGCCAGGTCGCAGCAAAAATCCGTTCATTCCGCCGTCCTGAGCCGTATAAGGGCAAGGGTATCAAGTTTGCCGGCGAACAGCTCCGTCGCAAGGCTGGTAAGACTGCGGCTGCTAAATAATGGAGGACTAAATTATGGCACTCAGTAGAATAGAAAGAAGAAGAAGGATTCACTTCCGTATCCGCAAGCACATCAGCGGAACTGCCGAGAGACCCAGAATGGTCGTCTTCCGCAGCAATAAGCAGATCTATGCCCAGGTCATCGACGACCAGAAGGCCATCACCCTGGTTTCCGCCGCTTCCAACGACAAGGAGCTGGCAGCATCCTGCAAGGGTCTGAACGGTATCGAGACCGCCGCCGTAGTGGGTAAGGCTATCGCCGAGCGCGCTATCGCGAAAGGTATCACCACCATCTCTTTCGATCGTGGCGGATATCTTTTCCACGGCAGGGTTAAAAGTTTGGCTGACGCCGCCCGTGAAGGTGGCCTCATATTCTAACAGGAAAGACTATGGCAAATACAAATGTTAAGAGAATCAAGACCTCTGATCTGGAACTCAAAGACAGACTGGTCGCCATCCAGAGGGTAACGAAGGTTACCAAGGGTGGACGTCACTTCCGCTTCGCGGCTATCGTCGTGGTGGGTGACGAAAACGGCGTTGTGGGCTATGGTCTGGGAAAGGCCAACGAAGTCACCGCCGCCATCGCGAAGGGTGTGGAGGATGCGAAGAAGAATCTCGTGAAGATTCCCGTCATCAACACCACTATCCCTCACGAGCAGGAGGCCAAATTCGGCGGCTCCCGCGTATTCATGAAGCCTGCGGCTCCCGGTACCGGTGTTAAGGCCGGTGGTGCTATGCGTGCTGTGTTCGAGTCTGCCGGCGTGCAGAACGTCCTTGCCAAATCCAAGGGCTCTTCGAACCCTCACAACCTCGTGAAGGCCACCATCGCGGCTCTGACCGAGATGAGGGACGCTTACACCGTGGCGGGTCTCCGCGGCATCCCTATGTCTAAAGTTTTTAAAGGCTAGGAGGACACGGTTATGGCAAAACTCAGAATTACACAGGTCGTCAGCAAGAATGGCGAGACCAAGAGGCAGATCGCGAATCTCCGTACCCTCGGTATCCGCAAGATGCATCAGACCGTAGAGGTCGAGAAGACTCCCGTGACAATGGGTCAGGTGGCGAAGGTCGCCCACCTCGTGAAAGTGGAAGAAATCAACTAAGGAGGACTCAGAGATGAAACTTGAAAATATCGCCCCTGTAAAGGGTGCAACCAAGACAAGCAAGAGAGTCGGTCGCGGCCAGGGTTCCGGAAAAGGCGGCACTGCCACCCGCGGTACCAAAGGTGCACAGGCTCGTGCAGGTTACTCACACAAGATCGGTTTCGAAGGTGGTCAGATGCCCCTTCAGCGCCGTCTGCCTAAGTTCGGTTTCAAGAATCCGACCAGAGTTGAGTATAAGGCTGTCAATGTAGCAGATCTCCAGGCTCTCGCCGAGGCTGCTTCCCTGAAGGCTATCAGCGTGGAGGATATCCGTCGCGCCGGTCTCGCTTCCAAGAATGACCTCGTGAAGGTGCTTGGAAACGGTGAGATCACCCTCGCCCTCAATGTAACCGCAGATGCGTTCTCTGCATCGGCCAAGGCCAAGATCGAGGCCGCCGGCGGAAGCGCTGTTGTAACTGAATAATTATGAAGAAGTTTATTGAGACAATCAAGAATATCTTCAAGATTGAAGAGCTCCGCAAGAGGATCGGTTACACGCTCCTCCTGCTGCTCATCTATCGCCTCGGTTGCTTCATCGTGCTTCCCGGTATAGATGCAGCCGGACTCGCCAAGCTCCAGGACACCGCTCAGCAGGGTCTCGTAGGCCTTCTGAACATTTTATCCGGCGGTGCGTTCGTTAACGCTTCAATCTTCGCTCTCGGTGTGATGCCGTACATCTCGGCATCCATCGTGATACAGCTCCTCGGAGTTTTCGTCCCCTACTTCCGCAAACTGCAGATGGAGGGCGAAAGCGGCAGAAAGAAGATGAATCAGCTTACCCGTTATCTGACCATCGGTATTATCTGCATCCAGGGACCTGCTTACATCGCTACCCTTCACAACCAGATCCCCAGCCAGGCGTTCCTGGCGGTCAGCATGCTGGGTTGGAGCAATTTTGCCTACAACCTGGTGGCAACCATCATCCTGATGGCCGGATCGATGTTCGTGATGTGGCTCGGCGAGCGTATTACTGACCGTGGAATCGGCAACGGTATCTCCATCATCATTATGATCGGTATCGTGGCCCGTCTCCCCTTCGCTCTTGCAGCCGAAATCAGTGAGAAGCTCAGCACTACCAACGGCGGTCTGCTCCTTCTCATTGTCGAAATGATCTTCTGGTTCTTCGTGCTCGTGGCAGCTATCCTGCTCGTGCAGGGAGTCCGCAAGGTCCCCGTACAGTACGCGAAGAGGGTTATCGGTAACAGGCAGTACGGCGGTGTACGTCAGTACATCCCCCTGAAGATCAATGCGGCCGGCGTTATGCCTATCATCTTCGCCCAGGCCCTGATGCTCTTCCCGTTGCTGTTCTCCCGTTTCGACGCGACCCGCGGTCTCGCCGCTACCCTGAGCAATTATACCGGATTCTGGTATAACTTCCTTTTCGCTCTTCTCGTCGTCGTGTTTACATACTTCTACACCGCTGTCACCGTGAACCCCACTATGATGGCTGAAGATATGAAGCGCAATGGCGGATTTATCCCCGGTGTCAAGCCTGGAAAGAATACCGTGAACTACCTCGACTCCATCATGTCGAAGGTTACTCTCCCGGGATCCATCTTCCTCGCATTGATTGCTATCCTCCCGGCTTTCGCCATGATTCTGGGAGTAAACAATTCCTTCGCAAGTTTCTATGGAGGTACTTCCCTCCTGATCCTTGTGGGTGTGGTGCTTGACACGCTCCAGCAAATTGAAAGTTACCTGCTCATGCGTCACTACGACGGTCTGATGAAGACCGGACGACTGACCGGACGCTCGGGCATGTAATAATATTGAAATAAAAGACAAGGTAGATGGTAAAGCCTAAAACAGAGGAAGAAATCGCACTGCTTCGCGAAAACGCCATAATCGTCTCAAAGACATTGGCAGAGGTCGGTAAGGCGGTCGCCCCCGGTGTGTCAACTCTCGAGTTGAATAGGGTGGCCGAGACCTGCATCCGCGATCATGGCGCGATTCCCAGTTTCCTCGGTTTCGAAGGCTTCCCCGCAGCCATCTGTGCATCAGTGAACGATGTCGTCGTCCACGGATTTCCGTCCGACTACATACTTAAGGAAGGCGACATCGTGACTGCTGACATAGGTACGTTGTACAAGGGCTATAACGGAGACTCCGCATATACTTTCCCCGTCGGGGAAGTCAGCAAGGAGACCCGCAAGCTCCTGGACGTGACCAAGGCGTCCCTTTATAAGGGCATCGAGGCGGCTGTCGAGGGTAACAGAACCGGCGATATCGGATACGCGGTGCAGTCGTATGTCGAATCATTCGGGTTCTCCGTGGTCAGAGAATTGGAAGGCCACGGAATCGGAAAGGAAATGCATGAAATGCCCGGAGTCCCCAACTACGGACGCAGGGGCAGGGGTGCTCTCCTTACCGACGGAATGACGATATGCATAGAGCCGATGGTCAATGCCGGAGGAAAGAGTGTATACCTGGACCGCAATGGCTGGGCAGTACACACTTCCGACCGGAAAAACTCGGCACACTATGAACTTACGGTTGTTGTCCGTCGTGGCAAGGCTGAACTGCTGTCCACCTTCGACTTTATTGAGAAAGATGGAACGATCAGATTTTAAAGTGTTATTTATATGTCGAAACAAGTAGCAATAGAACAGGACGGCAGGGTCGTTGAGACTCTCCCCAATGCTATGTTCAAAGTCGAGCTTGAGAATGGCCACGTACTTCTGTGCAATATCTCCGGCAAGATGAGAATGAATTTCATCCACATCCTCCTGGGCGACAAGGTGCGTGTAGAAATATCACCCTATGACCTGACCAAAGGCCGGATTTCTTTCAGATACAAATAAAAAACGATAAAGATATGAAAGTCAAGACATCCATCAAGAAACGCAGCGAAGATTGCAAGATCGTAAGGCGCAAAGGCCGTCTGTACGTCATCTGCAAAAAGAACCCCAAGTTCAAGATGCGTCAAGGATAATATCTAATTGATTAACAATTAAATATAAGATAAATTATGGCAAGAATAGCCGGTGTTGATTTACCTAACAACAAACAGGGAGAGATAGGTCTGACCTATATCTTCGGAATCGGTCGCAGCTCCGCCCGTAACATCCTGGACGCTTGCGGTATTGACCGCAGCATCAAGGTCGGTGACTGGACTGACGAGCAGCTCGCTGCCATCCGTGCGGAAGTCGGTGAGCACTACATGATCGAAGGTGAGCTCCGTACCATGGTCCAGATGAACATCAAGCGACTCATGGATATCGGTTGCTACCGTGGAATCCGTCATCGTATCGGCCTGCCCGTCCGCGGACAGAGCACGAAGAACAACGCCCGTACGAGAAAGGGCCGTAAGAAGACTGTTGCCAACAAGAAGAAGGCGACCAAGTAAACTCAGATGAATTATGGCAAAGAAAACTACAACATCCAAGAAGGTTGTCAAGGTGGAAGCTAATGGCCAGGCCCATATTTCATCTACCTTCAACAACGTTATCGTTACCCTCACCAACGCCCAGGGCCAGGTTATCAGCTGGTCTTCCGCTGGTAAGTGCGGATTCAGGGGATCCAAGAAGAACACTCCCTACGCTGCCCAGATGGCTGCCGAGGATGCTTCAAAGACCGCCTTTGATGCCGGTCTTCGCAAGGTGAAGGTCTATGTAAAGGGACCGGGTGCCGGCCGTGAGTCAGCTATCAGGACCATCAACAATGCAGGTATCATCGTGACCGAGATCATCGACGTCACCCCGATGCCCCACAACGGATGCCGTCCTAAAGGCCGTCGTAAAGTTTAACCCTTTAAAGCAAGAAAACTATGGCAAGATATACTGGTCCCAGCACCAAGATTGCACGCAAGTTCGGCGAGCCTATTTTCGGATCTGACAAGGATTTTGAGAAGAGAAACTATCCTCCGGGACAGCACGGCCTGGCCGCAAAGCGCAAGAAGCAGAAGGAGTATGGCCTCCAGCTTAAGGAGAAGCAGAAAGTCAAGTATATGTACGGTGTGCTCGAGCGTCAGTTCCACAACACCTACGACAAGGCTTCCCGCATGTCCGGACAGAAAGGTGAGAACCTCATCTTCCTGCTTGAGAGCCGTCTCGACAATATCGTTTACCGTCTCGGTATCGCCCCTACCCGCGCCGCCGCACGTCAGCTCGTGAATCATCATCACATCACGCTGAATGGCAAGGTCTGCAGCATCGCCTCCACCCAGGTAAAGCCGGGTGACGTCGTAGCTGTTCGGGAGAGGTCCAAGAGCCTTGAGGTCATCACTACCAGCGTCGCTTCCGCCGCCAGGTATCCCTGGCTCGAGTTCGACGCCCAGACTCTCACCGGCAAGTTCCTGAACATGCCGACCCGTAACGAGATCCCCGAGAGCATCAACGAGCAGCTGATCGTCGACCTCTACTCCAAGTAACAGTTTAACACCAAATAAAGACTAATATGGCAATCTTAGCATTTCAGAAACCTGACAAGGTCATAATGCTTGAAAGCACCGACACCATCGGCCGTTTCGAGTTCAGGCCCCTTGAGCCTGGTTACGGTCAGACTATCGGCAACGCGCTCCGTCGCGTACTTCTGGCTTCTCTGGAAGGCTTTGCTATCAGCCAGATCAAGATATCCGGTGTGGACCATGAGTTCGCAACCATCCCCGGCGTTATCGAGGGAATGCAGGATATCATCCTGAACCTGAAGCAGATCCGTTTCAAGAGAATGGTAGAATCCGTGGAGAGCGAGGATGCAAGTATCGTCATCAGCGGCAAACAGGAGTTTACCGCCGGCGACATCTCCAAAGGGTTGTCTTCTTTCAAGGTGTTGAATCCTGACCTCCACATTTGCAGCCTTGAGCCTTCAGTGAAGCTCGAGATTTCACTTACTATCACCAAGGGCCGCGGATTTGTTCCCGCCGAGGAGAGCAGGGATGAGAATACTCCCATCGGGACCATTCCCGTGGATGCTATCTACACTCCTATTAAGAAAGTGAACTGGACGGTCGAGAACTGGCGCGTAGAGCAGAAGACTGACTACGAGAAGCTGAACATCGAAGTAGAGACCGACGGGTCCATCTCTCCCGACCAGGCTCTGCGCGAGGCTTCCGGTATCCTCATCTATCATCTCAAACTGTTCCATGACGAGAAGAAAGTCCCCATCGAGAACGTAGAGGATATGGAGAATATCGAACTCGACGAGGAGTCCTTGAGGATCAGGCACCTGCTTCTGACGAAACTCTCCGACGTGGGTCTTTCCGTCAGGGCATTCAACTGCCTCAAGTCCGCCGAAGTCGAAACTTTCGCCGACCTCGTTTCCTACACCAGAGGCGAGCTCATGAAGTTCCGCAATTTCGGCCGCAAGTCTCTCAATGAGATCGATCAGATCGTCGAGAGGATGAACCTCACCTTCGGCATGGATGTGAGCAAGTACAATATTGAAACTAAAAAGAAGGAGATTATAGAAAAATGAGGCACAATAAATCTGTAAATCACCTCGGTCGCCAGAGCGGTCACCGCAAGGCCCTGCTTGCCAATATGGCATGCGCTCTGATCGAGCATAAGAGGATTGAAACGACCGTCGCGAAGGCCAAGGCTCTCAAGACGTACATCGAGCCCCTTATCACCAAGTCCAAGGAGGATACGACTCACTCTCGCCGAATGGTCTTCAGCTATCTGAAGAACAAAGAGGCCGTCACCGAGCTCTTCCGTACCATCGCCCCCAAGATCGCTGATCGTCCGGGTGGATACACCAGAGTTCTGCACACCGGCTTCCGCCAGGGTGACGCCGCCGAGATGGCCCTCATCGAGCTGGTAGACTTCAACGAGGCCGCCCTCGCTTCCGCAGCGAAGAAGGAGACCAAGAAGAGCACCCGCCGTGGTGGCGCCAAGAAAGCCGCCGAGGCCGCTCCCGCCGCAGAGGCTCCCGTCGCTGAGGCCCCCGCCGCTGAAGCTCCCGCCGCTGAAGCAGCAGAGGCTCCCGCCGAGGCAGCACCCGAGGCTCCCGCTGCTGAGTAAGCGGTACCCGTGGCGGCTATCTCTTTGGTAGCCAGTCGATTATAATAAGTTCACCCTCCCGCAATCGGGAGGGTGAACTTATTATAATAACCGTATCGACCGTCTCGGAGTTTTCGCAGAAATTACCGCCGAGTGTGCTTAAAGGTCCTTGAATTGGACCTTTAGGCACGAAAAAGCCGTTATTTGATCCTACCGGTCCAAAGTTTGGACCTTTAAGCACAGTGGCCCGCTTGGCATACGCACCCCGTGCAGACCGTCGAAGCGGTAAAATTGTTATATTAGCGCCCGGTTATGCTGGAATGCTTCTGACAAATATGCTGGAACGTATTGTCGACATAGTTAATAATATAGTCTGGAGCCCGGCGCTGGTGGTGCTGCTGGTGGGCGCGGGTCTATATTTCTCGATACGGACCCGTTTCGTGCAGGTGAGGCGCTTCCCGCTGATGCTCAAGGCCCTGTTCGCCCCGGCGGAAAGGGGCGAGGGGCATAAAGGGATTTCCTCGTTCCAGGCGTTCTGCGTGGCACTCTCCGGACGGGTCGGCACCGGAAACATCGTCGGGGTGGCTACGGCCATTGCCCTGGGCGGACCGGGCGCCGTGTTCTGGATGTGGGTTATCGCGTTTCTGGGAGCATCCACCGCATTCGTCGAGTCCACATTGGCCCAGATCTACAAGTTCCGTCATCACAGCGGCTACAGAGGGGGTCCGGCCGTGTACATCGGCGAGGGTTTGAAAAGCCCCGCACTGGGCATCATTTTCGCCATCCTCACGATCCTCGGCTACGGCCTGCTATTGACCACAGTCCAGTCGAACAGCGCCAGCTCGGCCATACATAATTCGTTCGGTATCAATCCGCTGTTCTCCGGCATCGGGCTCGCCGTGCTGCTGGCCCTGGTCGTGATCGGCGGCATACGGAGCATCTCCCGCGTCGCGACGGTAATCACCCCGTTCATGGCGCTCGGCTACGTTATTATTGCCATAGTCATTATCTGCACGCACATTGACGTCGTGCCGGGCGTGCTGAAGTCCATCGTCACCGGAGCGTTCGGCATCCAGCCGGTCGCGGGCGGCATTCTGGGCAGCACGATTATGATGGGGGTGAAGCGCGGGATTTTCTCCAACGAAGCAGGCCAGGGAGGCGGGGCAATTGTCTCGGCCTCCGCGTCCGTTTCCCATCCCGCACGACAGGGCCTGGCGCAGTCGTTTTCGGTCTATGTCGATACGCTGCTCATCTGCACCGCCACCGCGCTGATGATCCTTTGTGCCGGCACCTACAACATCCTGGACGCGAAAACGGGCGAGATCCTGGTAGCCGGCACGCCCGAGCTTGGAGCCAATTACGCCGGGTACACGCAGGCCGCCGTGGATTCGGCGCTGCCGGGTTGGGGCAATATCTTTGTCAGCGTTTCGCTGCTGCTGTTCGTCTTCACGACACTGATGGCGTATTATTTCTACGCTGAATCGAGCATCATCTACATCTTCCGCGACCGTTCGCCCCGCGCGGAGAAGGCGGCCATCTGGACCTACCGCATCCTGATGCTGGCAATGGTGGTGTTCGGCTCGCTCAAGGAGGCGGGGGTGATCTGGAAGATCGGCGACATCGGCGTGGGCCTGACCGCCTGGCTGAACGTCGTTGCGCTGCTCATCCTCTGCCCGGCCGCCATCCGGTCATTGAAAGAATATGAAAGCAATGGAGGTCAATAACAACAATCTGACGCGCTCCGGCATTGTCCTGTCGCTGATCGTGCCCGTGTACAACCGCCCCGCGGAGGTGCGGGAACTGCTCACATCCCTCGCGCTGCAGACCGATCCGGACTTCGAGCTGCTGATCGTGGAAGACGGGTCGGATGTGCCCTGCGATGCTATTGTCCGTGAATTCGCGGACCGCCTGAATGTGCAATACCTGTCCAAGCCCAACTCCGGCCCCGGTCCGTCACGGAATTTCGGTGCTGCCGCGGCTAAGGGCAATTATTTCGTCTTCCTGGATTCGGACTGCGTCATCCCGCCGGGCTATGTCGCCTGCGTGCGGTCGAGGCTCAGCGCGGCCTGGGTGGATGCCTTCGGAGGGCCGGACGCCGCCGCGCCGGACTTTTCAGACATGCAGAAGGCCGTGAGCTATTCGATGACTTCGTTCTTTACCACCGGCGGAATCCGCGGCGGCGGCGAAAAGATGGACAAGTTCTATCCGCGCAGTTTCAACATGGGCTTTTCGCGGGAAGTCTTCGAGGCGACGGGCGGATTCAGCGGAATGCGCTACGGCGAAGATATTGACATGAGCATCCGGATACTCGAATACGGATTCCAGACCGCGCTGCTAAAGGAGGCTTTTGTATACCATAAGCGCCGGACTTCCCTGTCGGCGTTTTTCCGGCAGGTGTACCACTCAGGAGGGGCGCGCATAGACCTGCAACACCGGCACCCCGGATCCCTCAAGGCCGTACATGCATTGCCGGCTATCTTCACAATCGGTTGCGCGGCGATCCTCCTTCCCGGATTGCTCGGGCGTCCCGTCTGGCTGACTCCGCTGGGGCTCTACGCACTGATCCTCTTCGCGG
The DNA here is from genome assembly GCA_017450585.1 of Bacteroidales bacterium. GTDB lineage: Bacteria > Bacteroidota > Bacteroidia > Bacteroidales > UBA932 > Cryptobacteroides. The sequence goes on from JAFSTI010000118.1 coordinate 12,381, forward strand.
ACTCCCTGCGGGTCACCCGCAGTTTTAAAGTCGCGCTCCTCTCCATCGTCACCTCCTACACCCAGCTGCTCGGCTACGGCTCCGGCTTCCTCGCCGGGATGCTGAAGAAGTAGCGTGCGGGGGGGGTTACAGCTGCCGGAGGGCGCGGGCGAGCTGGTCGGGGCAGCTGGTGCCACGACCGCCGCAGTCAATGCCTTCCAAGCGGGCGATCACTTCATCTTTCTTCATTCCGGCGCACAGGGATGCGACACCCTGAGTGTTACCGTTGCAACCCCTCGTATACCGGACGCTGCGGACCGTATCTCCATCCATCTCGATGTCGATCTGAACGGAGCAGACTGCCCCGCAGGTGGCGAAAGACGCCTTCCGGATACCGCCCTCGGTGATGTCAGATAGCTTTGTGACCTCAAACATATATATACATTCTTTTTAACAAAGATAGTTATTATATTTGCATGTTTAGTAATTGTTAAAAAATAACCTGCTTCATTTTGGAGGTTCGTCTATGCGGCCATTTGAGGCCATGACATGCTATTGAGAACGATTGAAAAACCGCCCCTATCAGCGCCTCCGAAAAA
>JAFSTI010000119.1 GCA_017450585.1 Bacteroidales bacterium
CACCGGAAACGGACCGAGCAGCACAGGTAGCGGAAACGGGCCGGGCAGCACGGGTAGCGACCTGAGCTGTGGGAGCGGCGGGCTGAGCAGAATCTTTCATTTCAATATCTCCATTACGGTCTGAGCCGAAAAACCGGCGTCTTCCAGCATATGCGCGGAGCCGAAGTGTTCGACGGTGAGCCAGCCATCGTAGCCGGAGTCAAGCAGTCCGCGGATAAAGTCAGGGAACGGGACAATACCTTTCCCGATGGCCGGGGAGCGGCGGTCGGAAACAGCCAGGCGGTCTTTCAGATGAACATGCCCGATCTTCCCCCTGAAATGATCCAGTGCAGCCATGACATCTTCCCCCGCGAAGACGAAATTCCCGGTATCGAAATTCAGTTTAAGTTCCGGAATCTCCGAGAGCATCCGGTCAATACGCCCAGTGTTGAAGGTCGGAGAGCGGGGGTTGTCAAAATCCTCGATCACGACCGTGACGCCGACTCGCAAAGCCCTGTCTACAAACGATTTAAAACGTCCGACAAATAGCCGGTAGTCATCCTCACCATAGTCAGCCGGGAGCAGTCCGGGGACGACAAGCAGCGTGCTATAGCCGTGCCGTGTCACAAAATCCAGAGCCGCTTCCTGCCGCCCGGCCTGTTCATCGGCATGAAAATCAAAATGGACAATAGCGCAGGCGTGCCTGAACCCCAGAGAGTCCAGCGTGGCAATATCTTCCTCCGGAAATGTTACCGGCACATCGGCCCCGGTGTAACCGAGAGCCTTGACCCGTGCCGCTGCCTCGGAAAAAGGAATGCCCTCCTGTGTAGCTATAGTCCGGATGTGGGCTGCAAAGATAGACAGCTTCACCTCCTCCCGGCAGCAGGACCCGAGCGAGAGCGAGAGCGACAGTGTGAGCGGGAGCGACAGCGCGAAGCGCAGCACAAAGCGTGACACAAGCTGCAGCGTGAACAAACGTTTCAGCATCGCCTAGCCCTCCATCAGCTTCTTATACTTGAAGCGCTTCTGGGCCTGGTCGCCGAGGCGGGCGCGGCGGTTTTCTTCGTATTCGGAGTAGGAGCCCTCGAAAAAATAGACCTGCGAATCGCCCTCGAATGCCAATATGTGCGTGGCAATACGGTCAAGGAACCAGCGGTCGTGGGAGACGACTACGGCGCAGCCGGCGAATCCGTCCAGGCCGTCCTCAAGGGCGCGTATCGTATTGACATCCACGTCATTAGTCGGCTCGTCGAGCAGCAAGACATTGCCCTCATCCTTTAAGGTCAATGCCAGGTGCAGGCGGTTCCGCTCACCACCGGACAGTACGCCGCACAGCTTCTCCTGGTCGGCGCCGCTGAAATTGAACCGCGACACCCAGGCACGCGCGTTGATATCCCGGCCGCCCAGGCGGACCCATTCCGAATTACCGGCAATGGTCTGATACACAGTCAGGTTCGGGTCAATACTCTTATGCTGCTGGTCCACATACGAGATGCGGGCGGTCTCCCCTATTTCGATCGTGCCGCTATCCGGCTGCTCGATACCCATGATCAAGCGGAAGAGCGTGGTCTTACCCGCGCCGTTCGGACCGATCACACCGACAATACCGGCCGGAGGCAGGACGAACGAGAGGTGCTCAAACAGCAACTTGTCCCCGTAAGCCTTCGAAACATCGTGAAACTCAATAACTTTATTACCCAGATGCGGGCCGTTGGGAATGTAAATCTCGGTACTGGCCTCCCGCTCCCGCACGTCCGCGGAGGCGAGTTTCTCGTAGGCGCCCAGACGGGCTTTCTGCTTCGCCTGACGGGCCTTCGGAGCCATGCGGACCCACTCCAGCTCCCGCTCGAGAGTCTTGCGCCGCTTGCTCTCCTGCTTCTCCTCCATCGCCAGCCGCTTGCTCTTCTGGTCCAGCCACGAACTGTAATTGCCCTTCCAAGGAATACCCTCCCCACGGTCGAGCTCCAGAATCCAGCCGGCCACATTGTCCAGAAAATAACGGTCATGCGTTACGGCAATGACGGTGCCCTTATACTGCTGCAGGTGGGCCTCCAGCCACTGGATGGACTCTGTGTCCAGGTGGTTGGTCGGCTCGTCCAGGAGCAGCACGTCCGGCTCCTGAAGCAGCAAGCGGCACAGCGCCACGCGACGGCGCTCACCGCCGGAAAGAGTGGCCACCGAAGCATCGGGAGGCGGGCACTGGAGAGCGTCCATTGCCCTTTCCAGTTTCGAATCCAACTCCCATCCTCCGACGTGCTCTATCTTTTCGGTCAATTCACCCTGACGTTCGATCAGGGCGTTCATCTCGTCATCGGAGAGGGGCTCGCAGAACTTCATACCGATCTGCTCATACTCGGCGAGCATATCCACTACCTCCTGCACGCCCTCCTTCACCACATCCAGGACAGTCTTCGATGCGTCCATCTGAGGCTCCTGCTCCAGATAGCCGATGCTATAGCCCGGAGCCCAGACGACCTCACCGCGGGTGGGTTTCTCCACGCCGGCGATGATCTTCAACACGGTGGATTTACCCGCACCGTTGAGACCGATGATGCCTATTTTAGCTCCATAGAAAAAGCCCAGGTATATGTCTTTCAGTATGACCCGGTTATTATGGGGGAGGATCTTGCTCACCCCGTTCATCGAGAATATTACCTTTTCGTCTGCCATATGTTAAGCCTTGTATAATTTACCGGGAAAGAATCTCGATACGGAGGCGACATAGTCCGCATATTTCGGATACTTGCCGCCACTTATCTCCTCGGCGAAAGAAGAACTGCCCAGGAAGAGGACAATCAGTAACAGGGCGCCTATCATGCTCCAATTCAGGATACCGATGCCACCGCCGATAGTAAACACATAGAATGCGCACCAGGTCCCCTGCTCCGCAAAGTAATTGGGATGACGGCTGACGCTCCACAGGCCGACGGTATTGAAACCGTTATTGTATGGAGCGGGAAGGTCCTCCAGTTTACGGCCCTCCTTTATCATTTTCCACTTCTTGGTCTGGAAAGCCCACTGCTGCTCGTCAGCGATGGTTTCATACACAATAAAACCGAGCATCAGCGCAGCCGCGACGGCATCCACGACTCCGAAAGGCTTATCGGAGCCCATCAGCACCAGGGCCGGGAAAGTAATCATCAGCACCAGGGCGTTCTGATAGATCGAAATGAAGAACAGATCAAACAGCGCCCATTTCCAGCGGGCTTTGAACTCCGGTTTCTCGCGGAGGACTTTCCACCTGTAGTCTTCTTCCCCTTCCCAGAATTTAATGCTGTAGGCACCCTTGCGGCCGAAATTAAAGGTCAGCCTCATTCCCCAGAGAGTAACGAGGACAGCCATGACGACCAGACGCAGGGTCATTCCACCGGCCACCGCGATCACCCACACATAGACGGGCGGAAGAAGGCTCCACACCTTATCCATCTGACTGTTGTTACGGGTGATTTCTCCCACGGTAAAGCAAAACAGGGCACTGCACCCCGCAATGATTCCAAGGGTTTTAAGCACATCCAACTGCTCGGGTCCCAGTGCGGGTCCGACGAAAATGTAGAGAAGCGGGCAGGCGATAAGGGAGACCGCCAGCAAAGAGCCGATGAGTTTAACATTCATAAGAGTTAATATTATCTAGACGATTGTCGCAAAGATAATAAAAACTCCCGTCATTCATGTCAGAGTTTTCCGGTCATTGACTTTATGAACTCCACCTCGCTCTCGCTCCATGGAGTATAATCGCTGCGGAAGATGTCATGGAACCAGACCTCCGGCTCCGGATCCCCGTCTTTATGCCCCCAGGGCAGGTGGAAACAGCATTTGTTATTGACCAGGCCCCAGTTGATAGCGCCTATCTTATTAGCCTTGAACAGCGGCATGACAGCCTCAAAGGTGTTGCCATAGGTACGGGCCAGATACTCCTGGCACACCATGGGACGGTCGAAACGGGAAAGCATCTGAATCATCTTCTCCACCTCGGCAGGCTTCGAGTAGCAGTGGAAAGTTATGATATCCGACTGCGTGCACACGAAACTCACGAGATCCAGTTTAGTGGAAGTACCGTTGATTCCGGGCCTCTGCCATACCGGCGAGGACAGCGGCTGGGTGGGACGAACTTCCCAGGCCCATTTGTACACTTCTGGCATAAACTCCCGCACATCACAGCCGTTCTTAAAGTTCTCCGGCTCATTGCACAGGCACCAGTAAAGGATACGCCCGTCCTTCTTATAAGTCCGCAAGATATCCTGCACGTATTTTTTCAGCTGCGGCCAGCGCGAATGGTCATCGATCACCGCGCGTCCCGGGCTGGGAATCCAGTTCGAATTATGCACGCCCGGAAGCGGCTGGGGCTGGGGACCCAAGCGGAACTCCTTTTCATGATTGCCGCCATTCGTAAAGAATGTAACAATAGCGCGCAGACCGTGACTGGAGGCAATATCCAGGAACTTGTCGATGCGGGACTTGAACCCGGCGGCATCGGCATACCAAAGTTCCTCGTGCAGGTAAATGCGTACCGCGTTGAAGCCGATACTCTCGGCCAGGGCAAGTTCTTTGTCAATAATCTCGGGATTGAAAGTCTCCTCCTGCCAGAACTCGAACTGGTTGATGGCATACGAGGGCACGTAGTTACAGCCCACTATCCAGTCCTGACAATCCATCCAGGCGCGGGCCTCCTCCTTCGTCCACGGTCCCTTGCGGGTCGGTGCATTAAAATCACCGGCGTTCTGCGCGCAACCAGCCAGACACAGGCCGGCAAGTATAAATGACAATATCTTTTTCATCTGTGACAATATTTACTTAAGAACTATCCTCTGCCAGGTCGAAGGGCTGCTGACCACGGCGTTCGTAAACGGCACTTCCCCGGCGCTGTCGGCGACGGAAGCGTACACATACACGGCATCTCCGGTCGAAGCTCCGAGGGTGGAAAGCGGAATCTTAATCTCCGCCACATGGCCCTTGCCACCCTTCACGGTCTCGGCAGACACACATTTACCGGTAACGCCATCACCGCTGAGCGTCATCGAGCCCTTCGACGAAATCTCGGCCTTGACTGTCAGTTTGGGAGCGGTATTGGAAACATATATCTTTACCGAAGAAACATCGTACTGATCCGCAAGCAGATACAGGTTGGAGGCGTCCCGGGAGGCGCGTATCATAAGTTCTGACCCGTTCTTTCCGCTCACGAACAGGGCCTGCTTCAGGGGCCATTCGTCGGCCTTTCCGTCCACGGTGACCTTAGAATCAGTGGCGAACAGAGTATGATTGAGCCAGAAACGGCCGATCTGCGCGCCCCTGGAAGCGGAACGGAATGAGGCCAGCAGCTTATTGCCGTCCTCCGACTCGGTATTGCCCCATGAACCGGCATCCGTGAAGGCCTTCAGCCAGCCACTGTCCCAGGCATTGAAATTCTCCCCGTTGTGGTCCAGGATCTTCAAAGAGAAAATGCTGCTGATATTGCAGGACAATACCACCTCGCCCGAAGGGAAGGTGGAGACATAACCCGCGGCGCCATTCACCACCAGATCGTGGCGGCGCGCAGGACCTGCCGTATCTTCTCCGAGATTCTTCCAGTCAAAACCGTCATTGTAGACCACGGAACACTTGTAGTAGGAGTTGCCGCTGTCGCTCGCGGGGCTCTCCAGCCTCGCCTCCAGGAAGCCGATCAGAGTCTTTCCGTCATTGAGCACCCTGAACGAAGGCATCTGGTCGGTAAAAATCTTCTTCCCTCTATAAGCGGTACTCGATCCGTCATAATCATACTTATAGTAACGTGAACAGCGGATTTTCGAGCTCCAGGTGTATCCCCCGTCCGTCGATGTCAGCACCGAAGTCCCGGAATTACGGCACGCCGGAATCGGGTCGGTGAAATAGCACTGGATCCGTCCGTCGGGGAGTTCCAGCATATAAGGTTCCCAGGTAGCTCCGGCGTCATAAATAATCTGGGGCTGAGACCAGGTGAGCCCGTTATTCTTGCTGCGCATCGTGACCAGACCGCAGCCTGTTCCATATTTGTAATGATTGGTAGCCCTGTAAGAGAATACCGCCAGCACGTCTCCGTTTGAAAGCACCACGGCATCGGGGCCGGAATAACGGATCCAGTCTTTGGCCCCGTCTACCGTCTCCTGTACCGGTTCGAGAAGCATGGTCGGCGCCGCCCAGGTCTTCAGATCGTCACTGGTAGTGCAGTAGCATCTGGATCCGGTCTGACCGCCCATGTACAGAAGGAGGTAACGTCCGTCCGCCATTTTCTTGATTCTGGTATAATACACCGTCTTCTGCTCGTCTGACAGATCGGTGCCTGGCACCAGATAATTGTGAGACTGAACGGAAAAGTCATTATACATGGGCTGCAGGACGCTCCATTTTTCCTCTCCGGCGTGGGAATTGACGGTAGTCCACGCCTCGATATCATATACACGGTGCAGGCTTCCGTCGCCGGTGCCGCCTTCATTGCCGCCACCGCCCGGAGTATTATTACCATTGTGTTTAGGTACGTATGAAGCCGGCTGACAGCATAGCGTCAGCGCGAAGAACATCATTCCTATACTAATGAGCTTTCTCATGATACTTACTTTAATCCACACCATTTTAAGAAGTCATCCACCTTGCAAGTAGCCAGACCGATGGCCGAATGCGCAGGGGTAAAATATGATTTGTCACGGTTCTTGACCGTTCCGACCTGTCCCCAGCCCTCATAATACATGTACAGCGAACCGTTGTACTCGAAAGTGGCCGGAGCCCAGATGGCGCCCTGGTCCCATGTGCCACGCGCGCCGCGGGTGAACAGCGGCTGTTCGTTCTTCACCTTGGTCCAATGCTCCAGATCATCAGAATAAGCCACATGGAAACGATCCGGGAAGTCAGCATTCATAGGGCTGGACTGGTAAATCATGAACCACTTGTCCGCCAGACGTAGGATCTTCTGTCCGTTGATTGAATAGTGGTCCGAATACGCTGGCCCGTCACCCTTGGCGACGGTCTCATACATCTCGGCGTCATCCCCGGAGAGCGGATTGCTGAACTTGTAGCCGCGACGGCTCACGAACATATAATACTTCCCTTTCCACAGCACCACGTCCGCCACGCCGCAGTCCTCTTTCCAAGGCTTGGAGGTTTTGGTATAAGTATAGCCATCATCCGAAACTCCCAGCAGCACGGTATTCGCCCCTGAAGTAGAAGTGCCCTTGTAGAACAGATAGACTTTCCCGTCAGTGCCTACCACGGGCGCCGGGTCAATGGCCAGGCGGTTATCGGCGGTGCCGTACCAGCCATAAGGGACAATGGGATTGCCCTCGTAATAGGTCCACGGTCCCAGAGGATTGAAACGGGACGCCGGCTGAGTGAAAATGCCCAGCGATCCGCGGCTACCGTCGCCTCCACGGGTAAACAGCCACCAGTTTCCGTCCGGAGACTCGTCCGGAGTCAGGACATCGGGATTGGCTATAGAGTTCGACATCCAGGACTTCTTCTTATCGGCATCCATCAGCAGACCGTCACCGTGTCTCTTGAAAAGGGACAATGAAGACAGGTCGTCATCCGGAATGCGCACGTCGTCGAAATACCAAACCGCACCGGGCTGCTTGGTATTGCCGTCGAAGAGGATGTAAAGTTCCGTATACCAGTTCGGGGCAGGGTTCTCTCCGCGGAAGTCAAATTCCAGCTCCTCCCACTTGCCGGCGGACTGCGTCTTCACGCTCACCATCACCTTGGCGGGGATGCCTTCCGGAGTAGTCGCCGGCGTCTTCATCTGCATGTACACGTCGCGGCCCTTTGCCGGAGCGAGTACCTTCACCCGGAAAATGGCCGGATCCTTGGTAAAGTCCAGCGGATGCGTGGGTGATACCTGCACGCAGTCCCAGGTCCCGCCGGTCAGCACCGTCTTCCCCACCCTCTCGGAGGGATTCACCTCATCCTTTACAGGGTTCGCAGCCTCCTCGAAAGTACTGTTGACCGGTTTTACTTCCGGGGCAATGGTATCAAAGTCGCAGAGCATGTACGTGGCGATGCCGTCCCCCTGCGGCTGCACCGGTTCTTTGGGTTTCACCGGTCCATGCGCACCGCGATGTTCAGCGGGCTGACAGGCGCAGATGCACGCAGTCAGAAGCAGTATCAGCGTCCTTTTCATTTGCAATAATCTTTTGCGTCAAACTCATCAAATCGCATCTCATCCGCGCCGAGCTTCTGTCCACACACGGTTACGGGGTTCGAAGAAGCGTTGTACAGGATGCGCAGGACCTTCGTACCGTCAGCGTTCAGCCATTCGGTGCGCCTGACCCACCAGGGCAATTCGCTGCGGTCCACCACCGTAAAGCGGCCGTCGAAGAAGTAACGGCCCCACTCGTTCATGGTGGAGGTGTACCAGCCGATCATTTCGGCGTATTTCGGGTCTTTGGAGATATCAGCGCGGCACACCCAGAGCTGGGCGTCCAGTCTCGCACCCATCGTGAGGGCGTTTCGCAGCTGGCGGTCAAACTCCCCTTCCGAGGAGTAGATATTGCGCTCAGTCGTGATGATTTCCGGGAAAGTGTAGGCGAACAGCTGCGGGAAGGCGCTGGTCTTCGTGTGGTAGTCGGCGTTTATATTGCCATGCAAGAAAGGGCAATATGCTCCCGCAATGTCCGTCACGCCTTCCGTGCCAAGCACCTTTCCGGCCTCCCGGCAGTAATCCACCGCCTCGTCGAAGAACTGGCGGTGGTAAATCCACTCCTCATCTACCCTGGGACCATGCTCGTGCTTGTCATTGAAACAGGGCTGGTAAGGGCAAAAGCCGAAGCAGTCGGCGAACACGCAGTCCGCACCCATGCCGCCCATCAGCCGGAGCTGGCTGAGCACCTGGTCGCGCCAGAGTTTTGTCCCGGAACAGGCCAGCGGGAACTGGACATGCCCGAAAGTCTCGCGGAACTCGCCCCGGCCGTTATACACGAAGCCCTTGCGTATCTCCTGGCCGTTGATGTCCAGCAGGACCACGTCCTTTCCGAACTGCTTATAGAAATCGGAACTGGGATCGAGGAAATGGCAATTACATTCCAGAATCACACGTCCGCCCATCTCCTGGACCTTGCGGATATTGTCGGCGAGGTCCTTGAATGCTCCGGGATAAGGTTCTTCATAGTTGGGATACTCCCGATCCATTCCGCCCTTCCACCAGGCGAAAAGGAATAGGGTATGGACTCCGTATTTGGCTCCGGCCTCGTACATGGCGGGCAGGTCGGAGGGCTTGTAATAGTCTTCTCCGTACTGGGAGCGCATGATTATGCGCTGCCACCCGACGAGGTTCTTGACCCAGGGGGCCTTGGCCACCGGCTTATAGAAAGCCTTGTCAGCCCAGGCACGGTAGGTCTTCGCACCGGTGCGCCAGTCGCCGTCCAGAAGTCCCACGACCACGGGCGGGACATCCAACTTCTCGCCCGGCCGGGCCATCGGGAAATGGTCAATGGTGAAGGTCAGGTTTTCGTCATGGATACGGTGTCTCACTGACAGGAAGCAATACCTCATCAGCGGATCCGGCCTGGCTATGTAGAAGAACCTGTCACCGGATTCCATACCGAACCAGCTCATGGATGCCCGGGGATAGATCA
>JAFSTI010000008.1 GCA_017450585.1 Bacteroidales bacterium
GGATCAGCAGGAACGCCAGGCCGGCGAAGGCGGTAAAGGTAACCGTCGCCGTCAGCTGGAACTTTTCCCTGAACCAGGCGGGAAGCTTGTCTCTGAGTGAAAACATAGGAAGGGCAAAAATACAAAAAAACTTCCTAACTTTGCAATTCCAAATTAGAACGAGAATGAGAAGAGTAGCAGTAACGGGACTGGGCATCCTGTCCCCTATAGGTAATGACGTAAAGACTTTCTGGAACAGTCTGATGGACGGAGTCTGCGGAATAGACTTCATCACCGAGTTCCCTACAGATAACCTTCCGGTGCATATCGCCGGCAAGATCCGCAACTTTAACCCCGAAGACTACGGCATGGACAAACCCTTCATCCGCCGTCAGGATCCGTTTTCAATCTATGCGATGGCCGCCGCATGGCAGGCGATGCAGGATTGCGGCCTGAACACCGATGGAGAGAACGCCAACATCGCAGCCGACCGTCTGGGCGTGTACATCAGCTCCGGCATCGGTGGGTTCACGACCATCTACCGGGAGGTGGCGAACATGCACGATCAGAAATCAGGGCAATGGCTCCCGCCGACCTTCATCCCGACCATTATTTCCAATATCGCCGGGGCGCAGGTGGCAATCAAGTTCAAGGCTGAAGGCCCCTGCCTAGACATCGTGACCGCCTGTGCCACGTCGACCAACAGTATCGGCGAGGCATTTCGGACAATCCGCCACGGCTATGCCGACGCTATCATTGCGGGTGGCACCGACCACACCGCCATCCCCATCGGACTAGCCGGTTTTGGCAATATGAAAGCCCTGAGCCGCAGCGAGGACCCGAAATACGCGTCCCTTCCGTTCAATGCGAACCGTGGCGGTTTCGTGATGGCAGACGGAGCGGCTGTCATCGTCCTGGAAGAGTACGAGCATGCTGTCGCCCGCGGAGCGCACATTTACGCGGAGATGGTGGGTTATGGCAATACCTGCGACGCCCATCACGTCACGGCTCCCCGTCCGGACGGCGTGACCCAGGCCCGATGCATCAGCCAGGCCCTGGAGGAGGCCGCCTTCGATCCTTCTAAGGACAATATGTACATCAATGCGCACGGAACCGGCACATTGCTCAACGACGCGGCGGAGACCAAAGCATATAAGATCGCCCTCGGCGACTATGCGTACAAGGCCCATATCAGCTCGACAAAGTCAATGCACGGGCACATGCTGGGCGCGACCGGGGCGGCAGAAGCAATTGCCACCGTCCTGGCACTTCAGAAAGGAATGATACCTCCCACTATCAATCTGGATACTCCGGATCCCGAATGCGATCTGGATTATACCCCGAACAAGGCGGTGCATGCCGATGTCAATATCGGCATCTCCGACTCGCTGGGCTTCGGCGGCCACAATTGCTGCATAGCGTTCCGCCGGGCTCCCAAACTTTAATCGTCACCTGCCGTGGGCGCCCCCTTCTTGTAGATAGTGGAGGGCGTCCATGATTTGTCGAAGCTGATCAGGTCAGGGTCGTCGAGAGTCAGGTCGACGATACGCTTTTCACCACGGATTACATTTGTCTCCAGGAAGCGCAGCTCTTCGGGCAGGGCGTTCATCATGGCGGTGGCGACCTCGTGCCCGCGGTCGGCGTAGCGGAGGATATTGTAATTGTAAGAGTTCTTCTTCATGATCCTGGCCAGCGCGTCCGAGCCGCTGAAGTGAATCTTCAACACCTTTATCTGGTTATATACCACGAGCTTGTCGGCGGTGCCGTGAAGCAGCATCGTGGGCGCGGGCTCGACCGCATACCTTATGCTGCCGTCACCGGTAAGGATGGCTCCGGCGAAAGAAATTACTCCTGCGTAGTGGTAGCCTTGGGGCAATGAGGCCTCGGCGCGCACGCTGCGGTTGCACGCCTCCCATTCGCCCTGAAGCACGGTGATGGCGCCGGCCGATGAGCCGCTGAGCACTATGGCGTTCGGGTCGATCCCCAGTTCTTCGGAATTGTCAATAATAAATGCGGTAGCGCTGAAGAGGTCCTCGACTGCGATGTCGACTGCTTCTTTCGTAATCTTGAAGTTTTTGAGGGGGTTGCGGCTAAAGGATTTGCCCTTCATGCCCAGACGGTAGTCGATGGACACGACCTTATATCCTTCCGCATTCAGGGCTGCAAACCATTCGCGGGCAGCCTTGGAGTCCCGTTTTCCTTCTTTGAATCCGCCTCCGAATACATATAATACCGTTGGTTTCTGTTTGCCGTCCAGAGTGGTCTCGGATCCCTCGGCGGGATCGTAGATGTCCAGGAACAGGTCCTCGCCGCCTTTCTGGGCAAACAGATATGTGCCCGAAGGCTGGGCCAGCTTCTTTTCACCCTGGTTTGCATTCTTTTGTGCCGCTGCCGCTGCGGCGGGATTCATGGCCACCAAAGCGAGCGATATGAACAGTATGTAAATTTTTTTCATATTATTTTTTGCTTGTGCCGTGGTTTGGCACGATGTGGCTGTACCTTTGCAGTAACAAAAAACGATACGGTTATGAAAAAGAATGATTATTCCATCGATTTCCTGCACTCGGTCATCTCTTCCGAATCTTCCTTTGCATCCCTGGTCGACATGGTGAACGACCTCGGTCTCGAGATTATGAGCATCCGGACTGCGTAGTCTGGTACGGGTAGATGAAGGTGTGCACCCCGGGCTGCTCCGACGGCACTTTCCGGTCCATGGCTCCGTCCCGTTCTGCGGCGGCGTTCCGGTCGCCGGTGACGGTCGATGCGCCTTGCAGGCAGCTTGCATCAATCCCGGCATCCCTCAGGACGTCGTCGAGCACTACTGAACCGCAGTGCAGCAGTGAATTCAGCAGGTGTACCGGCGAGACGCTCTCCTCGCCCAGGCTTTGGGCACGGGCGACCGCTATACTGAGGGCGTTATTGCCCTCCTGAGTGAGGTTAATATTGTCCTGTTCGGCATAGGGCACGCTCCATCCGCGCGAAATCCGCGCATCCAATTCTTTTTTAATTTTTGCGATATCGGCTCCGGCCGCTTCCATCGCCCTGCATGCCGCGTTGTCGCGGTGACGCAGGATGCCCAGGAGCAGGTGTTCCGGCAGGATTCCGTAGTAGCCCGTACGCATCGCCTCGTCGCGCGAGTATCTCAGGATCAGGGATAATTCCCCGTTCAGTCCGATATCCATAAAAATCGCTTTTGTCGCACCAAATATAGCAAAAATTGACTTGCCCAAGTCTTATTTTTTTGTTATATTTGCGTGTTTATAAGACAAGGTAATATTACATACATATATGGATAGTGAGAAAGATATGATTCAGGAGCTCGAAGAGCACAATCACGGTCTGATTGAACCCGTGGAAATCGACCACGAGATGCGTACCGCGTACATCGACTATTCGATGTCCGTTATCGTCTCCAGGGCCCTTCCGGATGTGCGCGACGGTTTGAAACCCGTTCAGCGCCGAGTCCTTTTTGGAATGGACGGACTGGGTATCGGCTTCTCCGGTCAGACTAAGAAATCCGCGAGAATCGTTGGTGAAGTGCTCGGTAAGTTCCACCCGCACGGTGATTCAAGTGTTTACGATGCCATGGCCCGTCTGGCCCAGCCGTGGAACCAGCGTTATCCGCTGGTATATGGTCAGGGTAACTTCGGTAGCATGGACGGTGATCCCGTCGCCGCCATGCGATACACTGAGGCCAAACTTCAGAAGATTACGGAGGATGTCCTCTCTGACCTCGATAAGGATACCGTCGATTTCCAGTATAATTTCGACGATACGATCCTCGAGCCGACCGTACTCCCCACCAGGGCTCCGCTCCTGCTGCTGAACGGTTCCGCCGGTATTGCCGTGGGTATGGCGACCAATATGGCTCCTCATAACCTGAGCGAGTGCTGCGATGCCATCTGCGCTTATATTGACAATCCCGACATTGACACCGAAGGCCTGATGGAGCACATCAAGGGTCCCGACTTCCCGACCGGAGGCATCGTAATGGGCCGCCAGGGGATTGTGGACGCCTATAATACAGGCCGCGGAAAGGTCGTGCTGCGTGCGAAGACCGAGATTGAGGAGGACGACAAGGGCCGTCAGACCATCGTCGTTACCGAGATCCCCTACATGGTGAATAAGAAGGAGATGATCGAACGTATCGGCCAGATGGTCGAAGATAAGAAGATCGAAGGCATCTCCGATATCCTGGATCTCAGTACCAGGGACGTCCGCGTCGAGTTCAAGCTGAAGAAAGACGCTAACGCAAACGTGGTGCTGAACACCTTGTTCAAATACACTCCGCTCCAGTCCGGCTTCTCATTTAACAACGTGGCCATCGTAAAGGGCCGTCCGCGCACCCTCTCCCTGAAAGAGATCATTGCAGATTTCGTGGACTTCCGTCATGAGGTGGTCGTGCGCCGCACCAAGTTTGAACTGGATAAGGCCCGCAAGAGAGCCCATATCCTGGAAGGACTTCTGAAGGCTATCGATATCATCGACGATATCGTCGCCATCATCAAACGTTCCGAGTCTGCCGATGCGGCTAAGGCCGAACTGATGGAGACCTTCGGATTTACTGATATTCAGGCCTCCGCCATTATCGAGATGCGTCTGCGCCAGCTGACCGGATTGGAGAAGAATAAGCTGCAGGCTGAGTACGAAGAACTAGAGAAGTTCATCGCCCGCTGCGAGCAGATTCTCTCCAGCGAAGCCGAGCAGCTCGCTGTCGTAAAGCAGGAGACCATGGAACTCAAAGCCAAGTACGGCGATGCGCGCCGCACCGAGATCACCTTCTCCGCTGAAGAGTTCAATCCCGAAGACTTCTATGCCGATGAGGATGTCGTTATCACCATCTCCCACATGGGCTACATCAAGCGCACTCCTCTCACGGAGTTCCGTACCCAGGCCCGCGGCGGAGTCGGTAAGAAAGCCAGCTCCACGAGGGAAGAAGACTTCATCGAGCACATTTATATTGCCAATATGCACTCCACCATGCTCTTCTTTACCGAGATGGGTATGTGCTACAGGCTGAAAGTATATGAGATCCCCGAGGGTACCCGTACGTCCAAGGGCCGTGCGGTGCAGAACATCCTCTCCATCGAACCCGGCGATAAGATTAAGACTTACCTGAACGCCGCTTCCATCGAGAGCCGTGAGTACACCGATTCCCACTTCGTGGTCCTGATTACGAAGAAGGGTATCCTGAAGAGGAGCTGCCTGACCGACTATGCAAACTCCCGCAGCCGTAACAAGGGTCTGATCGCCATCAAGTTCAAGGAGGGCGACGCCCTGCTCGACGCTTTGCTGACCAATGGCCACGAAGAACTCATGATCGCTGCCCGCGGAGGACGTTGCGCTCACTTTAAGGAGGAGGATGCCCGTCAGCTCGGAAGGGCCTCCATGGGTGTGCGCGGTATCTCCATCGACGAAGGTGACGAGGTCATTGGAGCTATCAGCTGCGATACCGCCGCTGCCGACGCCGCCGATCATACCGTGCTGGTTGTCAGCGAAAATGGCTATGGCAAGCGTTCCGTCGTGGACGATTACCGCCTGACCAACCGTGGCGCTAAGGGTGTGAAGACGATCAATATTACCGATAAGACTGGTGCGCTGGTCGCCATCAAGAACGTCACCGAGGAGAATGACCTTATGATCATCACTCATTCCGGTCTGACCATTAGGATGAAAGTGTCCGACATCCGCGTGGCGGGACGTGCCACCCAGGGTGTGCGGCTTATCAACCTGCGCGAGGGCGACGGCATCGCCGCCGTTTCTCCCGTGGCTGCTTATGAGGACGAGGAAATGCCTGAGGGTGAAGCAGTTGAGACTTCAGGCACTGATATTGCTACAAACGAAGAATAAACCACATACACGATTATGAAAAGAATTATGTTAGCAGTTGCGCTTCTCGCGTCATTTGTCGCGGGCGCACAGCCGAAATCATCAGTCAAATCTGAGGAGGCCTGCATCGCCGCTGTAAATAAGGCACAGGCCGCCGCCGACGATGCGAAGAAAGCCACCAAGGTAAAGACCTGGATGACGCTTGCATCGGCTTGCATGGAAGCCTACACCTCTCCTCAGGGAGCGGGCTGGATCGGTGCCAGCGAGCAGGATATCAAACTTGTCATGAGTAACGTTAAACCTGTCGGCAAGAAAGAGCAGGTCAGCATTAATGGAACTCCCATGACCAAAGTTCATTATCCTACCGCGAACTACTACTACAATGATCAAGGTGTCCTGGCCATGATAGAGGTGACCAAGCCCTATGTTGAGAATGCGCTGGACCGCGCCCTCGACGCCTATGTCCACGCGTACGCCGTTGACGCCAAGAAGACCAAACTGGCAGATATTACTTCCGGTATCCAGAAGATTTCCCAGTCCTACGTAGAGGAGGCATACAATGCCTATGGATTCGGCGATCAGGTGAAAGCCGGCGAGAAATTCGAGCGCGCATTCCGCGTTTCCCTCACCGAGCCTTATGCCTCTCCCGATACGGCATCCCTATATAACGCTGCCCTCATGGCATACATGAAAGAGGATCTCGACAGGGCCAAGGAACTTTTCTCAACTTGCCTTGAATATGGATACGAGGCCAAGGACGGAGATGTATATTCTAAACTTGCAGACATCACTACCCGTCAGGGAGATGCTGAAGGCGGAAAGAATTACCTCGAGCAAGGCTTCATCAAGCACCCTCAGGCTCAGGGTATCCTGGTCGGCCTCATCAACTACTATCTGACCAACGGAGAGAATACCGACCGTCTGTTCGAGCTTCTCGATGTCGCGAAGAAGAACGAGCCAAACAACGCTTCTCTCTACTATGTCGAAGGTAATATCTACGCTGAACTCGGTAATGATGAGAAGGCAGTGGAAGCTTACAGGAAGTGCTTCGACGTCGATCCCAAGTACGCTTACGGATTCATCGGCGAAGGCCTGCTGCACTATAAGAAAGCCAGCGACATTTCAGAAAAGGCCCAGAACGAGATGGATGATAATAAATACATGGCTCTCGTAAAGGACTTCAACGCCGAGATGAAGGCTTGTATCGAGCCGTTCGAAAAGGCTTTCGAGGTCAGTGAGGATAAGGATCTCAAGACTAATCTCGCGGACTATCTGAAGAGCATTTACTATCGCTTCGTAGACGAAGGCGAAGAGTA
This sequence comes from Bacteroidales bacterium, assembly GCA_017450585.1. Taxonomy (GTDB): domain Bacteria; phylum Bacteroidota; class Bacteroidia; order Bacteroidales; family UBA932; genus Cryptobacteroides. The sequence continues at coordinate 7,125 of JAFSTI010000008.1, forward strand.
CAAGGCCGCTTACGACAAGTATAACAAGATAGTTAAAGAGGGACTTTAGTCTGTCTGGTACGCCTTCTCGAAGGCGTTCACTATCTTAGTCACCAGAGGGTGTCGGACTATATCTTCCGCTGAGAAGATGATGGTTCCGACACCTTTCATATTACGTAGCAGAGAAACGCCTCTCATAAGCGCGGAATCCTCCTTGCGGGGAAGATCCACCTGGGTGGCGTCGCCGGTAACTATGAATTTGGCCTCGCTGCCCATACGGGTGAGGAACATCTTCAACTGTCCCATATTGGTGTTCTGTGCCTCATCCAAGATAACGCAGGCGCGGTCCAGCGTGCGTCCGCGCATATAGGCGAGAGGGGCGATCTGAATGGTTCCGTCAGCTATGAAATCCTGAAGTTTTTTCGCCGGAATCATGTCGCCGAGTGCGTCATACAGTGGCTGAAGATAGGGGTCCAGTTTCTCTTTAAGGTCCCCGGGCAGAAATCCCAGACGCTCGCCGGCCTCTACTGCCGGGCGGGTCAGGATGATCCGTTTGATTTCCCGATTCTTAAGGGCGCGAACGGCAAGCGCTATGGCTATATATGTCTTGCCTGTACCGGCCGGGCCGACTGCGAACAGCAGATCATTGTCGAAGTAGGCTTTTACCATCTGCTGCTGCGTCTTGTTGCGCGCCTTGATGGGCTTGCCATCGGTAGAAAAAACGATAACGCTGTCACCTCCGGCCTGTAGCTGGTCCCGCGTCATATCTCCGTCAATAATATCCTCTACGTCATATACCGTCAGCCGGGATTTATGCAGCCGCCGGTTTACCAGCCGTGCGAATGCTCCCTCAAAGGCCGCTATGTCGGCAGGACTGCCCTCCACTATAATGTCGTGCCCTCTGGCTACGGTTTTCAGATTCGGGAAATGGCTGCAGAATTCGTCTAGGATCTTGTTTCCTGCCCCGTAAATGTCCACAGGGTCGGCCTGCTCTAGTGTTATCGTTTTCTTCATATCCACAAATATACTGGAAATTCTTATATTTGTAGGTTATTATATACATCATTGTATTATGAAACGGACACTTTTGCATATCGCCATGCTGGCTGCCGCGCTGGTGGCCCTGTCATCCTGTGATTTCCTGCGTACCGTAGCCGGACGGCCTGTCTCTGCGGATATTGAGGCCAAGCGGGAGGTGCTGGCACAGAAAGAGGCGGAGCGCGCAGCCGCCCTCGCCCGCATCGAGGCAGAGAAGGCTGCCGTGCAGAAGCGTATCGCCGATTCGACGGCTGCACTCGCCAGCCTCACTGATGCCGGGGTCGTGATTACCCCGCTCTCGGAGATGAAACTGCGCCTTATTGACCAACCCACGAATAAGTATTGCCTTATAATGGGCGCATTCTCTCAGCCCGGAAACGCGTCTGCTCAGATCCAACGCATACAAAGCGTCGGTTATGAGGCCGGCTGCATGCAGTGTGCACGTGTCGGCCTGCTGGTTTACGCCTGCCCGTCCGATGATCTGGTCAGCTTTGCCGCAAATGTCGCCGCGCTCCGCAAAGAGAAGTTCTGTCCTGCAGACAGCTGGGTATTGGTCAAGGAATAAATGATGCGCCGCATTCTCCTCACGCTCACCTCACTGGTGCTGGTATTGCCTTTAATCAAAGCGCAGTACCGGCAGGCTCCGTATGCTTCGCTCACTGACAGTGAGACGGTTACGGCGTTCAAGGAGAGCGTTTCATTTCTGGCGTCCGCATATCTGGACGGCCGGGCCGCCGGTTCGGAAGGGGAGAAGGAGGCCGCCGCGTACCTCTCACACGCGCTGGAGAGCGCCGGAGCGACGTTGCTTAGCGGAAAGGACGGCGATGTCTTCGGCCTCAAGCGCGAAAACGGGGACACATTGACCTCACGGAATGTGGTGGCCTTCATCCCCGGCTACGACCGCGAACTGCGCGAACGCTATATCGTAATCGGCGCGAGGATGGACAATCTCGGCAGCCGTGACATTACCGTGAATGGCCAGAAGGTGCACAAAATCTTTTACGGGGCGGGGGGCAATGCTTCCGGCATGGCGATGCTTTTGGAGCTCGCACGCCGGCTCAGCACCAATTCTGTGCTTCTGCGTCGTAGCGTGCTGCTGATAGGATTCGGCTCATCGCTGGAAACGCATGCCGGGGCCTGGTACTTTCTCAACCGCTCTTTCCCGGATGTGGACCGTATTGACGCTATGATCAATCTGGACATGCTCGGCACCGGAACGGGCGGATTTTATGCCTATACCGGCTCGAACCGCGATATGAACGCGATGCTCGAGGCCCTGTCCTCGACCCTTCAGCCGGTAAAACCGGAGATCGTGGCGATTGAACCCTGCCCCTCCGACCACCGCGCCTTCTACGATAAGGAGATACCGTCAGTGTTTTTTACCTCCGGACGGTACCGCGAATATATGACTGACAAAGACACTCCCGAGATACTGCAGTACGCGGAGATGGAACGGGAGACCGAATACATTTTCAATTTTGCCGTGTCGCTGTCGGGCGGCCCTGCACCGGTCTTCAATCCGGAGAAGGAACTGCGCTCCAGGGCTCAGGACGAGTCCTCGACGCGGACAGTGCCCTATTATGATTGCGACCGTCGCCCCCTGTTCCTGGGCAGCGGAGACCCGCGCGTCTTCCTGGAGAAATGGGTATATCAATACCTGCGTTACCCGGCCGAGGCGGTCCGCGAAGGCAGGCAGGGCCGCGTCCTGGTGGACTTCGTCATTGATGAGAAGGGCAAGGTGACCGATGTGAAAGTGCTGCGCGGCGTGCACGAGTTGCTGGACGCCGAAGCGGTGCGGGTAATCAGCGCTTCCCCGGACTGGAAACCCGGAATCCTGGGCGGCAAGAAAGTGCGTGCGGAGATGTCGATGTATGTAGAATTCAGATTGGAGAAAAAGAAATAACATGGATTACGATTTCAGGGCAATTGAAGCCAAATGGCAGGCATACTGGGCTGAGCATCACACGTTCAGGGCAGTAGAGAAGGAAGGACAGCCGAAGTGCTACGTACTGGATATGTTCCCGTACCCGTCAGGCGCGGGTTTGCATGTGGGACACCCGCTGGGATATATAGCCAGTGATATTTATTCCCGTTACAAGAGACTGTGCGGGTTTAATGTGCTGCATCCTATGGGATATGATGCTTTCGGCCTTCCCGCCGAGCAGTATGCCATCCAGACCGGCCAGCACCCTGAAGTCACTACCACGCAGAACATCAACCGCTATCGCAGCCAGATGGACCGTATAGGTTTTTCCTATGACTGGGACAGGGAAGTGCGTACCTGCGATCCGAAGTATTACAAGTGGACGCAATGGGCATTCCTTCAGATGTATGCCAGTTGGTATGATCCTGATCAGCAGAAGGCCAGGCCCATCGAAGAACTGGTACGGCGTTTCGAGACTTCGGGATATGACGGTATCAGCGCTGAGCAATGGCGTTCTTTTGATGAGAAACGTCGCAGCGAGGTCCTAATGAATTACCGAATCGCATATCTGGGCGAGACCTCTGTAAACTGGTGCCCTGAACTCGGGACCGTATTGGCCAATGATGAGGTCAGCGGCGGACTGTCCGTGCGTGGCGGTTTCCCCGTGGAGCAGAAGAAGATGCGTCAGTGGCAGCTGCGCGTGTCCGCCTATGCCGAGCGTCTGCTCGAAGGCCTGGACCGCCTCGACTGGACGGATTCACTGAAGGAAATGCAGCGTAACTGGATAGGGAAGTCCGCCGGTACGGAGGTTGTCTTCGATACTGTTAAAGGCGACGCCCACTATCCGATAACCATTTTTACCACCAGGGTCGATACTATCTTCGGCGTGACATTCATGGTCCTTGCACCCGAAAGCGAACTGGTGGAGTGTCTGACTTCTCCGGAGCAGAAGGCTGCGGTGGATGACTATCTCGCATATGTCAAAAAGAAGACCGAGCGCGAACGCATGGCCGATACCCGTACCGTTACGGGCGTCTTCGCCGGCTCATACGGCATAAATCCTCTTACGGGAGAACGTATCCCCATCTGGATTTCTGATTATGTGCTCTCAGGCTATGGAACCGGTGCCATCATGGCAGTTCCGGCTCATGACAGCAGGGACTATGCCTTCGCCCGTAAGTTCAACCTTCCCATCCGGCCCATTATCGAGGGTTGCGACGTGAGCGAGCAGAGCTTCGATGCCAAGGAAGGAAAGATGTGCAATTCCGGCTTCCTGGACGGAATGGACGTGAAGGACGCCATCGAGGCTGCGAAGGACTATGTGGAGAGTAAGGGACTGGGACACAGGAAGGTCAATTACCGTCTGCGCGACGCCATCTTCTCTCGTCAGAGATATTGGGGCGAACCTTTCCCCATCTGCTACAAGGACGGCATGCCCGAACCGCTCCCGGTGGAGGCATTGCCCGTAACCCTTCCCGAAATCGGGGAGTTTAAACCTGCCGAAGGAGGACAGCCGCCCCTGGCACGAGCCAAGGACTGGAACTATAATGGCTGCCCGATGGAGACAAGTACAATGCCCGGGTTCGCCGGCTCCAGCGCATATTATCTGCGCTATATGGACCCTCACAACGATAATGCCCTCGTGAGTAAGGCCGCCAATTCTTACTGGCGCAATGTGGATCTCTATATCGGAGGTACCGAGCATGCTACCGGACACCTGATTTACTCCCGATTCTGGAACAAGTTCCTTTATGACCTCGGATATGTGTGCGAGGACGAACCGTTCCGCAAACTTATCAACCAGGGTATGATTCAGGGCCGTTCCAGTTTCGTTTACAGAATCGTAGGAACCAATAAATTCGTCTCTGCAGGGCTCCGTGACGCCTATGAGACGACTGAAATCCATGTGGATGTAAATCTGGTCCATAACGACCGTCTGGATCTCGAGGGTTTCCGTGCATGGAGACCTGACTTCCATGATGCTGAGTTCATCCTCGAGGATGGTGAGTATATCTGCGGCTGGGCGGTTGAGAAGATGAGTAAGAGTATGTTCAATGTGGTCAATCCGGATGATATCTGCGATACCTACGGAGCTGATACTCTGCGTCTGTATGAGATGTTCCTCGGACCACTGGAGCAGTCTAAGCCTTGGGACACCAAGGGCATCGACGGTGTACACCGCTTCCTGAAGAAATTCTGGAGGATGTTTTTCGATGGCGACAAGCTTATCGTGACTGACGAGAAAGCATATGCCGATGAGCTCAAGGCCCTCCATAAACTGATTGGTAAGGAGCGTGAGGATATCGAGAACTTCTCGTTCAACACCACTGTAAGCGCGTTTATGATTGCCCTGAACGATCTCGGAACCCTTAATTGCCATAAGCGCGAGATACTCGAACCTATGGTGATCCTGCTTTCGCCGTTCGCTCCCCATATCAGCGAGGAACTCTGGCAGGCGCTCGGCCATGCTGACAGCGTGACCTATGCGGCCTTCCCGGAGTACGTCGAGGCTTATACCGTGGAGAATAACTGCACTTATGCAGTTTCGTTCAATGGAAAGACGCGTTTCACCATCTCTCTGCCGCTTTCGATGAGTCCAGCCGAAGTGGAGGCTGCCGTGCGTTCGCATGAGAGCACGCCCAAGTATGTGGAAGGCATGCAGATAGTAAAAGTGATAGTGGTGCCCGGCAAGATTGTTAATGTCGTTATTAAACCCCTGTAAGTTTATGGCAATCAGTACAAAGAAGGTCCTGACAGGAATCAAGGAATACCTTTTAGTAGCGCTGGGTATACTGCTCTACGTACTTGGCTGGACTATTTTCCTCGTGCCGAACAATCTGATCGGCGGCGGCGTGACCGGTATTGCCGCGATTATCCAGTATGCTACCGGCATCAAGGCCGGTTATACCTATGCCGTGGTTAACGTGCTGCTATTGATCCTCGCCCTGTGTACGCTTGGACGGAACTTTGGCGCCAAGACTATATTTGCCATTGTCATAGCTTCTTTTGGCCTGAATGTTTTTCAGGATATCATTCCGCAGGAGTTCTGCCAGATAATGGCCGTGGATAACGGAAAGTTGATGAGCGTAATTATGGGCGGCATCATGGTCGGAGTGGGCATCGGGTTGACGATGTCCAACGGCGGAAGCACCGGAGGAACTGACATCATTGCCCTGGTGGTCAATAAGTACCGTAATGTCTCTCCGGGCCGTATGATTCTCTGGATAGACGTTATCATCATCTGTTCTTCTCTCCTGGTTCCTTCTTACACTCCTGACGGAGGACTGCTTCCCTTGACAGATAAGATTACGACGGTGGTTTACGGTCTGCTTCTGATTGCTGTCATGAGTACTGTACTGGATATGTATCTTTCCGGCGCCAAGCAGTCCGTGCAGCTGTTTATCCTTTCGAAGAAATATGACGTCATAGCAGACGCCATCACCAAGGATCTGCACAGGGGAGTGACCGTTCTTAACGGAAAGGGCTGGTATTCGAAGGCCGACACCTGCGTTTTAATGGTCCTTACCCGCAAGTCGGATTTGAATTTGCTTCTTCGCTATGTAAAAAATATTGATCCGGAGGCATTTTTGTCAGTTTCCTACGTTACAGGTGTCTATGGTAAAGGTTTTGAGGCCATTAAGTCAGGGCTAAAGAAGCCGAAAAACAGATAATCTACCGCTCAAAAAAATCAATTTTTTTTGAAACAATTTTTGCTGTATTTTTCAGCAATTTTTTTTATTATAATTGGGGCAAAATTAAAGTGGTATGTTGTCCCTTTCAGTTTTTGTCGCATATCTATTTTCATGCGCTTTCTTGTGTTCATTCATTGTCCTGAATGTCCGGGACAGTGAACCGGTGGATGTTTTTCGTATCTTGTCGGGTGCTGCTGCCATCGTGACACAGGCCCTTGCAGCTTTTTCCTCAGCGGGGAAGCTTCCGTTAGAGGACGTAGCGTGCTCGCTGATACTTGCTGATGCCATTATGCTGATGGCACCATCGCGGCACGAGTCCGGAGTCGCATCGATTGTGCTTTGCTCCGTGATGACGTTTGCCTTTTTCCTAATGCCATTCGTGCACCTGATGAGATGGGGGGTGCTTTTCCCGGTCATCGTAATCCCTGTATTGCTGGATATTGTACTGAAGGCCAGGCAGAAGTATTCTCGCGTTCGTGCGCTATTCCGGCGCGAGCAGGTAGGGTGCAATATAATCGACTATTCGTCCCTATTCTACTGCGTGCTGCTAATGTGTGATATTGCCCTGTGTTTTCTGGATAATCCGGCTTTGATTCCGCTCTCTTGCGCGATGAGTGTTGTTTTATATATCTTTATATACAATAACCGTTCAAAGGGGCATTCCGTTTTTTTGAATGGTAGAAAGGCGCTGGTGGTGGAGAGCCTTCTTACCGGCAGCCTGCGCGAACCGGACCTGCTTGGGACTCCGGAGGATAGTCATATGAACCGACTTTATAAGTCTTTGATTGTTTATATGAAGCGTCATAAGCCGTATCTTGATCCCTGCCTGACTTTGGAAACGCTTTCGAAACTGATGATGACGAATCGGGTGTATCTTTCCCGCACGATCAACGCTTTCTCAGGCGTGAACTATAGCACTTTTATCAATAACTATCGGATAGAGTATGCCAAGGAGTTGATGCTTAGCGATCCTTCCCTTCGCAGTGAGGAAGTGGGAAGGGCTGCCGGTTTCCAAGCGGATAGTACTTTCAGCAGGGTGTTCAAGCAAATAACAGGAGAAACGCCCAGCTCCTATATCAAAAATATAAGGAGCCAGGCGTCTCTTCATCATCGGCCTAAGAAGCTTACTGCTCGTCGGGGGCCTGATTATCATCCGGGCTTCCCTGCGGACCTGTGGGGCCTTGAGGGCCTTGAGCTCCCTGAGGGCCTCCCTGGGCTCCGCCCTGAGCCTGATACATCTTCTCGAAAGACTTACTGAGAGCTTCGCTGTAGCGGTCAATCTCTTCGATGTTCTGGTTCTTTACAGCCTCTTTCAGGGGGTTGAGGTTGCTCTCGACCTCGGCCTTGACGTCGGCGGGAACTTTGTCACCATTGTCTTTTAAGAATTTCTCAGCCTGGAAGCAGAGCGCGTCGGCGTTGTTGATCTTGTCCACGCGCTCTTTCTCGGCACGGTCGGCGGCCTCATTGGCCTTAGCCTCGTCCCTCATCCTCTGGATTTCGTCATCGCTCAGGCCGCTGGACGCTTCGATGCGGATGTGCTGCTCCTTGCCGGTGGATTTATCCTTGGCAGATACGGAGAGGATTCCGTTCGTGTCGATGTCGAAGGACACTTCGATCTGAGGGATTCCGCGCGGCGCCGGGGCGATGCCGTCGAGGTGGAAGATTCCGATCTGTTTATTGTCCTTAGCCATGGGGCGCTCTCCCTGCAGGACGCGGATTTCCACTGAAGGCTGATTATCTGCAGCGGTGGAGAATACCTGCTCCTTGTGAACCGGAATGGTGGTGTTGGATTCGATGAGTTTTGTCATCACTCCGCCCGGAGTCTCGATACCCAGACTCAGCGGGGTCACGTCGAGAAGCAGGACATCTTTCACATCGCCTGCGAGAACTCCGCCCTGGATAGCGGCGCCGATAGCGACCACTTCGTCAGGGTTCACGCTCTTATTGGGCTCCTTGCCGAAGAAGTTTTTGACCAGTTCCTGAATCTTCGGGATACGGGTGGATCCGCCAACCAGCAGGACTTCGTCGATATCGCCGGTGCTCATGTGTGCGTCGGCAAGTGCCTTGCGGCAAGGCTCGATGCTCCTCTGGAAGAGGGTGTCGCACAGAGACTCGAACTTGGCACGGCTGAGTGTCTTTACCAGGTGCTTGGGCACACCGTCCACAGGCATGATGTAAGGCAGGTTGATTTCTGCGGAGTTCTGGCTGGAGAGTTCAATCTTCGCTTTCTCGGCAGCCTCCTTGAGCCTCTGGAGAGCCATAGGATCTTTTTTAAGGTCAATGCCGCCGTTCTCGGCCGCGAACTCGCTGGCGAGCCAGTCGATGATAACCTGGTCGAAGTCATCACCGCCAAGGTGGGTGTCACCGTTGGTGGATTTTACCTCGAAAACGCCGTCTCCGAGCTCCAGAATAGAAATATCGAAGGTGCCGCCGCCGAGGTCATATACCGCGACTTTGATGTTTTTATTCTTTTTATCCAGACCATAGGCGAGGGCGGCAGCAGTAGGCTCGTTGATGATTCGTTTTACATCGAGTCCTGCAATCTTGCCGGCCTCCTTGGTGGCCTGACGCTGGCTGTCAGAGAAGTATGCAGGGACGGTGATGACCGCCTCGGTGACATCTTGACGCAGATAATCTTCCGCGATTTTCTTCATCTTCTGAAGAATGACAGCGGAGATCTCCTGAGGAGAGTAAGGCTTTCCGTTGATGTCTACGCGGGGGGTGTTGTTCTCACCGCGAATCACTTTGTAAGGCATGCGGGAGATTTCAGTACCTACCTGATCGTAAGTTTCTCCCATAAATCTCTTGATGGGGAAAACGGTGTTATGAGGGTTGGTGATAGCCTGACGCTTGGCCGGGTTACCGATCTTCCTCTCTCCGCCTTCTGTGAAGGCCACTACCGAAGGGGTAGTGCGGGTGCCTTCCTCATTGATGATAACGGTAGGCTGATTGCCTTCCATTACGGCTACGCATGAGTTCGTAGTTCCGAGGTCAATTCCGATAATTTTTCCCATAGTATTGTGCTTTTAAATTTTTATCAACTTGTTTTGTTAACGCCGGGATTTTATCGAACTTTGTGCCAATCTTTTTCACTGACAATTTGGCAGAAAAATGACGTACCGACGACTGACAAATGCGGAGTATGATGACTTCGCGGCACGGATACTCTATGAGGATAATCACCTCCTGGTGGTGAACAAGCGCCCCGGGGAGATAGTCCAGGGAGATAAGACAGGAGACGAATGCCTATCTGAGAGCTACAAGGCATTCGTCGCCCAGCGCGACTCCAAACCCGGAGCCGTATTCATGGGAGTCCCGCACCGCCTTGACAGGCCTGTTAGCGGAGTTTGTATCCTCGCCAAGACATCCAAAGCACTCAGCCGCCTCTCCGAAATGTTCCGGACAGGCTCCGTACACAAAACCTACTGGGCCCTCTGCTGCGGTGCCCCTGCGAAGCCCGAAGGCCTCCTTGAAGACTGGCTCGTCCGCAACGAAAAACAGAACAAATCCTACGTCACCCGCGCTGGCGGCACGCCTGCTACTGCTGCTCATGGCACGTCTGCTGTTGCTCATGGTACGTCTGCTACTGCTGCCGGCCCGGCCGGGGCCAAACTGGCGCGGCTGAAGTATCGCCA
>JAFSTI010000120.1 GCA_017450585.1 Bacteroidales bacterium
AAACGCATGTGTCGCTGGATGCCTTCTGTAAGAAATATTCTTCTCGCATTACTAATGACCGGTATTTGATTTATACAAAGGATTACGCACACATACAATCGGTCAAGTATATTCCGGCATATTTGACATTATTCTTATAATCTCGTCCTCTCCGCCCAGAGTAACCAATTTTTTAACGAAGGATATCCTGGATTTGGGCGGGGATGAGGGCGCCTTCCCAGAAAGGCTCTTTGGTCGAGGTGCAGTAAGACTTCATGGCTGAAGCCAGTTTCCTTTTTACGGCGGAATAAGAGGCGTCGTTGAACACATTGACCGTTTCGTCAGGGTCCTTCTGAAGGTCAAACAGGACCGGAGAGGCGCCTTCTTGGGCAGTCAAAACTAGTTTGAAGAGACCGTCTGTGGCCATGATCCACACATCGTTCTTGCTGACTGCAACATTGTATGAGTCTCGCCGTTTTCCTTTCAGCAAGCGGCTGAAATCTTTTCCATGGCAATGCACACGCTGACGAATGCCCAGCACCCCCATCAGTGTAGGGAAAAAATCCACATTACTCATGGCCGTGCTGACAACTCTGCCGGAAGGAAGACTTGACGGATAATACCAAATGTAAGGAATCTTTGCCGACGCTTCAAAAGGGACGCTCTTATTGTCACGTCCATGCTCTCCCAGGAGATCTCCATGGTCGGATGTAAAAATAATCATGGTGTTCTCGTCCAGTCCGTTCAGCCTGAGGTAATCAAGCAGCTTGCCGATATTGTCATCAATGCACTTGACCATCCCGAAATATATACCCATCTGTCGGTCTTCCAAGATGGTTTTCTCTGAAGGCTGGGCCCAGGATGGCCATCCGGTACAATCTGTGAACGCCGAAGATGGCTTTTGGTAGTCCATATCGGCGTACATGGTATCATAAGGAGGCCTGACAATGTTTTTGCCATGAGGATCGGGAATGGAAATAAAACAGCAGAATCTGTTATCCTTATTCCTGTCAATGAAATCAATGGCCCTGTCGGTTAGAAAATCAGTAGTGAAAGACTGCTCATCGGCGCCTGACAACACCGATTCAGAGAGCCTGCCATTCAAATCCACGCTGAGCACTTCGGGCGTCCCGTCCACAATTCCCAGCTTTTTCCAATGGCCTCTGTTGTACATATACAGATTGTCCTCCCAACCGTGTTTCTTGCTTGGAGACCAGCCCGGTTTTGAGTCACCATCCAGATGCCATTTACCGAAATAGCCTGTCCGATAACTGTTCTGGGACAATATGTCTGCGAATGTCGTCATCCCAGCGTTCAACGCCGAATTGTTGAATTCCACGCCTGTGGCCTGCGGATAACAGCCCGTCATAAAAGATGACCTGGAAGGGCCGCTCACCGGGTTCGATGCATAGACATTGGAGCAAAGCACCCCATTATCCGCGAGAAAATCGATATTCGGCGTCTGGACGACGCAGCCTTCCCCCCATTGCAATGCCTGATTGTCCGATAACAAAGCCCTGTAGCAACCCAATGTCCTGAAATTATGCTCATCTGTCATAATGATTATGACATTGGGGAGATGGGTTGCCACAAGTGGCGTCAGAGCCAGAAAAAAGGGGATGAGCATATTTAGCCTTCCTTGGCGATGTTGGTGCGCATCTCGGTGTCAGCCTGGATGTTTTTCATCCGGTAGTAGTCCATGATACCGAGATTGCCGCTGCGGAAGGCCTCCGCCATGGCGAGAGGCACCTGGGCTTCGGCCTCGATGACGGCGGCGCGGGCCTCCTGGGCCTTGGCCTTCATTTCCTGCTCTAGAGCCACGGCCATTGCCCTGCGCTCCTCGGCCTTAGCCTGGGCGATGTTCTTGTCGGCATTGGCCTGATCCATCTGAAGCTCGGCGCCGATGTTCTTACCGATGTCGATGTCGGCGATATCGATGGACAGGATTTCGAATGCGGTACCGGCATCCAGTCCCTTCTTCAGCACGACCTTGGAGATGGACTCGGGCATTTCGAGCACCTGGGCGTGGTTGTCGGCAGAACCGATGCTGGAGACAATACCTTCACCGACCCTGGCGAGAACGGTCTCCTCGCCGGCGCCACCGACGAGCTGGTTGATATTGGCACGCACAGTCACACGGGCCTTGCAGATAAGCTGGATACCGTTTTTGGCGACGGCCGTTACGGGGGGCGTGTCGATCACTTTGGGATTGACGGACATCTGCACGGCCTCGAACACGTTACGTCCCGCGAGGTCGATTCCGGCCGCGGTCTTGAAGTCCAGGGGAATATTGGCCTTATCGGCTGAAATCAGGGCGTTGATGACGTTGGGGACATTGCCCTTCGCCAGATAATGGGCCTCGAGCTCGTTCGCGCGCAGTTTCAGGCCGGCTTTCGTTCCGGTGATCATGGCGAAAACGATGATCTTCGGGTTTACGCCCCTCCAGCGCATGAGGACCAGCTGGATGAGTGAAATGTGCACTCCGGACAGCAGGGCCTGGAACCAGAGAGCCACGGGAAACAGCCAAAGGATAATGATGAGGGCGACGAATATAACCGCACCCCAAAGGATAACTTCTCCTCCCATATGATTACTTTTCTATTGGTTTAACGAATATTTCCTTATTCCGCACCTTGGTGACGGTGATTTCCGTCCCGGCGTCGATGATCTCGCCTTCGGAATGTACTTCGCAGGCGGTCTCTCCGAACTCGGCCTTTCCGACGGGGCCCAGGCGGGTGAGGGCCTTGCCGCAGTCTCCGACCTTCACGGCCTCGCCTTCCTCATTTACCCTTCCCTCCACGGCGTCATTCAGCGCAAAACGCTTCCAGGTCTTCCCGCGCAGGACAATGATGGTGAAAATGATGCAAAGGACAATGTTTATTATGATAACGATCCGTCCGGTGTGGCTGTCAAATTTGTCGTAGGCATACCAGCACGAGGCGATCATGGAGAGCAGTCCGGCGATTCCGGCCACTCCGACTCCGGGAACCAGCAGAATCTCTACCAGAAGCAGCAGGACACCGAAGAAAATAAGAGATGCTATAATCCACATATTGACTTAAAGTAAAAGGTCATTCACAAATATACTCATTTTTCGTAAATGTGAAACCTGAAGCGGCCCCTACCACGTCTTTTTTCGAATCCTCCTTGACCTTGTCGATATCAATCACCACTCCGCTCATCAGGAAGTCCATTTCGATCTTCTGCAGCTCGGAAATTGCCCGGTCCAGATCGGCCTGTTTGCGCGGCAGCTGCATTTCCTTCTCCAGGATTTCATCCCTGAGGTCATTCGTGGGCAGGCTCTCGTAGCGCTGGCGCAGCTCTTCCAGGGCGCGTTTGTGAGCGTTGATGTCGTCCCGGAGCGCGCGCACTTCAGCTACCTTCCGCACGTACATGTCGGTCTGCGGATTGTCCAGGATGCTATTGTCAATAACGGTGGAATTGTCAATCTTGGAGTTTTCCTCGTTCGGGGAGAGGCTGGCGAGTTCGGACAGGCGCTGCGGGTCGTCGACCTTCACGTGTACGGGGAGGGGTTCGTATTCGAGGACGAACAGGTCCACGCTGTCGCTCTGGTGGCAGAGGCGGTTCGACGCGAACACGGTATAACGGCCGTCAGGGGTATTGTAATAAAGAAAATCGTCGAAGGGCGAGGAGTATGGAAGGCCCAGGTTGACAGGCGCGGTCCAGCTGCCGTCGGCATCGCTCCACTCGGAGACGTACAGGTCGAAGCCGCCCAGGCCGTAGTGGCCGCGCGAAGCGAAGTACAGGGACCGTCCGTCCTGGTCCGGAAGCGGGTAAATCTCATCTCCGCCGGAGGTGATTTCCTGGCTTGCGAGCGTCCTGGGGGCCCAGGTGCTGTCCTGCCATTCGGTGCAATAGATATTGCGCACCCCGAGAGTGTCAGGGGCTGAAAAATAGACTTTAGAATCCAGGCCTCCGGGCATGTAGATTGCCTTGGCCCAGATGTCGCCGCCGAGGGTGTCCAGAGGGTTGGGGCAGGAGAGCCAGCTATGGTTCTCGACCGGGAAGTAAAGCAGGAATTCGTCGGCGGAGAAGCGCTGGCGTGCGACCACGGACGGGATGACGCAGTAGTCCATCATGCTTTCTCCGTTCTTGCTCAGGACAATCTGTTCGTTGAGCCGCACCCGCAGCAGAGAGTCGGCGGGAATGGAGTCATTCAGGCCACGCAGGGACCTCAGGCACAGGTCCACGGCGGCCGGGAAGTCATATGCATGCCGCAGGGAGTCAATGCGCCCGGTAATGTCCTGAGCACAAAGACCCAATGCCAGTCCCGACCATAGTGTCAGGAGTGCTGACAGCGCTGTTTTTCCGAATAAGTTCATCAGTTCCGCTTGCGGAAGCGATTACAAAAGTAATAAATAATTGCTTTCTAATGAAAAAATCGTAAATTTGTAGCCCTTTTTACATAACAGGTGAAAACAGTTAAAAATTAATAATTATGCAAAGTAAAGGTGCTATCAGAGTGGTCGCGATTCTTCTCGCCATTGCCTGCCTGTGGCAGCTTTCCTTCACAGTAGTGTCCAGCATCTACTCCGGAAAGGCTGCCAAGTACGCAGAGAAGGCCGTAGAAGACGTGCAGAACACTCCCGCATTCGCAAAGGTTCCCGAGCAGAATGTGGCGTATTATCTGGACTCCATCAGGAAGGACCAGACTAAATGGTATACCGATTCCATCTCTTCTGAGAAGATCTATTTCGGTTTCACCTACAAACAGGTTAAAGCAAAGGAAATCAATCTCGGCCTGGACCTGAAGGGCGGTATGAACGTCATGCTGCAGGTGCAGCTCGAGGATCTGGTCCGCGCTCTGTCCGAGAATAACCAAAGCCCTGAATTCAATCAGGCACTCGCACTGGCTAAGAGCCGCAGCGTCACCTCCCAGTCAGACTTCATCACCCTCTTCGGAGAGGCGTGGAAGGAAGTCGGCGGCGGCCAGAGGCTGAGCGGAATCTTCGGAACTTACGAGATGCGTTCCCGTATCACTCCCGAGTCCACGGACGAGCAGGTTCTCGCCGTGATTTCCGAGGAGGCTGAGAGCGCTATTGCCAACTCCTTCAACGTACTCCGTAACCGTATCGACCGTTTCGGTGTCACCCAGCCCTCCATCCAGAAGATCGGCAACAGCGGCCGTATCCTCGTGGAGCTCCCCGGTGTGAAAGAGCCCGAGCGTGTCCGTAAACTCCTCCAGGGAACCGCTTCCCTCGAGTTCTGGACTACGTATGAGAATGTTGAGATCGCCCCTTACCTGAACGAGGCCAATACCATGCTCGCCGCTCTTCTCGCCGACGAGGACGAGGTGGCTGCCGAGCCCGCGAAGACGGAAGGCGATGTGGTGAGCGAGGAAATCGCCGCCCAGAACGCCGCCGCCAGCAGCGCCGAGGCTGAGCGTTACCGCAAGGCAAACCCTCTGTTCGCCGTTCTGCAGCTCTCACAGGGCCGCGGAACCGCCTGCCTGGGTTACGCCACCTCCGGTGATACCGCGAAAGTGAACCGTTACCTCGCCATGCCGCAGGTCGCGGAAATATTCCCCGCCGAGTTCAAGCCCATGTGGTCCGTCAAGCCTACCCAGGCTTTCCAGACTGACAATATCTACGAGCTCGTCGCCATCAAGGCTTCTTCCCGTGACGGAAAAGCCCCGCTCGACGGTTCCGTGGTTACGGATGCCCGTACCGATTATGACAACCGCCGCGGCGGTTCTCCGGGCGTTTCCATGACCATGAACGCTGAGGGTGCGAACATCTGGGCCCGTCTGACCAAGGACAATATCGGCAAGCAGATTGCGATTGTCCTAGACGGTGCCGTTTACTCTTTCCCGACCGTTCAGGGCGAAATCACCGGAGGCAGTTCTTCCATCACCGGAAACTTCACCCTCGATGAGGCGACTGACCTCGCCAACGTCCTGAAGTCCGGTAAGCTGCCCGCTCCCGCCACCATCGTGCAGGAGCAGGTCGTCGGTCCTTCATTGGGTGCAGAGTCCATCCACTCTGGTCTGGTTTCATTCCTGATCGCCTTCCTGGCCGTTCTGATCTACATGATCCTGTTCTATCGCGGAGCCGGTATCGCTGCAGATTTCGCGTTGCTCACCAACGTCCTCCTGCTCTTCGGCACACTGGCTTCTTTCGGCGCCGTGCTGACGCTGCCCGGTATCGCCGGTCTCGTGTTGACACTGGGTATGGCCGTGGATGCGAACGTTATCATCTATGAGCGTATCAAGGAAGAGCTTGCCGCGGGCAAGGGCCTCAGCAAGGCTATCCATGACGGTTATAACAATGCTTACTCCGCTATTATCGACGGTCAGGTGACTACCCTGCTTACCGGTATCGTGCTCTTCGTCTTCGGTTCCGGCCCCGTCCAGGGCTTCGCCACCACGCTGATCATCGGTATCATCACTTCCGTGCTGACCTCCATCTTCATCACCAGGCTGGTGTTCGAAGACAGGGTTGCGGCTGGAAAGGGCATTACCTTCGACAATCCTGTTACGAAGAACTTCCTTAAGAATACGAAGATTGACTTCCTGGGTGCCCGCAAGTGGTCTTACTGCATCTCCGGTGCTCTGATCGTCATCTCCCTGGTGTTCATGTTCACCAAGGGCTTCACCTATGGTGTAGACTTCACCGGCGGCCGTACCTATGTGGTGCGTTTCGACCAGCCTGTCACCGCCGAGGAAGTGCGCAGCGCTACCATCGATGTCTTCAATGCGGCTGCCGCTGCGGACGAGAATGTCGACGGAGCCTCCGTGGAGGTCAAGCAGTTCGGCGGTGAGAGCCAGATGAAGATTACGACTTCTTATAAGTATCGTGACGAGTCTACCTCTGTCGATACCGAGATTGAGGGCATGCTCTTCGAGGCCCTTCGTGGTTTCTTCAAGGAAGAGATGACCCTGTCCCAGTTCGTCTCGACCCTGGACAATCCTAACGGTATCATCAGTTCCGACAAGGTGGGTGCGACTATCGCCAATGACATCAAGCGCGGCGCTATCATCTCCGTAATCCTGGCCCTGCTCGTTATCTTCGGCTATATCGCCCTGCGTTTCCGTGGCTGGACCTGGGGTCTGGGCGGCGTGGTTTCCCTGGCCCACACGGCCATCATCGTTATCGGATTCTTCTCCATCTTCTCAGGAATCCTGCCGTTTAACCTCGATGTCGACCAGACATTTATCGCGGCTATCCTGACCATCATCGGATATGCCATCAATGATAACGTGGTTATCTTCGACCGTATTCGCGAGAACTTGGGCCTGCACCCGAACGATGACTTCAAGGATACCGTGAACCGTTCCCTGAACGCGACTCTGACTCGTACGGTGAACACCTCTGTCTCCACCCTCCTTCCTATGCTTACCATAGCGATCTTCGGTGGCGAGTCCATCAGGGGTCTGTCCGTGGCTCTCTGCCTCGGTGTGGTCATCGGAACCTACGCTTCCATCATGATCGGTACCCCGGTTATGTTTGACGCCACCCGCAAGGCATTTGCCAAGGCGGCCGCGAAAAAGACTGCCAAGAAGTAGGTAAAAACTTTTCAACAAGTGCCCGATATCCCGACCGGAATATCGGGCATTTTTGTATATTTGTGCTATGGCATTCGCACACCTTCACCTACATACCCAGTACTCGATCCTCGACGGTCTGACGAACATTAAAAAGCTCTTTGCACGTGCACGGGAGCTTAATATGCCGGCTGTGGCTATCACCGATCACGGAAACATGTACGGGGTGAAGGAGTTTATGAAGTGGGGCTATGATAAGAAAACCAATATCGGCCCCGACGGGAAGCCCATCGTAAAGCCGATCATCGGCTGCGAGATCTATGTGACCCGCCATTATGACCACAGGCTGAAAGATACCGAGCACAGGGCCTACTATCATCTTATCCTTCTGGCTAAAAACTATGAAGGCTATAAGAACCTGATGAATATAGTCTCGCTCGGGCATATCGAGGGCTCGTACTACGGCAAGCCCCGCGTCACGCACGAGATAGTAGAGAAATACCACGAGAACCTTATCTGCTGCTCCGCCTGTCTGGCGGGCGAAATCCCGAAGGATATCCTGGCCGGGGACTTGGACGCGGCGCGCGAAGCCATCCGCTGGCATAAGGGGGTATTCGGCGAGGACTACTATCTGGAAGTTATGCTCCACCGCACCGAAGTGCCGGGTCTCGACTTCGAGGTCTATGATTCCCAGAAAATCGTAAACGCCGAGATATTCCGCCTCGCCGAGGAGATGGACGTGAAGGTGGTGGCGACAAACGACGTGCACTTCCTGATGGAAGAGGACGGCCCGGTGCACGACCACCTGATCTGCCTGACGACTAATGTCAATCTGTCCGAGACAAAGCGCCTGCACTATACGCAGCAGGAATTCCTTAAGAGCGAGGACGAGATGCGGGTACTATTCCCCGACCATCCCGAAGTCATCGACCAGTCCGTAGAGATCGCCTCGAAGATCGAGTATTATAAGATCGACCGCTCGCCGGTACTGCCTAAATACGATCTCCCTGCGGAGTTCATGGACCGCATCGACGAGTACCTGGAAAAGTACAAAAGCATTATCGACGAGGGTCGCACGGATAAGGATGGCAATAACCGCGGCGAGGAGTTTTGCCGTTCGGTGGCCTATCTCTGTTACCTTACCTACGAGGGCGCCCACCGACGCTACGGCGCGCAGTTGAGCGACGCGCAGGTCGAGCGTATTGACTTCGAGCTGAAGACCATCTGCAAGATGGGATTCCCGGACTACTTCCTGATCGTCCAGGACTATATCGCTGCGTGTAGGGCAATGGGTTATCTGGTCGGCCCGGGGCGTGGCTCCGCGGCCGGATCGGTGGTCGCCTATTGCCTTAAAATCACGAACCTCGATCCTCTGAAATACGACCTCCTGTTCGAGCGTTTCCTGAATCCGGACCGTATCAGCATGCCTGATATCGACGTCGATTTCGAGAGCATCCCGGCCGCGCACAAGTACGTGGAGGACAAGTATGGCGCCGACCACGTGTCGCGAGTCATTACTTTCGGTACGATGGCGGCCAAATCGTCCATCAAGGATGTCGCCCGCATCAGCCAGATGAGCATCGACGAGTCGAACCGCCTGTCGAAGATGGTTCCGGACCGATTGACCGAAAAACAGGAGCGGGAGTACCCGTTCAACCCCAAGCTGGACCAGTTGAAGCCGGGTTTCAAGGTGCGGGAGCGCAATGTGGAGGTGGACGACCCCGAGCATCCGGGAAGCGTGAAACTGGAAAAGAAACAGTTCCAGGCCGGTCTGGAGGAGGTTGACGTCCCCGTCTCTCTGGCCAATTGCTACCGTCTGGTGCCGGATTTCAAGAATGAGATGGAGAATGGCAACGATCTCAGCAAGGAGGTCCTGAAGTTCGCTCAGAAGCTGGAGGGCAGCATACGCCAGGTCGGACAGCATGCCTGTGCGACCATCATCGGCCGCGGGCGCCTGACCGATTACATACCCATCTGCCTGTCCCGCGATAAGGAGACCGGCGAGGAGGTGTGGACTTCCCAGTACGACGGCCACTACATCGAGGATGTGGGCATGCTGAAGATGGATTTCCTCGGGCTGAATACATTGTCCATCATCCATAAGACTCTGGATTATATCAAGGCCCGCAGCGGCAAGGAAATAGACATTGAGGCTATCCCCATCGATGATCCGGCGGTGTACGAACTGTATGGCCGCGGCGATACCACGGTGGTGTTCCAGTTCGAGTCCGAAGGCATGAAGAACTGGCTGCAGAAACTGCGGCCGACGCGCTTCGAGGACCTTATCGCTATGAATGCCCTGTACCGGCCGGGTCCTATGGACTATATTCCGGATTTCGTGGACCGCAAGCAGGGGCTCAAGCCCATTGCCTATGACCTCCCCGAGATGGAAGAGTATCTCGCGGATACCTATGGCATCACGGTGTATCAGGAGCAGGTGATGCTTCTTTCGCAGAAGCTCGCCGGCTTCACGAAGGGTCAGGCAGATACCCTGCGTAAGGCCATGGGTAAGAAGCAGATTGAGACGCTGAATTCGCTCAAGGACAAGTTTATGAGTGGCGGTATCGCGAACGGCCACCCGGAGAAGACCCTCGATAAGATATGGAAGGACTGGGAGAAGTTCGCCCAGTATGCGTTCAATAAGTCCCATGCTACCTGCTACGCCTGGGTGAGCTACCAGACCGGCTGGCTGAAGACGCATTACACCGCCGAGTTCCTGGCCGCGAACCTGAGCTGCAATCTCTCCGACATGG
This sequence comes from Bacteroidales bacterium, assembly GCA_017450585.1. Classification (GTDB taxonomy): domain Bacteria; phylum Bacteroidota; class Bacteroidia; order Bacteroidales; family UBA932; genus Cryptobacteroides. The sequence continues at coordinate 10,237 of JAFSTI010000120.1, forward strand.
AGGAGATCAAGAAGATCATGCGCGACTGCAAGCTGCACAAGATCAAGCTGCTGAACCCGGATGTGAACGAGTCCGAAGATCAGTTTACTGTCAATAAGAAGGGCAATATCCGTTTCGGCCTGGGCGGCATCAAGGGCTTCGGTGCCAATATCGTGGACGCCATCCTCCAGGAGCGGAAGAGTAACGGCCCGTTCAGCGATGTCTGCGACCTGATGGAGCGGGTTCCGTCCATTAACCGCCGGGCCCTGGAGTCGCTGGTCTATGCCGGTGCGCTCGATTCGTTCGGCTTTAAGCGGGGGCAATATTTCTCCCCCTGCGCCAGCGGAGAGTTGTTCATCGATGAGCTCGTGCGTTATGCGGACCTGTATCGCCGGGATTGCGAAGACACGAGCGCGTCCCTGTTCGGGGATATGGAGGAGATGAAACCGGTACGTCCTCAGATTCCGCAGCTCTCGATCGATGAAGACCCTCTGGAGCAGTTGCAGAAGGAAAAGGAACTGGTGGGAATGTATCTTTCCTCGCATCCCCTGGATCAATATGCCTTCCAGATCGAGACCTTCGCCGATTGTGAGCTGGTCCATCTGCAGGAATTGAAGGACGAGTGCGAAAAAAACCTTACCCCCCGGAAGGTAAGCGTGGCCGGTATCGTCTTGGAGGTCAATGAACTTACGACCCGTCGCGGCACGCCTGGCCTGAAAGTGGTGCTGGAAGACTTTTCAGGACCTTTTGAGATGGCGTTTTTCGGAAATGAGCTGGCGACGTTCGGTCCGCTGCTTCAGCTGCATGCGCAGGTGTTTATGGAGCTGGAAATCAGCGAGCGCAAGTCTTTCTGGAAGCCGGAATCCGGGGCTCCGCAGCCACCGGTGAGCTATATGATCAAGACTCTGAATGTGATGCCGCTCGAAAATGTGAATTCCGAGCTGCTGGATTCATTTGTCGTGAATGTGACCACCGAGATGATAACTCCGGAGTTCCGCAAACAGCTCCTGAAAGTGGTGAAATCACACAAGGGCCGCACGCCGCTGCTCCTGCATCTGAGCGATGCGAAGACCGGATACAACGTCGACTTCCGCTCTAAGGACTTCATGGTCGACGTCGGCATCGATCTCATCTCCGATATCCTCACCCTCGGCGCCACCTACGGCGTCAAAATCCGTCCTCGCAGCAAGAAAGGAAAGTCTTAAGGCTGAAGGAGGATGGGGCCGTGGTCGAGGGCGACGGCGCGTTTCCAGGTTTCGGTGTAGCCGGGCTGCGTCAGGCCGTCGGGGATGCCCTCGGACCATTTGCTGTGCAGGAAATTGCCCTCCTCGTCCTGGGCCTTGACATTGCCGTCAATAAACTTTACCAGCAGGTCCTGTTCCAACTTCTGCCAGTCGCGGAACTGCTGCTGCGCGGTGCGGACGCTGTATCGGGTCGCCAGGCAGCGGCGGATCCAGCCGCAGCGGTGACGCATGATACGCTCGTCATTGTCCCGGACCTTCTCCATCTGCGAATTTTCGAAGCGGTCAATAGCCTCGCGCACGTACGCGGACATATAATTGTACATCTTGTAGCAGGCGTTCGCGACACGATTGCACAGCCAGAAGGCGGAACGGTCGCTGTAGTGGAGCAAGTCTCCATTGCCCTCACGGAAGCAGTCGGGAACGCGGCGGGTGCTGGTGTAGATGGGTGTGACCCAGGAGGTCGCGGCATCGTCGCAGCCGAACCAGATGAGTCCGCCGACTTCGTCGGGGAGGTAGGAGCGGGCCTGTCCCACGAACCAGAAACCGGTCTGCTGCGTCGCGATTGCGCGTTCATTGACATAAGTCTTTCCGTCCACTTTGAAGTTCATCGGCCGCCAGCGGTACGGGAGTGCATTGCCTCCGGCCCCGATGTCGGTGGTCATGTCCATGGGTGTGCCTTCGAAGTGGTCTCGCATCACGTCGGCTACTTTTTTCACGGTGATTTTGCGGGACGGCTTCACGAAGAGCGGCATCTCCCCCGCGAGGTCATACCCCATCGCATAGTCCAGCCACTTGTCCGCGGGCTCGGTCAGCTCCTGCCCGGCTTCATTGACATAAGTAAACTGTCCGTCGCAGAGGATGTTGAAGGCGGCCCAGACACGGGCGTCGCAGGCACGGGCTCCGCCGAAATCGAGCGAGTTGTAGGCGTCGCGGAAGCTGAATTCCTCGTCCGCACCGTTGAACCAGCCCTTCTCGCGCGCGAAGCTGATCACATCCGGGGCGTAAAGGCAATTCTCCGGGTCGTTCAGGGGGAAACGGGTGATGCGGGATTGGTTCGCATGTGCACAGATATAGCCGTCCGGAATGCGGCGCGCCACCCATACGATGCCCTTACGGTCCGGACCCTTGCCGATCAGGTCCATCACCCACGCCTCATGCGGGTCCGCGATGGAGAACGACTCGCCCTCGGAGGGGTAGCCGTGCGCATTTGCCAGCTCTACGATGGTGGCAATAGCTTCGCGTGCGGTACGGGCGCGCTGGAGCGTCACGTATATTAGAGAGCCGTAATCCATGATTCCGGCCGTGTCGACCAGTTCCTCATGTCCGCCGTATGTCGTCTCGCCGATGATGAGCTGGTGCTCGTTCATATTGCCCACCGTCTGGAACGTGTGGCGTACCTGCGGAATCTGTCCCAGGGGCTTGGCGGTATCCCATTCGGTGATAGGGAGCATCGCGCCCTTGCGCCAGTTGCGGGCCTTATGGAAGTACAGTTCACCGAAGAGCCAGTGGGAATCGGCCGCGTATGAAACCATCGAGGAGCCGTCGGCGCTGGCTCCGGGAGTGATGATGACATTGGTGCAGGCGCGGCTTTCGAGGGTGCCGGCGAGTGAAAAAATGACGAAAACGATAGAAATAAGGAGGTATTTTGCTCTCATTTTTGTCTTTTGCAGGTTTAATGATTAATTTTGTCCGATTCACAAAGCTACAACTTTTTTGGACATGAGAAAGGTTTTGACTCTTTTGCTTTTCAGCTTCGCGGCCATCTCCGCTTTCGGGCAGGATATGGACAAGGAGGCGCAGAAGCGTGAGAAGGAGTTTTATGACAGTATCCAGGAGATAGTGGACCGGCAGACGACGGTGCTGGACCTGGCGCCCTGGCAGGTATTTAAACTGGATTCCACTCTTATGCACGACTATACCGCCCGTGAGGCGAGGCTCAAGGAAATCCGCAGTGCGAAGGTGTCCAACATGGATATCTACCAGAAAGTGCTTGATGAGACCGAGGAGGGGATATATAATTCCTATAAGAGTTTCCTGTCCCCGGAGCAGTGGGAGAAGTATCTTAAGAGAGGGGCTGCCCGGGAGAAGAAGAGCAGGGACAAGAGAATGGAGAAATATCAGAAATAACGATGAATAGAGAAGAGATTGACAGGATTCTGGGCGAGCTCGGCGAGCTCAAGTGCAAGACCCAGAAAGAGGTGGAAGACGCACGCGTGCGCTTCCTGGGAAAGAAGGGCGAGATAACCCGGATGTTTGAGGAGTTCCGTACCGTGGCTCCTGAGCTGAAGAAGGAATTCGGCCGGACGCTCAATGAGCTGAAGCAGACCGCGATGGCGAAAATCGAAGAGCTGCGCGGCACTGTGGGCGAAGAAGGCGCTGCTGCGGATGCCGGACGCGATCTGTCCATGCCCGGTGATTCTATGCCGCTGGGTTCGCGTCATCCGGTGTCCATTGTTCGTCAGGAGATTGTGGATATCTTCCGCAAATTCGGCTATGACGTGGCAGAGGGGCCGGAGATCGAGGATGACTATCACGTGTTCGAAGCCTTGAACTTCCCTCCGAATCACCCCGCCCGCGATATGCAGGATACATTCTTCGTGTCCACCGGTCATGTCAATCCGCTTCTGCTGCGCACACACACTTCCAGCGTGCAGGTGCGTGCCATGGAGACAATGGACCTTCCGATCAGGGTCGTCTGCCCCGGCCGCGTGTTCCGTAACGAGGCCATCAGCGCCCGCGCCCACTGCATTTTCCATCAGATAGAAGGCCTGTATATAGATAAAGGAGTGACCTTCGCCGACCTGAAGCAGGCCATCCTGCTTTTCGCCCGCGAGATGTTCGGACCTGATACCAAGATCCGCATGCGCCCCTCATACTTCCCCTTCACCGAGCCTTCGGCTGAGGTGGATGTGAGCTGCAATATCTGCCATGGTAAGGGTTGCAATATCTGCAAGGGTACCGGCTGGCTGGAGATCCT
>JAFSTI010000121.1 GCA_017450585.1 Bacteroidales bacterium
CCAGGCCACCATGAGTTCCCTGCCTACCGTCAGCCGCAGCATGAACGATGTTATGAAACTCACCCCGCAGGCCTCTACCACCTCCAACGGTCTCGCAGTCGGTGGCGGTAACTACCGTTCCTCCTATGTGACCGTCGACGGTGCCGCGTTCAACAACGCATTCGGTATCGGCGGCAACCTGCCCGGCAACGGCACTCCTATCTCTCTGGATGCCATCGAGCAGATGAGTGTCAATATAACTCCTTTCGACGTGCGTCACTCCGGTTTTACCGGCGGCGCCATCAATGCGGTGACCAAGAGCGGTACCAACGAGCTCCGCGTATCCTTCTACGACTACTACACTTCTGACGCTGTCCGCGGCTACAAGGTCGAAGATCAGGACCTGAACAAGACCGAATTCCTCGACAATACCTTTGGACTGACCGTCGGCGGCCCCATCATCAAGAACAAACTCTTCTTCTTCGTGAATGTAGAGTATTCCGCTGATGTGCAGCCCGGCCCGACCAAACGCGTCAGTGATGCTACCGGAGTCAATGCGGATCCCGCATTCGTTCCCAATACCGACGTTGTCCGTCCTACCAAGGAATTCATGGAGACAGTGAAGAACACCCTGGATCAGAAATACGAATACAACCCCGGACGCTATGAGAATTATTCCCTGAGCACCCCGGATTACAAAATGATGGCCCGTGTGGACTGGATCATCAACAGCAACAACAAGCTGAATCTCCGTTTCAGCCACACTCACAATGCTGACTCCAACTCTCCGTCCAGCTCTGTGAACCCCATCAACCCTAACCCTTACAACCGTAACACCTACGGCCGTACCTCGACATACGCAATGTATTTCGAGTCCAGCCGCTACTTCCAGAACAGGGACTTCACCTCCGTGGCGGCCGAGCTCAATACCCGCCTCTTCGACGGTAAGGGTGCCAACATGCTCCGTGCCACCTGGTCACACCAGTATGAGCCCCGCAGCTTCGTCGGATCTGACTTCCCGACCGTGGATATCCTCGAGAATTACACCGACCCTGCCACTTCTACCGTGAACAAGGCCGTCCTGACCTCCTTCGGTCCCGACCCCTTCACCTATGGCAACCTTCGTGATGTAAACACCGTGGTCCTCACCGATGAGCTGACCTATACCTCCGGACGTAACAACTTCGTGGCCGGTCTCCAGTACGAGTTCGACAACACGAAGAACGGTTACGTACAGGGTGGTCTCGGATACTATGTGTACAACAGCTGGGCTGACTTCCTCGCCGAGGGCAAGCCCGCTGCATTCGCCATCACCCACTCCAACCGTGATGACCTCGCACAGGTTTATCCTTCATTCAATTACAATCAGATATCCGCTTACCTGCAGGACGAAATCGACTTCAGCGATTACTTCAAACTGACCGTCGGTCTGCGCGCCGAGCTTCCGTTCTATCCCACCATCGAGGGTAATGTGAACAAAGAGTTCCTCACCAAGGCCGAGTCCAGCGTCTCCATGAAGGGTATGAGCACCGGCGACATGCCTAAGGCCCGCCTGAACCTCAGCCCCCGCGTTGGTTTCAACTGGGATATCCTCCAGAACCGCAGCCTCGTGCTCCGCGGCGGTACCGGTCTTTACACCGGACGCATTCCCTTCGTGTGGATCGTCTCCGTGGCCGGCAACTCCAACTGCATGCAGGCCCAGTTTATCGATGCTGACGGAACCAATCCCAACACCCCGACCTTCCATGCCAAGATGTCTGATATCTTGACCGACATCTATGGCGGAACCTTCACGGCACAGGATCTGGCTGCCCCTACCGGAGCTACCATCATCGACAAGAACCTCCAGATGCCCACCACCTGGAAGACTTCCATCGCCCTGGATGCCAACCTGCCTTACGGAATCAAGGGATCCATCGAAGGAATCTACAACTATGACCTGAATGCTGTCGCAGCCACGCGTCTCGGCTATACTGAGGACGCGAACGGCGTAGTGCTCCCCGGCGAGCCCGGAAAACGCACCAAGTGGAAGTCAGAGGGTATCAAGAACAGCATGAACAGCACGATTGCTCCGTACTATCTGACTAACTCCAATCTTCATGGTTCATACTACTCCGTCACCGCAAGTCTCAGCAAGAACTTCCAGAATGGGCTCAGCCTCATGGCGGCATACACCCGCAGTGGTTCCAAGTCCATCCAGGAAGGTTACGGTGATCAGGTTTCTTCCCTCTTCGCAGGTGGAAACTATTCAGTCAACGGATCCAATTGCCCTGAACTCGGACACTCCGCTTTCGTGAGCCCCAACCGTCTCATCGCGAACGTGAGCTACCGCCTCAATGAAGGAAAGAACCTCGCTACGATCTTCGGTCTGTTCTACGAGGGCTACAACCATTGCTTTGTCGGCGGTTATTCCTACACCCGCTACTCCTACACCTTCGGTGTCCGCAGCGGCAGTTACGTGAATGACGTGACCGGCGTCAGCGGTTCCCAGAACCTGATGTACATTCCTACCGACACGGACCTCGCCGCCATGACCTTCAAGGATGACGACAACAAGGCCGCGTTCAAGAAGTTCATCGAAGAGGATAGCTACCTGAGCAAGCACCGCGGAGAGTATTCCGTGCGTGGAGCTAAGGTCGCCCCTTGGCAGAGCCGCATCAACTTCAAGGTCGCCCAGGAATTCGGCGTGAACTTCGGCGAAAGGGCTACCAAGATGCAGATCGGTCTGGACATCAACAATGTCGCCAATCTCCTGAACTCCAACTGGGGTCTGTGCAAGCAGGTCAGCAGCGAGAACATTCTCGAGATCAGCAAGGCTGACAACACCGGTGTCTACACCTTCAACGCTCCTACCATAAAGAACTACCGCAGCACCTTCAATACATGGCAGATGCTGCTCAGCGCCCGCCTGTACTTCTAACAGACAGAACGCATATATCTTCCGGGCCCGGGATTGCAAGACCCCGGGCCTTTTTTGTTACAAAAAACCTAAACGTTTACGACCGGGGGAAAGAAAAAATGGTTAATTTTACAAGCTAACACTAGAAACAAAAAACCGATAATATGAAATTCAACCGTTTTATCCCCGCCATACTGGCGATTATGTCGTTTGCAGCCATCTCCTGCCAGGAAGAAGAACAGGATCTCGGCCTGCCCGACCTGACCTTGGCCAGAGCCGAAGTGGAGTTCCCGAAGGAATCCTCCGAGGACACGATCAGCTTCACGGCGACCAGGGCCTGGACTGTCAGCAGTGACGCCGAATGGATAGCCGTCGACCCCGATCACGGAATGCCGTCAGATAAGCCCTGCGTAGTTTCCGTAACCGTGCTGGATAACTCCAGCTACGACCGTGAGGCGAAACTGAACGTCTCCATCGGATTCACCACCATTCCCGTGACCATCAGACAGAGCGGAAAAGGCTCCGTCGACCAGCTGGTGATCTACCGCAACGACTTCGACCGCCAGGAAGTCAGCGCCAACTCCTATCTCGACAAATCCGACGACTGGCGTAACGAAGCCGGAAGCGGCATGGAGAACGTCAAATACTACTCCAGCGGCATCACGGCCCGAAACAACTCCAAGTCCAACGGCTCCTATTCCGATTACGAGGGCTCCGGCGGAAACAACCTCTTCTTCGGTGCCGATCCGACCTTCGCCATCCTTGACCTGACCACGAACGGAGCCAGGGTATTCGAGTTTAGCTTCGGTACTGAGAAATATGACAATAACGACAAGACCGCCCTCTTCGACCCGGCCGAGTTCCTGTTCTATGTCAGTATTGATGGCAATAAGTGGGCGAGTGTCCCATACACGTACGCGGGCACGGAAGCCGGCAGGTGGAACGTCGCCAAGGGCACGTTCTCAGTACCCGAAAATACTGCCACCATGCACGTGATGTTCAAGACGGCCAAGGCCAGCTGCTACCGCATCGACGACTTCAAGCTCGTAATACTTGAAGAAGGCACGGCCGACGAGCCCGACTTCGCGAACGGTACGGCCATCGCGGTTACTGCCAATATCACCGGCAAACCCGGCAGTGGCGGCGGCGACACCCCTGCCCTCGAAGACGTAATTTATACCTGGAACTTCAAGGCCGACAAACAAGGCAGCTTCACCCTGAACGAAGTAAACGTCCCCGCCGGCCTGAGCGCTGTCTGGACCTATGACTCCAAGTACGGAATGAAAGCCACCTCCTACTATAACAGCGCCAACAACGCCGCGGAGAGCTGGCTCATCTCCCCTGTGATCGACCTGAGCAATGAGACCAAGGCCTGCCTGGAGTTCCAGCATGCCGGAAACTACTTCGAAGACATTACAGCCGACGTACACGTAATGGCTAGTAAGGACAATGGCGTAAACTGGACCGAACTCGCAATCCCGGAATATCCGAGCGACTGGACCTTCGTCTCATCCGGAAAGATCAGCCTCGCCGACTACCTGGGCGGAACGCTTAAGATAGCCTTCAAGTACACCTCCAACGCGACCAAGTCCGGCACCTGGGAGATCCAGAGCATGAGCGTGCTCCGTCAGGAAGGCAGCACCGGCGGAAACGGTGGCCAGGGCGGCGGAGATGAATCCGACGGCAAGGACGAAACCCCGACCGGAACCAGCATCGTCATAGCCGACCTCGGTACCGCCCTCACCTGGAGCGAAACTACTGACGACACCCACGGTAAGGGATATACCGCCACCGACGCGCAGAACGGACTGGTAGTGTCCTACTTTAAGGCCACTTCCTCTACGGCTCCTGTCGCGCCTGCAGACGCCTTCATCAAAGTCTACAAGAACTCAATTCTGCGAATCAGCTTCACCGACGGCAAGCCCGTAAAGGGTGTGATAATCACCACGTCCTCCGCGACCTACACGAAGAACATGACGGTAGGAACCCTCACTATCAAAGCGGACGGTCCGAACAAGACCATCCACTGGAGCGGCTCCAAGAACGTGTTCGAGGCCATAGCCACAGAGCAAGTCAGGATTCAGAAACTGGAAGTGTTCTATTAGTATGCGTATGTTCAGAAACATAGCGCGACTGTGTGCAGCCTTCCTCGCCGCTGCCGTAATCTTCGGCTGCGGCAAGGAGGACGACACCTTCCTGACCGTGAGTTTCAAGCCGGATGTCCTCACCTGGGACGTGACATCGGTGTTTGTGAATATCAATTGCAACACCGCCTGGGAAATCTCCATCACGGACCAGCCCGACTGGGTGCGCAAGCTCAGCGTCAGCAGCGGCGAAGGCCCGAAGAACAATGTCATACTGTCCATCAAGGCCAATGACACGGGCGAGAACCGCAGCGTGGAGATTATTGTCACCGCCGGAAACGTGGTCCGCAGGGCTGCCCTTACGCAGAAATGCGAACCCGTCCTCGTCTCCGGCGTGCGCCCCGTCTGGCTGGAACTGGCCGAATCCCCGGAGCGTACAGACAGGGATTGGTTCTGCCACTACATGGAAATAGGCGACGTGCGCACCCGCAACTACTCCTACTGGTTCGACTACAACCACCTCGTCTCCCTCTGGGTAGCCTATCCGCTCTGCAGGTGGAATATGTATGGAAGCGGCAAGCGCAATGACAGCTGGAGCACCTTCGATCCGAACATCGACCCCGAACGGCAGGCCATCCTCTGGAACGGTTATCAGGAGGGCAATAACAGCTCCCTGGGCTCGAACTTCTATGCCAGAGGCCACCAGTGCGCCAGCGGCGACCGCCGCGTCAATAACGACGCCGAGAAGCAGACCTACTACAGCACGAACATGACGCCCCAGATACAGAATGGCTTCAACTCCGGTATCTGGTCCAACCTCGAAGATAAAGTCCGCGGCTGGGCAGAAAGCAGCGACACCCTCTATGTGGTGACAGGCTGCGTGCTGGACGGTGCGAAATACTACGTCTATGACGCTCCTCGAAAATACAACGAATGGTACGGCGAGTCACTTTCCAGTAAGAAAGTTACCGTCCCCACCGGATACTACAAGGCGGTTATCCGCTACTGTAAGGACATATCCATAGGCCATGGCGGCTACATGGGCTGCGCCGTATATCTGGATCATCAGGTATACCAGAGAAATGCCGGCGCCGCCGATTCGATGAGCATCGACGAGCTGGAAGAAAAACTCGGCTATGACCTCTTCGTCAACCTCCCGGCCGTGGTCGGAGAAGAAGCCGCAGCCGCGATTGAAGCGGAAAAACCCGCCACTGTCGGCTGGTGGTGGAACTAAACACTGAAACGATTATGAGAAAGACACTATTGATATTTATCGCCCTGCTGTCCTGCAGCGTCTGCGTCAGTGCGCAGAAAGTCTCCAGGAGTTTCGTCGTGGGCTTCTATAACCTCGAAAACCTCTTCGACACCTTCCACGACGACGGGAAGAACGACTACGAATACCTGCCCGAAGGCGCGAACCAGTGGACCGAAGCCAAGTACGAGAAGAAACTCGGCAACATGGCGCGGGTAATCGCCGCCATGGCTAAGGACAACGGCCAGTTCCACGCCATCCTGGGCATAAGCGAGATCGAAAACCGTCACGTGATAGAGGACCTGGTCGTGCAGGACGCCATTGCCTCCGCCAACTACCAGATCGTCCACTACGACGGTCCGGACAGGCGAGGCGTGGATGTGGGCTTGCTCTACCGTCCCGACCTGTTCACCCTGCTGGACAGCAAGGCCATTCCCTTCACATTTGACGAGGACACGGAGATCGAATATACATTGACCAAAGAAGAACAGGAGAACTTCCGCACCCGCGATATCCTGATGGTGCGCGGACTGCTGGACGGTGAAATGTTCGCGTTCTACGTGGCCCACCTGCCCTCCCGCGTCGGCGGTAAGGGACAGGACCTCCGTCCGCGCGGCGCCGAGATCATCTACCGCGACGCCACCCGCCTGATGCGCGAATTCCCCGGTATCAAGATCGCCGTGATGGGCGATATGAATGACAATCCTACCGACGACAGCATGCTGAAATTCATGCACGCCGTGCCGCAGCCCGAAATGGCCGGACCGGACGACTTCTTCAGCCCGTTCCTGCCCATGCTGCAGGCCGGTTACGGCTCGCTGGCATACAGGGGCGAGTGGAGCATCTACGACCTCATACTCGTGAACCAGGCTATTGCCCAGGCCCCCGAAGGCACGCTGCGCATCCTCCCTATTGTCAAAGGCAAGAAAAAGGCCCGCTACTACGGCCGCATCTTCATCAAGGACTTCATGACGACGCAGGAAGGCCAGTACAAGGGCACGCCGTTCCGCACCTTTTCCAGCGGTGCGTTCATCGGCGGCTATTCCGACCATTACCCGACTTATATAATGCTTGGCAAGTAATATGTACCGAAGACTTATATTATTTATCGCGGAGCTGCTCTGCTGCACGCTTCTGTCCGCACAGGAATTCAGCGGCGGAGCGAGGGGCACCGTGGTGAACCGTGCCGACCGTTCGAAGATCGAAGGCGCCACCCTCACGCTTATGCAGGGAGCCGAGGAACTCTACTCGGCGCGAAGTGCGGTCGACGGTACCTTCCTGTTCGAAGGTCTGGATAACGGTTCCTACACCCTGCGTATCGTGGCCCCCGAATTCCTCGAGACCGACATCAACTTCTCCGTCGAAAACGGCCTGGTGAAGAACATGTTCAATATCTACATGACGCCCACGCAGAACGTCGTGGAGGTGGACGACTCCTCGTTCTCCGAATTTGACCTGGATGATTCGGGATACAATGATTCCCCGACCGTCCTCTTCGACCAGAACGACGTATTCAGCAATATGGCCGGATACAAGTTCAGTTCGGTCCGCTTCCGTGCCAGGGGCTATGCGAGCGAGAGCCAGGACGTGTACCTGTCCGGCATCAAACTCAATGACGCCATCACCGGCTACGGGCCCTTCTCCCTTTGGAGCGGCCTGAACGAAGCCACGCGCTCGAAGGACGTCACGAATGGACTGGCCGTATCCAAATACGGTTTCGGCGGCGTGAACGGAGTTACGAATCTTTATGGCAATGCCTCCTCCATGCGCACCGGCCTGCGGGGCAGTCTGCTCACCAACAGCTCATTGTACCGCTTCTGCGCGCGTCTGTCCTATGCCACCGGCGAGACGGACAGCGGCTGGGCGTATGCGTTCAATATCTCCACCCGCCTGGGCAATAACGACTGGATCAAGGGTGTCTTCTACCAGTCCTTCGGCTACTACGCCTCGGCGGAGCGCAATTGGCACGATGTCCACAAACTCGGCTTCACGCTGATGGCCGCACCCGGACAGAGAGGCGCACAGAACTCCTCCACCCAGGAGGTCTACGATTTGATGGGGGACAATATGTACAACTCCAACTGGGGCTGGTACAACGGCCACATCAAAAACGCCCGCGTACGCCGGACGCACGAACCTATTGCCATTGCCAAATACGACTTCACCCCTTCGCAGAAGTTCGAGGCCTCGGCGACCGTCCTGTACAGGTTCGGGTACAACGGTTACTCCGCGCTCGACTGGTACGATGCCGCCGACCCTCGCCCCGACTACTACCGCAACCTGCCGAGCTACTTCTACTCCGAAGTGGAGGATTTGGATAAGCGCGAACTGCAGAAGTCTTACTGGGCCAGGGAGGCCTGGGAGACCGATATGGACGGGATCGCGCATCTGAACTGGCAGCGCCTGTATTCCGTGAACCGAAACAGCCTCGATGCCGACGGCAAAGCCCGCTCCAAATACGTGCTCGAAGAACGGCACGTGGACCAGCGCGACCTGAATGCCGCCATCACGATGCAGTGGAAGCCCTTCGCCGGACTGACGCTGAACGGCGGAGTCAATGCGCGGCGCAATATCACCGAGAACTACAAGGTCTTGAAAGACCTGCTCGGAGGCCAGTACTTCATGGATATTGACAATTTCGCCGAGCGTGACTTCGCATCCTCGGTCGCCAAGACCCAGAATGACCTGGATGCCTACCTGAAGACCGGCAAAACTCCCATAATTTACAGGGGCCAGAAATACGGCTACGACTACAACGCCCACGTCCGCAAGCTAGAGGGCTGGTTGAACGCTTCCTTCGCCAAGGGCGCGGTCAGCGGCAATATTGCCGGGCGCTACGGACGCGAGATTCTCTGGCGCGAAGGTCTGCTCCGGAAGGGCCTCTTCGCCGGTCTGGATCCCGACGGGAACGAAATCATCGTGGACGGCGTGAACCTCACTTCTTATGATTCATACGGCAATGTGATCACGTC
>JAFSTI010000009.1 GCA_017450585.1 Bacteroidales bacterium
CTTCCCGTCCTCTGTGGTATGGTACCGGGTATGTTCGTTTGCCTTTTCTGTAGATAATATGGCTTGTTCCCATATGCCGGTATTTTATCCATCCATGATTAACTATAATCCGGTGTAGTTCATCATACTTCATTCGGACATACAAAAATAGTAAATTTTCTATTTAATTATAAATGATAAAATAGAAAATATTCTATTGAAATGAGTCTACATCCCCGCACCGAAGTCCCTTCGGTCGAGGAAACGGTATCCGGCGGCCTCCAGGAGGTGCTCGGGAAGGATGTCCGGGGTGGTGGCGAGGTCGGCGATGGTACGTGCGAGTTTAATGATGCGGGTGAAGGCGCGCGCCGACAGGCCCAGACGGTCGATGAGTTTCTCTATCATATCCAGACACTCCGGCGACAGCGGGCAGAACCGGTCCAATTGCCTTTTATTCATCTCCGAATTGACAAAAATCCCCTCGCCGGCAAACCTCTGCCGCTGAATCTCCCGCGCCCGAGCCACACGCACGGCAATCTGCTCACTGCTCTCACCCCGCTCCCGCCCCACCAGCTTCCGCGCATCCACGGAATGCATCCAGAGCTGCACGTCTATACGATCCATTATCGGCCCTGACAGGCGGTGAAGGTACCCCTGCCGCTGGCCCGCGGTGCAAGTACAGCGCTCACCGTCGCCCCAATACCCGCACGGGCAGGGATTGGACGCCGCGACAAGCATGAACGACGCCGGGTAGACAACCTTCGACCGAAGCCGGGAGATAGTCACGTACCGATCCTCCAGCGGCCCGCGCAACGCCTCCGAAACCGCCTTCGGGAGCTGTGCGAATTCATCGAGAAAAAGCACCCCGTTTTGTGCCAATGACACTTCCCCGGGCATGATATTCTCCCCGCTCCCGCCCCCGATGATGGCCGGAATCGAGGCACTGTAATGCGGAGCGCGGAACGGCCTCCGGCGCATCAGCCCCTGCATCGGGACGGAGCGTCCGGCTATCGAATAAAGCTTGCTCGTAACCAGCGACTCTTCACGGCTCATTGGTGGCAATATCCCCGCGAGAGCCTTGGCAATCGAACTTTTCCCGGACCCCGGCGGCCCGATCATAATGATATTGTGCCCGCCTGCCGCGGCAATCTCCGCACCCCGCTTGGCGTTCTCGTGTCCCACTATTTCCGCAAAATCCATATAGTCGCCACCGGCCCCGTCAGACGCTCCCGATCCCTGTCCTCCGGAGTGCGAGGTTTTTCCGCAGGAAAACAGTGATCCGTACTCCGGGCTATTCAATGCCAAAAGGTCATTGCAGTCCGACGTCCCCTCCAAGATGCGGAGCACATCCTCAAGTGTCCGCACTCCGTAAACCTCCACCCCTTCGGTATCCACCGCCTCAAGCGCAGACTGGATAGGGAAAATACAGCCGCGGAATCCCTCCTTCGCCGCCATGTCCGCGTACGGTAGAGCTCCGGTAATCTCCCGGACCGACCCGTCCAGCCCGAGCTCCCCCATAATAATGAATTGCTCCAGCTCCGGAAGGTTCCGCTGCCCTGAGGCCGCGATTATGCCCAGGGCAATAGGGAGGTCATAGCCGCTGCCGCTCTTGTGCATGTCCGCCGGCGCCAGGTTTATAATGATCTTCTTCCCGGGTATGTGGTAACCCAGCGACTGCAGTGCGGTAATCGTTCTGAGCAGGCTTTCCTTCACCGCCATATCCGCAAGCCCCACCATGTGCACGCCGATCCCGCCCTGGATATCCACCTCCACGGTCACTTTCACGGCGTTTATTCCGACGCACTTCGCGCCACTGATATATACAAGCATAAGCCAGTCCTTTTTCTCCTACAAAGATCGGAAGGCTCTCGCGCCGAAAACCCTCAAACTTTTTTTGTGACCAAAAGATTGTCCGCGTGACGAAAAGCAATTTCAAAAGATGTATATTTGTAGAGTGAAGCACGAAATCCTCATACCGTCCCTGGATGGCATCGATCAGGCGGCCCGCGAGTTTCTGAAACAGACGGCGGGATATTCTATGATTGCATTCTATGCTCCGATGGGTGCCGGGAAAACCACCTTTACCGCAGCCCTGTGCCGCGTGCTGGGGGTGAGTGAAGACACGGTAAACTCTCCGACTTTTTCCATCGTCAATGAATACCTCACTGATGACGGGAAGACAGTCTACCATTTTGATTTCTACCGCATTTCCAAAATCGCCGAAGCCCTCGATATAGGCCTCTACGAATACCTGGACAGCGGAAATCTGTGCCTTATGGAGTGGCCGGAAAACATCGAAGACATACTGCCGGAAGAAACTCTTAAGGTTAACATCAATGTTAATCCCGACCAGTCCCGCACTATTTGTTGGGAGGATTAAACCCTCAAACTGTTTTGCTTGAAATGAGAAAATTATTTTTAGTTTGCGCCCTCTGTCTGACGCTCGCCTCCGCCTGCGGGCCGGAGACATATAAACCTTCTGTCCCGTCAGTGACGCCCGGCCCGACCCCGACGGTAACCAAGCTTAAAGACAATCTCCTGAAAGGCGTGCGATACGCCGGTGCGCTCGGGCTAGCCGACCCCTTCATCTTCGTCGACAGGACCGATTCAGTCTATTATATATTCGGTACATCCACTCCGGCAAAAGGCTTTAAAGCCTATGCCTCACCCGACCTGGAGCGCTGGGTGCTGATGAGCGGCAAGGCCGCCGAAGGATTCGCCCTGCACAAAAATGACGTGGCCGTGTCCTCGGGTGGGACATGGTATTCAGACAAGGATTTCTGGGCTCCGGAGCTCTACAAAGTAGGTAACATCTACCTGATGTACTACTCTGCCGCGGAGCATGTTTATGTGGCCGAGGCCTCCTCGCCCCTCGGGCCCTTCAAACAAAGCACACTCGGATTCACCCCGAATGCCAAAGGAATTGACAACAGCATCTTTATCGACGAAGACGGGAAAGCCTATATGTACTGGGTTCGCTTCGACGGAGGAAATGTAATATACTGTGCCGAGATGGAAGAAGGCCTGAGGGCCATCAAGACCTCCACCCTCAAATTCTGTTTCCGTGCCACTCAATCCTGGGAACTCCTCCAGGGAAAGATAAACGAAGGTCCTGCGGTCTTCAAGCACAATGGGCTGTACTATATGGTGTACTCTGGCAATCATTTTGAGTGCCAGGGCTACGGTGTCGGCGTCGCGACCGCCCCGTCACCCACCGGTCCCTGGACCAAATATGCCGATAATCCCATTCTCTGCAAGCCCGGGTCCCTGGTCGGTACAGGGCACTGTAGCGTGTTCACCGATCTGGACGGCAAGATGAAAATGGTCTTTCATGCCCACGCATCCACCAGCGCAGTGGCTCCCCGCCAGACCTACGTGACCGACCTGAGTTTCGAAAACGTGAACGGCGTGGACAAGCTCGTCGCCAGCCC
>JAFSTI010000122.1 GCA_017450585.1 Bacteroidales bacterium
CAGAAAACCAAGGCCTACCAGGAAAATCATTCCATCTTGCTCAGCCGCGACGCCATCGTCGAAACCTCCCCCCAACTTGAAATCTACGCCGACGACGTCGAATGCTCCCACGGAGCCACCGTCGGCTACCTCTCCGAACTGGAACAATTCTACATGCGCTCCCGCGGCATTCCCCTCGCCGATGCCCGCCGCCTCCAAATCCTTTCCTTCCTTTCGCCGGTAAGCGGAGGACTAGTCGAACTAGACGAAAAAATCTGCCACGCCGTCGAGAATGCTATCTGATTATCAGCGATTTATGAAATATGGTGGCGGTTTTTTCTGACTAGTTCGACTAGTATGCTGGCTTTCCCTAATATAAAAATCAATCTCGGCCTGAGCGTTTTGAGGAAGCGCCCGGATGGATATCATGATTTGGAAACTCTGTTCGTGCCCCACTTTGGGATCCGCGACGAATTGGAAATCGTCGAAGCCCCGGAATTCGGCATCGAAGTGCTCATGCCCGCAGGCCAGACAGGCTCGTCCTCAGCATTCGCGCCTGCTGGTCAGGCTTCGTCCTTCGCGCCGGTTGGTCAGGCTTCGTCCTTCGCGCCGGTTGGTCAGGCTTCGTCCTTCGCGCCGGTGCCGTGGGATGTTCAGCAGGATCTGACGGCGAAGGCCTACCGGATGCTGGCTGCGGATTTCAAGATTCCTCCGGTGCATATCAGCCTGGTGAAACATGCTCCCGTGGGGGCGGGACTCGGCGGCGGATCGGCCGACGGGGCCTTCGCGCTCCGGATGCTCTCCGAGATGTTCTCCCTTGGGCTCTCTGACAAACAGTTGGCGGACTACGCCTCTCGCTTGGGCAGTGACTGCGCATTCTTTATCTATAACCGCCCTATGTTCGGCGAAGGTCGCGGAGAAATCCTGACACCATACGACATCGACCTTTCCGGCTACGGAATTGAGATAGTTATCCCTGACGGTATCTCCGTCAGTACCGCCGAGGCCTACCACGGCATAGTGCCCCGTGAGGCCTCCCGCTCCTCCGCGTTTCTTCCGCTCCGGGAGGCGCTGGCGGCGGGGCCGGAGCGCTGGCGCGACATGCTGGTTAATGACTTCGAAGCTACCGTCTTCGCCGCTCACCCGCAGCTCGCGGCCATAAAGGCACATCTCTACGAATCCGGCGCCATATATGCATCCATGTCCGGCTCCGGCTCCGCCCTCTTCGCCCTCCGCCGCCGCCGATAACTCCCCACTTCGCCGGATGGGAGTAAACCGCACACCCTGCCCTCCGCACCCGGGTCGGAAGGAAACCGCTCACCTATTTTTAGCACGAAATCTTTTGGGGGTATCACGGCCTGGGTTTTGGGAAGCGTCACGGCCTAGCCCTCGGGAACCGTCGCTGCTGGTCCTCGGGGAACCGTCGCTGCCGGGAGTATTTCGTGCAAGGCGTGCGGAGAAAAGCCTCACTTGCACGTTCGCCGAGCAGTCGACTGTGCTTAAAGGTCCAAACGAGGGACCTTCAAGCACGAAAATGGCTTATTTTGATCCTAAAGGTCCATTCTGTGGACCTTTAAGCACACCTGGCGGTTGTTTCGGGCAGATCAACAGTCTTCGCCCGGGTTTTCTCCGGTCCGACTGCGCATCCGCCGGGCTATGGGGAGGGCCCGGCGGCCTTGCCGGCCCAGGAAAACCCGCTCGTGCGCGTGGGAGAATTGCCGGCCCAAGATAAACCTCCAACATCAGTACCAGCGACGCTTGATATATGAGATGAGTAGTGTGGTGGATAACATATTGATTAATAGTTTGTTGCTATAATCATGATTACCCTGTTTTGCCGCTGCCGCAGCGCCTCGCTGTCAATGCCGTCGCCGCGTGTCGCTTAGCTGCCATGCGTCGTTTGTCGATCCTGAGATTTGGTTGGCTTATGGGAGGACTGTGGCGATTCAGAGCGCCGCGGCGACGGCGTCGTAGTATTTGCGGGAGACGGGAATCCCGTCGCCGGCTCCAAGCCCAGACCCGGCTCCAAGCCCAGATCGTGCGCCGTTGCCCGAGCTGATCGCCACATCGAGTTCAGCGAAGTAGTATCCGGCGGGGTCTTTGCGGATTAGTTTGACGTGCGCGGGATTGACGATGAAACTGCGATGGGTTCGCACAAATCCGGCCTTCTCGCATAGCGGCTCGACATTCTTCATTGTATTACGGATCTGGTATTTCTTCGCTATACCATTCTCCTCATAGTGAATGATGATGTAATTCTCGCTGGCCTCAAGACATAGAACCGACCCAGCCGAAGTGATAAACTTAAGCTGATGCCTGCTGTCATAAAACTTCAGCCGGTCGCCGGCCTCAATCGGCGTGCCGACCTTCGCGTCGTGATAACTGTACGCAAGTGTGAGGATAATATAGGGATATATGAATATGGATCCGAGTGCAGCGGTACAGTGACCCAGATAAAGGAAAAATCCGCCCTGCTCCCTGTGACCGAACAATACCAGATATAACGCTACGAATGCTGCCGTCAGCACGGTCTCCAGTACACACCACATCCCGAACCACCCCAGAGTCATGGACATACTCTTCCTCAAAAGGAAAAGCACCACTCTGCTCAAACTCATAACCACCAGTATGATGGCCGCCACTATTGATAGATTAAATGAGAAGTATTCTTCCCCTCCCGTTCTCATTAGTTCACACAAATGAGATGGCTCGTATAGAAGGCAGCTGATCAGGAAGAAAAACGGCATGACCAGCGCATACACATAGATGGGCATGAAGTGGGTAAGGGCTTTAGGATATCTGCTCATTTCGTCACAAATTTAGGTGTGACAAATATAGTCATTCTTTGATTACGTCACAAATTTCCCAGTGTTTTGTCACTAAAATTTGAATTTCATCACAAAAAACAGACTCTCATTGCACTTACTTTCTCGTGTGCGGGCCCGGCAGTACCTTTGCCTTGTCATTAAAAACGGACAAGAAACATAAAACCGAAAATGCTATGACAGCTCCTGCGTGGACAAGGCTTGACAATGCCTCACTCATATATCCCGCCTGCCGGACCAGGCGGTACGCCACTACATTCAGAATGTCGGTTTCTCTCGACGAAGCCGTTTCGAAAGATATTCTCAGAAAGGCCCTCGAGAAAACCGCGTCCCGATTCCCCAGCTTCTGCTACGGACTTGACAAAGGCTTCTTCTGGTGGATACTCCGCCGTCTGGAGAATAAACCAGTCCTCAATCCGGCCTCACCGATGAAGCCCTTTAGCTTCCGGAAAAACGGTGGATACATGTTCAAGGTCTCCTCAGAAGATAACAGAATAATCCTCGACATGTTTCATGCCCTCACCGACGGAAACGGTGGCATGACCTTCCTTCTCAGCCTCACCGCCGAGTATCTCAGGATGCGTTATGGCATCGAAATTCCCGCATCCGGCTGGATACTCGACCCCGACCAGGAGCCCAGTCACTCCGAAATAGAAGACAGTTTCGACCGCTTCTCCGGTATCAAGGGCGAACTCGATAAAGAAACCAAGGCTTTCCATCCCACCGGCACTGCAGAAAGACACGATGTCCTCAACGACGTCAGGGTCTCGCTGCCGGTTTCACAGATAAGAAAAAAGGCCCGTGAGCTCGACTGCACGGTCACCGAATTGATCACGGCGGCAATGCTTAAATCTCTGCAGGAAGTCCGTCGAGAGCAGAACTCGGAAAAAGGCGTCCCTTACATAAAAGTAGAGGTCCCGGTAAACCTGCGCCCCATTTTCCGGAGCAATACCCTGCGCAACTTCTCCTCCTACGTCCATCTCGGAATCGACGTCCGCAACGGCGATCTTCCCTTCTCCGAAATCCTGGAAGAAGTCAAACTGCAAAAAAAGCTCTACGCCCAGCCCCGGCGCCTTACCACCCGCGTGGCTGGAAATGTCGCCTTGGAGGACAATCCCGCCATCAAGCTCATCCCGCTCTTCATCAAGAAGCCGGTCATCAACTTTATCAATACCCACAAAGGGGACAATTATTGCTCCCAGACACTATCGAACATCGGCGTCATTAACATCCCGGAAACCATGCGCGAGCATGTCCGCGACATCGACTTCATCCTCGGCCGCTCCAAAAAACGCCCCGGGGCCTGTGCCTGTGTCAGCTACGGCGACCGCCTGAACCTGAACTTCTCCCGCCGTATCGCAGAACGCGACTTCGAAGACCGCTTTCTGGCCACCCTCGCTGAGCTCGGAATCGACGCAGAAGTCAGGGACTACCGCCCCTCGGAAGAATACGCCACACGCAGAGCCCCTCTTTCTATATCACGCCGCTGGGCCCGCATGCGCTTCCTTCACCGCCTGCTACTAATCTAATAGCTGCCGAAATGTGACGTTATTCTGTAACGGGACGCACAGTAAGCCCGAAATAGCGGTAGAGACCGGTGGATCCAAGATCTCTATGCTGGGAATAGAAGTATATACACCATGCGTGACTATATAAGGTAGTATATAGAGAGGAAGACCAGTAGTAGCCACAGGTGTCATCGTATAAGTTCATGTCGTATCGGTAGGCAGCGGCGACGCCGTTCCATCCATTTACGAAATACTTGCACGGTCGCGGAAGCAACCGTGATATTTTTGCCAATATGAAACGAATGATTTGCCTGATGCTCGCGGCACTGGTGTGCGTGGCGGCGGTAGCCGTACCTACGGCTGATAAATATAACCCGGTAGCGGACCCGGCCTCTGTCGTGGTTTGCGGAAATGCGCGCTTTACCGTGCTGACAGACAGGATGCTGCGCATGGAGTGGGTGGAGAACGGTATGTTTGAAGATCACGCGAGCCTCGCTATCGTGAACCGGCGGCTGCCTGTCCCGGCATTCAAAACTATAACCCATGGCCGTGGTGTGGAAATCCGCACCGGCGCATTGACATTGACCTACAGCGGCGAAGGCCAGTTTACCAAGGACAATCTGTCCGTCTCTTTCCGCATGAACGGCAGGCGTGTGACATGGCATCCGGGTGATGATGAGAGTGGCAATCTGCTCGGCACAATGCGTACGCTTGACAGGTTCCGGGGCTTCGGGGCCATGCGGGAGGCTGGCGGCTCGCTCGAGAAAGGGATATTGTCCCGGGACGGCTGGGCAATCGTAGATGAAAGCAGTCGCCATCTGCTCGTGCAGGACGATTCTGAATGGGGCGAATGGGTGAGCGAGCGGCCTTCCGGCGAGCGACAGGACTGGTACATCTTTGCATACGGGCACGATTACAAGGCCGCACTCGCTGATTATGTGAAAGTCTCAGGCCGCGTGCCCATGCCTCCGCGCTACGCGTTCGGTTACTGGTGGAGCCGGTACTGGGCCTACACGGATGCGGAGTTCATGCAAATCGCGACCGACCTGCGCTCGCACGAAGTCCCTTCAGACGTGTTTATTATCGATATGGACTGGCATCTCACATGGAAACAGATGCAGGAGAGATTGGGCAATGACGAATTCGGCCAGCGGCGCGGCTGGACCGGCTATACCTGGAACCACGACCTCATCCCTGATCCGGACGGCCTGCTGCACGACCTGCATGCGCTGGACTTCAAGACCTCGCTGAACCTGCACCCGGCCTCCGGCATCCGGCCTTACGAATCGTGCTACCATGCGTTTGTGGAGGACTATCTTTCGCGCACGGACGATTACGATGGGCCCGAGGGCTTTGTGTATGGTGCGGACGGATATGTTTTTAAGGGCAATACGGACGCGAGCGGCGTTCCCGGTCACAGCGCTCCGGTGCCATATCGTATGGATCAGCAGACCTGGGCTGATGCCTATTTCGAGACCGTAATACATCCTATCCAGCGTCAGGGCGTGGACTTCTGGTGGCTGGATTGGCAGCAATGGATGGAAAGCAAGTATGTCCAGGGCCTGAGCAATACATTCTGGATCAATTACTGCTTCTGGAATGACCAGATGCGCGGAGGAGTCGGAGGCTCCGGCGCGGATGCCGACAATCCAACCGCATCTCCACGGCCGATGATTTATCATCGATGGGGTGGACTGGGCAGCCACCGTTATCAGCTCGGCTTCTCCGGTGACACCTACGATGAATGGGCAACCCTGCGTGACTTGCCGGAATTCACGGCCAGCTCATCGAATGTCTGCTATGGGTATTGGGGCCATGATATAGGCGGGCACATGCAAAAGGTGAAAGGTCCGGTAAATGCCGAAAAATATACCCGCTGGATGCAGTACGGGGTGTTTACACCCATTTTTAAGACTCATTCTACATCGTCTTCTTTCCTGGAGCGCAGGATATGGATGTTTCCGGAACACTATGATTATCTGAAAGCGGCGATTGAACTGCGCTATGCGCTCAGTCCTTATATATATAATGCGGCCCGGAATTGCTACGATAGTGGCGTAGGACTCTGCCGTCCGCTTTACTATGAGTATCCGGAAGACGCCCGCGCGTATTCTTGGAAGGAAGAGTTTCTCTTTGGCGACGACATTCTCGCCACAGTGCTCTGCGAGCCTGCCGGAGAAGACGGACGAACGCGGCGCGAAATGTGGTTCCCTTCCGGCTGCGACTGGTACGACATGGCCCGGAACTGCATGTGCCGCGGCGGCAGCACCCAGACGCTCTACTACACTATTGACCAGAATCCCTGGTATGTGCGTGCCGGTGCGGTGATTCCTCTCGCGAAAGCGGGAATACAGAACCTGCAGTCGCCCGCTTCCTCGTATAGGCTGCTGGTCGTTCCGGGCGGGAAAGATTTCACATTCGACCTGTACGAGGACGACGGTACATCACAGGGATACATCAGTGGAAAGTACGCGACCACACGCATCACCAAGACCCGGCGCTCCGGCAGGACCCTGATGGAAATCTCTGCGCGTGAAGGATCTTTCGACGGAGCGCCCTCCGAAAGAGATTTCGAAATCATACTCGAAGGACGGTCCTCCACCCCCTCACGGGTCCTGCTAAATGGCTCGCCTCTTCCCGCCTCCTCCATCCGCGTCACCGGTACCGCCGTCATCCTCACCCTTCCCTCTGCCCCCGTCTCGACACCCCTGACCGTGGAGATCGGCTGATAGGCACCCCCGACTGGATAACCGGTGTACCTTTTTATAAAATAGTTGCATCCTTCGGGGGTGCAAGCGGATTACATTTGTTTCGCTAAGACTAATGTATTCCACAGATGCGTAAATTGTTACTATCTGCACTGCTGCTCGCAGTGCTTCCCGCCGCAGCCCAGGTCAGGATTTTCCCCGGAGAGCCCCTGGGACCGGTCAAGAACATGCACGCCGTGAATAACGGCCCCGTGCTCGTTAAGAAATCCCAGACACGCAGCAACATGGAGTCGTGGCGTGCCGCCCGTATCCCCTATGCGAGGACGCACGATACTGCCCTCTACGCAGGCTACGGTGGCCACCATGCCATAGATATCTCCGCCATTTTCCCGGACTTCGCTGCCGATGTGAACTCGCCGGCATCCTATGATTTCAAGGTGTCCGACGCATTTATTGCGAATGTGTATTCAGCCGGGACCGAAATCTTCTTCCGGCTTGGGCAGAGCATAGAGAACTGGGCTAAGAAATATGATGTCTGGCCACCGAAGGACTATAAGAAATGGGCCCGCATCTGTGAACATATCATCATGCACTATAATGATGGTTGGGCTGATGGCTTCCACTATGGAATCCAGTACTGGGAAATCTGGAATGAGGCCGACCTGGACCAGCATGAAAAAGACTGGAAGACGGCGCCCCGTACCTGGGGCGGCTCTCCCCGCCAGTTCTTTGAATTCTTCGAAGTGGCTGCGAAATACTTGGACAAACGGTTCCCCGTTCTGAAAATAGGAGGACCGGCTCTCTGCGGAAGCCTGAGCTGGGCGGAAGACTTCTTGGCTTATATGCAAAGCCATAAAGTCCCCATGGACTTTTTCTCATGGCATATATATGCGTCCACTCCCGAAAGGGTCGCAAAGATGTCCTCCGACGTAGAGGCGCTCATGAACAGATACGGTTATGGAGATGCGGAATCCATCATCAACGAATGGAATTACCTGCGCGACTGGTCAGACAATTTCGTCTATACCCTTAAGGAAGTCAATGACATAAAAGGTGCCGCCTTCTGCGCCGCTGTTATGTCGACCTGCCAGGATGCCCGTCCCGATATGCTCATGTACTATGACGCCCGCCCCGGAACCGGATTCTGCGGCCTTTATGATGCCACTACATTAAAGACCAACCCCGCATACTACGCTTTTTATATGTGGTCCAGGCTTAAGGACTACGGCACGCAGGTCCGGACAGCCATAGGGGGAGAGATGCCCGACGTCTATGCGACTGCGGCCCGGCAGGAAGAAAAGGGCCTGGCCGTCATGCTGTGCCGTTTCAATGATGATGACAATGTTTCCGCCCCACGCATGCTGACTGTGGATCTGGGGGGCGCGAAAAACGAAGGGACGGTATATGCCCATATCACAGACTCAAATCATCTTTTTACCGAAATTCCCCTGGAAATAAAGAACGGGAGGTTGGAACTGCTGATGGCGCCCGAATCATTCGTATTCATAGAAATCAGATAGAAATGCCTTAAATTAGCAAGAACAAACACGACAATTATGAAAACTTTCAAGCAATTCATTGCTGCCGCACTTATTCTTGTTACAACCAGCCTGGCGGCGGTGGCCGGGGAGGAATCCGGTCACGGCATTTCTTTTTACACGATTCTTGACGGGGCAAGCGGCTATACCCAGGCTGCCATCAATCATCTGATGCAGGATGGCCGTGGTTATCTGTGGGTGGGTACACTCGACGGGCTGATTCGGTATGACGGGGTCAATTCGCGCCTGTTCCGAAAAGAAGACCTCAGGACGGCATCAAGCGCCATCAGTTGCATCTATGAGGACAGAAAAGGAAACATCTGGGCTGGCACCGAGTCGGGCCTGACGCGTTATGATTTAGAAAAGGGGTGTTTTGTCGCGCTCGAAGCGACGGCCCCGAACGGAGTGCGGGTGGATTCAAAAGTGAATTGTCTGACCGAAGACCCGGATGGCCTTCTCTGGTTCTCCCTGAAAGGTAAAGGTGTATGCTCATACGATCCGGAATCCGGAGCATTGCAGAACTACCTGTTTGACCCATCTTCCGATGTCGTTCCGCCGAAAATCCAGAAAATGATTATTGCTCCTGGCGGTGACTTTATTGTCGCGACCTACTTTGGAGGACTTTGGCGCTGCTCCGCTGATTTCCGGGTGATGGAACAGCTCTCTTTTTCCGGCGGGGCGTCATTTGAAGGAGATAACGTGTCGGATCTGATGGTATCTCCGTCCGGGACCCTGTATGCCGCGAGCGTTCGAAACGGCCTGTGCGAGTTGTCCCTGCCGGCGCTAAAAGCCAGACGGTTGAAGTCTGATTTCGATGGCGCGTCCCTGTATTCGATCACACCATTCGGGACCAGAATCCTTCTTGCCACGAACAGGGGACTGTACATATATGATACACAGACGGGAACATGCCAGAGACAGGCAATTTCCAATACGCCCGGTTTAAAGGATGATTGCTTTTACTGCGTAACTACCACGAAAGATGGAGATATCCTTTTGGGTGGGACCTATGGTACGGTATATTATAGCAGTACCGGCGGACAGATGATTTCCAAGTATGACCGTCTCTCGGGCGGAGAGTCCCTGTATTATGCCGGACTTCAAGATTTCACCCAGGATGAGAACGGGAACATCTGGATTTCTACCCATAAGAAAGGAATACTGCATTACGATTGCGTCACGGGCCATATATCCCGCTATAGGCTTCCGGTCGATTTAACGGAAAGCTATGGGATTTGCTATGGCGACGGAAATCTTTGGATAGGGACGGTCGGCCAGCTGCTCAGGTACGATACCCTTAGCGGAAGAATATATCGGTACGAGGCCGAAGACATAGGCGCCGCATCGATTTCTGACCGCGCCATCTTCCCCATAGTGCGGACTCCGGAAGGGAATATACTCTTATGCCACGCCCTGGGTATTGTCGAATATGATCCGGCTTCGGACAGCTTTACCCCTCTTCCGGGCCTGGAAGAGTACAACGTCAACTCAGTCTCTTTCGGGGCGGATAAAACCATGTGGCTTACGACCTACGCCCATGGGTTAATCAAGTACGATTTATCAGAGAAGAAAGTACTCCCCTTCCAGCAGGAATCCTTATCATGGCTGGAGGCAAACAAACGCTTGAGCTATGTATTCACGGACAGCCGTGGCCGCGTATGGGTCGCCTCCTGGGATAATGGTTGCATGGCGCTCATGCCGGACGGGAATACCCGCCTGTTTACCACTGGAAACACATCCTATGCATTGCCTTCTGACAAGGTTTGCTGCATGCAGGAAGACTGGCTCGGGACGATATGGATATCGACAGAGAACGGTCTTGCCTCCATATCGCCCGATCTTTCCACGATTCTGCACTACAGTGAGTCGGACGGGCTCCTAAGCAACCATTTCACGAAAAGAAGCCTGCTCAGCGGACATGACGGGACAATGTATTTCGGCTGCAGGGATGGATTTATCGCATTCTCTGGCAAGGACATCGCCAAGGACGAGCAAACGCCTCCGGAACTGATCATTGACGAGATTGTCATAAACAATAAGCCCGGATACTCGGGGTCACTTTCGTCCGTAAGCGTGGATGCCGCCGACAAGATTGTCCTCCGTCACAATGAGAATACGGTTGCGGTCACCTTTTCCCGTCCGCACTTGCCTTCCGGGTCTGACGGGTACATACTGTGTAAACTGGAGGGGGCGGACAGCGAGTGGCACAGGTCGGACAGAGAGAACACCGTCGTATGGCGCTTCCTGCCGGGTGGCAAGTACAAATTGTTCGTAAAAAGCTACAATGCCGCCGGCAGCCTCGAACACCAGCATAAGCCGCTTACCATCATGGTCCGGAATACCGCCCTGGGCAGTGTGGTAGCAAAGATTATTTACATTTTACTGGCAATAGCCCTGGCTATTATCGCTGCCTTGAAACTATACCATTTCTTCGTCGGCAGGGCGGTTGAACGCCAGCGGCAGATGATGGAAAGCCAGATTGCCATGACTCCGGAACGCAAGCTGCTTCGTGCGGCCCAGATCGGCATGCCGGTGTATTCGGTGCTTGTCCCGGATGTGAAAGAAAAGGATGCAAAACTCCTGAATAAGATTGATGCCATCATTGAAAAGAATATCTCCGATGATGCCTTGACTTACAGTTTCATCGCAGAGCAGATGTTTGTGGGCGGGCAAAGCCTGAACTTGAAATTCAAGGGCATCACGGGCGTGACGCTGAACGATTATATCCGGCTGAGCCGCTTGTGCGCTTCGGTGAGACTGCTTTCGGATGAGGACCTCTACATCAATGAGGTCTGCTATCGCTGCGGCTTTAATACGCCTTCCTACTATGCCAAGAGTTTCAAAAACGCATTCGGAATGCTTCCCGCCGAATACCGTGAACAGAATATTAACCAATAACAGAATAACGATGAGATCATCATTACTTACATCCGTCATTATTCCGCTTCTGGCCTGTGCCTGTGTGGAATATGCAGATCAGCCTAACAAAAGCCTGGACTACAAACAGCTGGATGTGGCGTTTTCGGCGACTGTCCCCAAGGGATATGCCCTGCCGGAAGGCAGCCTGTTCGGTGTCAGGGGACTCTGCACCAGAAGTGGGGCCGAGAATACCGACATGGCAGGCGTTGGAATCGCCAGGTTCGCATTCGAGCAGTCCTCGAACCTGTACTTATTCAAATCCGACGATGCGAATGCGATGATCGCGAAAAAAGGCGACCATAACTACAAGTTCTACGCTTTTTATCCCTACGATCCGGGCGTGACAGACCTTTCTGCCATGCCGGTGAATATTCCTGCCGTGGTGAATTGGTCTGCGACTAACCCTCCCGACCTGACTATGCTCATCGCGGCGTCGGCCACAGTCTCGTCCGTAATCGCCCCCGTGCCTCTCAAATTCGAGGCCGTGGCCCAGTGTACGATGACCATAAAGATTCCCAATACCATAGTTCCGGTCATTAAATCCATAAGAGTGGCTCCGGTCAATGAAGCCGTCTTCCGCGGACAGTTGGCATGGTCCGGAACCTATGACCTGTATAAAGGCAAAGCGACGAAGAATTCGTCTTCTTACAGCAAGAGCGTTACCTTGAACTTCGGTGCCGGATACACCTTACCCGAGGGTACCAGCGAATTCAGTTTCGTAATGGGAGCCTTCTCATACCCGTCAGGAGGCCTGCAGGTGGTCATAACCAAAGGCGACGGCACGACGATAACAAAGAAGATGTTTGAAGCCTCAAAGGTGTTCGCCGAGGGGTCCACTAATGTATATACCCTGTCATAGGAGAGTAGCGATATGAAAGAACAATTCAGATACGTCATTGTTCTGTTTTTTCTGGTAATCTCCCCTCTGTTGAGCGCCCAACCACATAGCGTGAGCGGAGTTGTGAAGGATGACGCCGGCGAGCCAATGGTCGGAGCCTCTGTACTCATAGAGGGCACTACCCGTGGTACAATGACAGATGCCGACGGCGCATGGTCCCTGAGCGTGTCCCCGGAAGACGTGCTGCTATTCGAATTCATCGGCTTTACCCCGGTCAGCGAAAAGGTAGGCTCGCGCACCCATATTGACGTGACCCTGCATCAGGACTCTCAGGTCTTGGAGGATGTGGTAGTGGTCGGATACGGAGTGCAGAAGAAGGTCAATGTGACCGGATCCGTCGCTACCGTGGATTATGGAGAAATGGCCGGATCCAGGCCTGCGACCACGGCAGGAGCCCTGCTTCGAGGTACTAGCGCCGGAGTGTATGTGAGCCAGAACTCGGGAATGCCGGGAGCAGAGGATATCAAGATAAAAATTAGGGGCAATGGCACATTTAATGACTCGTCCCCCCTGGTTATCGTGGATGGATTCGAATCATCGATCAGTCGCGTTAACCCGGCAGATATCGAGACGGTCTCGATCCTTAAAGACGCAGCCTCATGCGCCATTTATGGCAACAGGGGAGCGAACGGAGTGGTACTCATTACTACCAAACAAGCTCGGGATGGCTCTTTCACTCTGGAGTACAATATGATGCTCTCCTACGAAGAGCCCCACAGAGTCCTCAAACAAATGGATAACTATGCCGACTTCATGGAGCTCATAAATGAGGCATCTTACAATATCGGCATGGCCCAGCCCTATTCGCAGGCCTCCATCGACACCTGGCGCGCTGCCCAGGCGGATCCGAACGGCATAGCCCCTTCCGGTTATCCCAACTATGTGGCATATCCGAACGTAAACTGGCTGGACGCCATCTTCACTCCGGGTATATACCAAAAGCATACGCTCTCGGCCAGTGGAGCATCATCGGATATAAAATACCGTATGAGCCTGGATTATATGGACAACCCGGGCATCTTTGAAGGGATGGGATATCAGAGAGTATCATACAGAACAAATCTTTCGACCAGGATCAATTCGTGGATAGAGACCGGCATATCCTTCTTTGGATTCAGGAGTCGTTCGGAAGTGAATGACTGGGATTCGCAGGTTGGAATGCTTGCCCGCTCTTTGCCGGATATCTACCCGTACTATGACGGAAAATACGGCTGGTATGAAAACACGGAAGATGCTGCGCTAGCCAGGAACTCATTGTATTTCATACGCATGGCGGAGGGCGCCACTATCGGGAACGTGGTAAACCTAACCCCGTTCCTGACCATGACCTTGCCGCTGGGTATAATACTCAAGACACAGCTCAATTATCAGTGGCACCAGGCCCACAGGGAGTTTACCCGTAACCCTCTTTCGGCATGGTCATTCAGCCGGAATGAAACTGCCTACACAGCCACGCCACTTGAGAATCTCGCCAAAAATGGGGTAGACGAAAGTGATTTGGACTGGACGTTCCATACTGACTTAAACTGGTCTGGTAAATACGGAGACAGTGAGATATCCTCGTTGCTCGGTTTTGAGATGTTCGATTACCGTAAACAGTCTGCATCTTTCACGAAAAAGAATCGCTCAAACGAGATCCTTTCCGAATTCGACAATTTTGTAGAGGTATCATCCATAAGCGGAAACTCCACTGAATACTCTACCGAATCATTTTTCGGCCGTGTGAACTATGCCTGGAAAGACCGTTATTTGGCGGAGGCAAACTTCCGCCTCGACGGGTCTTCCCGTTTCTCCGCCCGTTCCCGCTGGGGTTTCTTCCCATCTGTTTCCGCTGGTTGGCGCATTAACAAAGAGCCGTGGATGGCAGGCACTAAAATCGATAATTTGAAGGTGCGTGCCTCATGGGGCCGGCTGGGAAACCATTCCATCGGTAACTACGACTATATATCCAAGTATTCATCAGGATCCAACTATCCATTTGGAGGAACTATCCGCCCAGGATATATTTACTCATTGTCAAACGATTCTTTGGAATGGGAAACCACGACTACGGCCGACTTGGGGGTGGACTTTGCCATCTTAAGCAATCGCCTGACAGCTGAAGCTGATATTTACAACAAACTTACCGATGGCATTCTTTCCACCGCTGTCATCAGTTCATGTATAGGCACGAAGGCCGCTCCAAAGGAAAACCTCTACAGTATGCTGAACCGCGGCCTGGAATTGACGTTAGGCTGGAAAGACACCCGCGGAGACTTTAGTTATGGCATTCGTGCAAACGTCTCCAGAAACTGGAATATCGTCTCTAAATACCTCGGAGAATTCAAGGCCGGCTGGGAAACTGACGAACATGGCATCCGGACTTATAAATCAAACTATGGAGAAACCGTAAAAAAGGACAGTAATGCCATGTCTACTGCCCAGGGCCATCTTCCTTCCGAATTGTACCTGATGCCTGTGTATCACGGAGACGGCAGCCATTTCTTCGCCGACGGGTCGGTCAACCCGGATGGTGGTCCCAAGGATGGCATGATCCGTACCCCTGAAGACATGCAGTGGCTGGAAGCCATGCTTGCCGCGGGCAATACATTCGGCCCCTACAACCGTAAGGCTGCAAAGAATGGGATTTGGTAT
This sequence comes from Bacteroidales bacterium, assembly GCA_017450585.1. Classification (GTDB taxonomy): domain Bacteria; phylum Bacteroidota; class Bacteroidia; order Bacteroidales; family UBA932; genus Cryptobacteroides. Next base: position 15,010 of record JAFSTI010000122.1, read on the forward strand.
GGCGACTACATTTATGCCGATGTCAATGGCGACCGTATCTACGGGGATGCGAATGACCGGCAGTTCTCCGGCGCGAACAAGACCCCGAAGTTGTATTACGGCTTGAATCTCAATGCATCATGGAAGGGCTTCGATTTCTCGGCCGAATTGATGGGTACAGCCGGAGCGAGGATGTTCTGGTGGCTGGAGTCCTACAGCGCAATGGGCCTTTCGCGCGAGTGCAACTATCCGCAGAGATTCGCCTATGACCATTACTTCTACGACCCGGACAATCCTTCGGATCCCAGGACAAACCTTACTTCCGCCAACGGACGTGTTACATTGAACATAGGTTCTGAACAAAACGGAAACTACACTGAACTTTGGAGGCAGAATATGGATTTCCTAAAAATTAAAAGCCTCACCTTTGGTTACACCCTTCCGGATAGTCTGATGAAAAAACTCCGTATGTCCAATGCGAGGGTATTCCTGTCCGGTGATAATCTCTATACCTTCACCAAGTATCAGGGAGTCGATCCCGAATACGACGGGTATCGCAATTTCTACTCATCACTCAGGCAATACACCCTGGGGCTTAACATAGCATTCTGACGGCAGGTATGAAATCAACAATAAAGAGTCTCTTGTTCGCCGCGGCGATTTTCGTGCCGGCGATACTGGCCGCCCAGTCATACAGCGTAAGCGGGGTCGTGAAAGATGATACCGGAGAGCCCATGATCGGTGCTTCTGTACTCATAGAGGGGACTACCCGTGGTACGATGACTGATGGAGACGGCGCATGGTCCCTGAGCGTGTCCCCGGAAGACGTGCTGATATTCGAATTCATCGGCTTCACCCCGGTTCGCGAAAAGGTCGGTTCCCGAACCACCATTGATGTTACGCTTCATCAGGACTCAGAGGTCTTGGAAGATGTCGTGGTGGTCGGATACGGCGTACAGAAGAAGGTCAATGTGACCGGTTCCGTCGCCACCGTTGATTATGGGGAAATGGCCGGATCCAGGCCAGTCACTACGCCCGGAGCTCTTCTCCGGGGTACCAGTGCCGGAGTGTATGTGAGCCAGAACTCGGGAATGCCCGGCAACGAAGATATCAGCATCAGGATACGTGGCAACGGCACGTTCAATGACTCATCGCCCCTGGTTATCGTGGATGGGTTCGAATCAACGCTGACCCGTGTGAATCCCGCTGATATCGAGACGGTCTCAATCCTGAAGGACGCGGCCTCATGCGCCATTTATGGCAACAGGGGAGCGAACGGAGTGGTACTCATTACCACCAAACAGGCCAAGGGAGGGACATCATCCATCGAATACAACATGATGCTTTCCTACGAAGAACCGCATAGGGTGCTCCAGCAGATAAGTAACTACGCGGATTACATGGAGTTCGTCAATGAAGCGGCCTTCAATTCCTCCATGGCCCAGCCCTATTCGCAGACATCCATCGACACCTGGCGCGCTGCCCAGGCGGATCCGAACGGCATAGCCCCTTCCGGTTATCCCAACTATGTGGCATATCCGAACGTAAACTGGCTGGATGCCATATTTACTCCCGGCATTTACCAGAAACATACGCTCTCGGCCAGTGGCTCGAACTCCCGGACGCGGTACAGGATGAGCCTGGATTACATGGATAATCCTGGCATTTATGCATCCATCGGCCAAAAGAGGATTTCATTCAGGGTTAATGTGTCATCGAAGATAAATGACTGGGCGGAAATCGGGACAAACATCGCCGGTTACAGGAGTGATAATCAGATTACGGACTGGGATGCACAAATGGGAATGATATCCCGCTCATTACCTGACATCTACCCCTATTACGACGGGAAATATGGATGGAATGAGAACACGGAGGACTCTGCCCTCGCCCGTAACTCTCTCTATTTCATAGATCAGGCTAAAGGCAAACTTATTGGCAATTTCCTTAACGCCACTAGCTATGTCCAGTTCTCCCTGCCATTTGGAATCAAATCCAAGACACAGTTTAATTACCAGACTAACTTCGCACATAAAGAGTTTGTTCGTGATCCAGTTTCCGCTTACTCATTCAGCAGGAACGAAATAGCTTACACCGCGACCCCTCTTTCATCCCTTTCCAAAAGCCAGACTGACGAGAACTGGCATCAGTGGACTTTCCACACTGACCTGAACTGGGCCCGTGAGATTGGGAATAATGAGATTTCCGCCATCGTCGGTTTCGAAGCATTCGAGTACTTCCGGAAGACGGGGACTTTCTCAAAGAAAAACCGTTCAAATGAGTTGCTCTCAGAACTGGATAATTACACTGAGGCGTCATCGATCAGCGGCAGTTCCACCTCTTATGCCACGGAGTCATTTTTCGGTCGTGTGAATTATGCCTGGGAAGGAAAATACCTCGCCGAGGCGAACTTCCGTTTTGACGGGTCCTCGCGTTTCGCCGCTCGCTCCCGCTGGGGCTTCTTCCCTTCGGTATCCGCAGGCTGGCGCATCAGTAAGGAACCCTGGATGGCGGGGACCAAAATCGACAACCTGAAACTACGTGCTTCATGGGGCCGGCTGGGTAATCACTCAGTCGGGAACTATGACTACATTGCCAAGTATTCCTCCGGCTCAAATTACCCTCTTGGAGGTACCCTTCAGTCAGGATACATATACTCCCTGTCGAATGACTCTCTGGAGTGGGAGACTACTACTACTGCCGACCTTGGAGTGGACTTCGCCATTTTGGATAACCGCCTGACGGCAGAAGCTGACATGTACAACAAACTCACTGACGGCATCCTTTCCACTGCGGTTATCAGCTCCTGTATAGGCACGAAGACGGCTCCGAAAGAGAATCTCTATAGTATGTTGAACCGCGGAGTGGAACTGACGCTCGGCTGGAAAGACACACGCGGCGGCTTCAGCTATGGCGTCAGGGCCAATGTTACCCGAAACTGGAACATCATATCGAAGTATCTCGGGGAGCTTGAGGCCGGATGGGAGACTGATGAGCACGGGATCCGGACATACCGGTCAAATGTGGGCCAAAGCGCAAAGGTCAACCTGACCAGGATCACCGCCCAGGGGCATATGCCCGAAGAAATGTACCTGATGCCGGTGTACCATGGTGATGGCAGTTATTTCTTTGCCGACGGTTCGGTCAATCCTGACGGTGGCCCCAAGGATGGAATGATACGTACAGCGGATGACATGCGCTGGCTCGAAGCAATGGTCGCCGCGGGCAATACTTTCGGCCCTCAGAACAAGAAAATCGGCAAGAGCGGCATCTGGTACGGGGATTACATCCTGGCCGATGTCAATGGTGACCGTATCTATGGCGGATCGGACGACAAGCAGATTTATGGCTCAAAAGCGCCCAAACTGTATTACGGTCTGAATCTCAATGCCGCCTGGAAGGGCCTCGACTTCTCCGCAGAATTCATGGGCACTGCAGGCGCCCGCCTTTTCTGGAAGGCGGAATCCTATAGCGCCATGGCCATGTCCCGCAACTGCAACTTCCCTGCAAGGGTGGCCTACGACCATTACTTCTATGATCCTGACAACCCTTCAGATCCGCGCACAAACCTAACTTCCTCTAACGGACGCCTTACTCTCGACTATGGCTCCGAACAGAACGGAGGATACACGGCGCTCTGGCTCCAGAATATGGATTTCTTGAAGATAAAGAGCGTTACACTCGGTTATACTCTTCCAGAAACGATTCTGAAGAAGGTGCGCATATCGCATGCGCGCATCTTCCTCTCCGGAGATAACCTTTACACCTTTACGAAGTATCTGGGAGTCGATCCCGAATACGCGGACTATTCGAACCTGTATTCATCTCTCCGGCAGTACACGGTCGGTCTCAATATCGCATTTTAAAAAAGTACAAGTATATGAAACACAATCAAGTGACATTACTATCTATGCTCTGCCTGCTCGCGGTCTCCTGTGACGGATTCCTGGACAAGTACCCTACCACCTCGCTCAGCTCGGGAACCATGTTTAAGTCCCAGACGACAGCGGAAACGGTAGTCACCGGAGCGTATAACCAACTCCGTTACGGTCTCGGGACCCAGTGGGCCACCAATCTGGACTGTTTCTCGGATGTCTTCGATCCAGATGTGGACAGGGTCGGCACATCCTATACGCTTCTCAACGGTTCTGCCACTGCCACCGTGGATATGTTCAACAGTATCTGGAAGGCTTATTACGAGGGCATCAACCGGGCCAACGACGTTATCAATAATTTCGATGCAGTCCCCGCCACGGAAGAGTTCAAGGCATGCCGCATAGCCGAAGCTAAATTCATCAGGGCCTTCTGGTATTACCGCCTGAACTCGCTGTGGCGCGGAGTCCCGGTTTATACCAAGAATCTGGCTCCGGACCAGTACACGAAAAAACGCTCCTCCGAAGCGGAAGTCTGGCAGCTTATAGTGGATGACCTTACGGACTGTATCAATTGCCCCTCTCTGCCGGACAAGATTGCCGCAACCAGCAGCGATTACGGACGCATCACAAAGGGTGCGGCCTATGCCCTTCGCGGAAAGGTATACCTTTGGCTGAAGAAGTGGGCCCTCGCGGAAGCGGATTTCAAGAAGGTCAAGGACTGCGGTTACGGCCTCTTCAACGGCAGCTATGCCGACCTGTTCAAAGAGGCGAACGAGCGCTGCGATGAGATGATATTCTCCGTCCAGATGGTTGAAACCAGCGGTTATGGCAATGCCTTCAGCTACAACTACGGCAACCATTGTACCGCCGGAACCGGACAGAACGCCTACACCGTCAGCACACGTTTCGTGGACTCCTTCCTTTGCGCGGACGGCAAGCCATTCAGTTGGGACAATATCATACCCGGTTTCAGCGCCATGCCTGCCGCCCAGCGGCGCGTTTTCTTCCTGCGTGACGGCATGACCACCAGCGAAAAGACGGCGCAGGCAAACCTCGGCGCCGATATGTCCAAGTATCTGGATGCCGGCAATGAAGCCCGCATCAAGGCTGCGTATGCCGGCCGCGACCCCAGGCTCGCCGCCATTGCCATAACCCCTTATTCTGAGTATATCGGCGGTGTGACGGGCGCAAATGTTTCGTACATCTACCGCTATCCGTTCAAGAGCCGCAATGCCCCGACCTGTGATCTGGAGACTGCCGTTCCGAGCAATTTCTACTACCCCATCCGCAAGCTGGTGGCCGTCGGCACCGAGCACACCCAGGTGACATATAATCCCACCGACATTCCCATCATCCGTTATGCGGACGTGCTCCTGGGGCTGGCGGAAGCCCTTAATGAGCAGGGCAATTGGTCCGACGCCGTGGATTGTGTCAACCTGGTGCGCGCCCGTGCGGGTGTGGCTCCTCTGAACGACGGAAAAGCCTGGAATGCAGTTGCAAGCAGTGACGACCTCCGCCCCCGCATCCGTGCCGAGCGTAAGTGGGAGCTGGCGGGCGAGCAGGTCCTGTATGCCGATGAAATCAGGTGGGGCACGGTCCTCGACGACAAGTATTCGGACGGCAATGGGCTCATGCATGCCTGGGGTGATGTGATACTCCAGTACAGCAACGGCGGCCCCCATTATGCCGTATGGCCGCTCCCGCAGTCCGAAATAGAGCGTAATCCCCGCCTGGAACAGAATGAAGGTTGGATAATGTAACACAAGCGAGATGAAAATGATTGTCAATATCAACATGCTGCTTTCAGCAGCGCTGGCCCTGGTAATGTGCGGGCCCCAGACGCCGAACGACAAACCCGGCCCGGACGGCCCTGTAACGCCGGAGGATCCTGTGGAAGGCCCTGTGCAGAAGAGTATCAGCCTGACACCCTTCACGGAATTGAATCAGGGAGAGGATGCACTGAATTCCCACGCCGGCCTGACCGCCCGCTCCTCCATAAAGCTGATGCCGTCTTCCTATACTGAGATTCCGGTCAGGACTTTGAGGGTAAACTATCCGAATTATCCCCGCATTTCCGTCCTTCCCGATAAGACATACATCCTGTCATGGCAAGAGGCTGTCGGAGCGTCTGATGGAAATGGGCGCAGCATTCATTATGCAAAAAGCCCGGATCTGAAGAACTGGGAATGGCAGGGATACTTGTGGAAACAGGAGAATGTCACGAACGGTGCGGGAAACAAGGATACGAGAAATTATACCAACGGCAATACGATAGTCCTCCGGGACGGCCGCCTCATGGCTATAGGTTCCTTCCGCAATGTGAGCACTTATACAAACCAGAATCTGAAGGAAGACCACGGATTAAAAGTCAAGTTCTCTGAGGATGGTGGTCTTACCTGGAAAGATGAGGCCCAGATATTCTGGGGCCCGAACTGGGAACCGGATATCATTGAGCGTCCGGACGGCGAAATACAGGTATATTTCGCAGATCCCAGACCGTGGATATCATCGTCGAATTCGGGTACCGCGATGGTAAAATCCACGGACGGAGGAAAGACATGGCAGCCCGCCAGAGGCCAGGATCCGTACCGGGTAATGCGTTCCCAATACTACTCCCAGGCCAAGGGAAAATACCTCTTCAGTGACCAGATGCCAGTGGGCGTAGTACTTAACGGCACCCAGAAGATGGCCTTCGCGGTGGAGGTCGTAACCGCTTATACTAGTTCAAAGGTTACCCACACCGTATCTGTGGTGTATTCACCCGAAGACGGTAACTGGAAACTGCTTGCTCCGGATGAAGGTGTGGCCGACTGCGAGCGCATTGATAATCTGGACGACAATTCTGACGGTATAGGCCCGTACATGGTCCAGTTCCGTTCCGGTGAAACCGTATTAACCTATACTAAAGGCAATAATTCCAAACTGTTCGCCCGCGTCGGTGATGAGAATGCCGCCAACTTCCTGGCGTCAGGTACGGAGCCCATATTCCCGAAGTACGGCGGATGGGCGGGTGCAAAGATTGAAAGTGGCCATACGATGCTGGTGGTCAATAAGTTCTCTCAGGACGGGGCGCGTGGCGTAGCAGTGGGCCGTTTCGCCCTGAACCATGATCTGACCGCCAGTTCCCGGACGGTCGGCATTGATGCTGACAATTCCGAATGGAAACCTGAAGACGAAGCGCTCTATCTGGGCGTGTCTACAGATAATGAAGCGACTGTCCGTGTGTCTCAGGATGCCGAATATGTCTATCTGCTTGCTGAAGTGACGGATACAAATCTGTCTGAAGCGGATAAACTGACCGTAACGCTATCCGCTCCGGTATCGGGAGATATTCTGCCCAAAAACTCCAAGCGCCTGACACTTACGCCGAAAGGGCTTGTGGGTATTACCGCATATGAGAGTGGTAAATGGAAATCCTATGATTCAGGCGCCGCTGCGTGTTCTGCTTATGAAGGAACCATTGATTCCGACTCGGATACTGACAAGGGCTGGTTCGCGGAGGTGCGTATCCCCAGGTCAGAACTGCTCATCAGCAGCGGCAAGATGTCCCTTAATTTTGAACTGTATGACTCCGCCCTGAACAAGACGGATAAGCTTACCAGAAAGGTTTATGTCAGTGTTTTATAGGATAATCGCTTTCCTGCTGCTCTGGACGGGCGGGTTGTCAATCGCGAACGCTGCCCCGTCCGGACGGGACTGTTTTCTGAGTTCTCCCGACGGGACCATCTCCCTGAAGGTGACGACGGGTAGCTGCCTGAAATGGTCTTTGTCCATGGATGGTCGGGAACTGATATCGGACTCTCCCGTGTCGATGACCCTCTCGGACGGAACTATGTACGGCGGTCCGGCTAAGGTCCTGCGCACCGTCCGCCGTTCGTGTGATGAGGTAATCTCTGCATCTTTTTACAAAAAGACCCAGGTCCGGAACCATTTCAATGAGGTGGAACTGCGTTTTCGGGATTTCTCCCTGATAGCACGGCTTTACGATGACGGCTTCGCCTACCGTTTCGTCTCACATGCGCGAAAGCCTTTCGCGGTGCGGTCCGAGGAATTCGCCATCAATCTTCCGGAGAGAACATGGGCGTATGTCCCCTATGTAAGGAATCCGGGAACCATAGAATCCCAGTTCTTCAACTCTTTTGAGAATACCTATGTGTACGGCCCTGTGGAGGAATGGCAGTCAGGGCGACTTGCTTTCCTGCCGCTGATGCTTGACTATCCCCATGGTGCACGCGTCTGCATAACTGAAGCTGATTTGAGAGATTATTCCGGGATGTATCTCTGTAATGAAGATGCCTCATGCACGCTTCGCGGGATATTCGCTGCCGTTCCTGACTCACTCCGCCAGGGCGGTCACAACAATCTCCAGATGATACCCGTAACCCGCAAGGACTGCATAGCTGAATGCGCCGGAGCAAGGCCATTCCCGTGGAGGGTCTTCTCCGTGAGCCGCTCTGATGCTCAGATGCTGGACAATGACATGGTGTACCGGCTTGCATCCGCACCTGACCCTGATGTTGATTTCAGTTGGGTGCGCCCGGGAAAAGTCGCCTGGGAATGGTGGAACAACTGGAATGTCCGGGGCGAGGAGTTCGCCGGTGGAGTGAATACGGCAACCTATAAATACTTTATCGATTTCGCTTCTGAGAACGGGATTGAGTACGTCATCCTGGACGAGGGCTGGGCGGTAAGTGGCGATGCCGACCTGTTCAAAGTTGTCCCGGCGATCGATCTTCCCGGGCTTTTGGCCTATGCCTCGGAGAAGAACGTGGGGATTATCCTGTGGGCTGGTTACCATGCCTTCGCAAAGGATATGGAGAACGTATGCAGGCATTATTCCGAAATGGGAGTGAAAGGGTTCAAGGTGGACTTTATGGACCGGGATGACCAGAGTATGATGGCATTCTATGAGACGGCCGCCGCTACCTGTGCGAAATACCACCTGATGGTGGATTTTCACGGTGCCTGCAAACCGACAGGCTTGAACCGTACATGGCCCAATGTAATCAATTATGAGGGCGTACACGGTCTGGAACAGTGCAAGTGGGCCGACCATAAGGTGCTGGATCAGGTGACTTATGATGTGACTATGCCCTTTATCCGTATGGCTGCAGGGCCGGTTGATTACACCCAGGGAGCCATGCGAAATGCCATACGGGACAATTTCCGTGGAATATACCGTGAACCCATGAGCCAGGGGACACGCTGCCATCAGTTGGCGGAGTATGTTGTGTTTGAATCACCCTTGAATATGCTCTGCGATGCTCCCTCGAATTACCGGCAGGAGCCGGAATGCCTGGAGTTCATAGCCGGAATCCCGACGGTGTGGGATGAGACCGTGGCACTGGACGGAGAACTGTCCCGCTATGCGGTCGTGGCACGTCGCTGCGGGGAAGACTGGTATGTCGGAGCCTTGAATAATTGGGATACCAGATATCTGGATCTTGATCTGGGTTTCATCCCGGAAGGGGCATATATGCTGACTCTTTACCGCGACGGGGCCAACGCCTCGCGTTTTGCCTCTGACTATAAAAAAGAAACCATTGCTCTACCTGCTGACAGAAAACTACGTATCAAGGTGATGCCCGGGGGCGGCTGGGCGGCTAAAATATCTCTCTCCAAATGAGATTGCGCGGGAAAATATGCCTCGCCGCTCTGCTGGCCGGGCTCTGCGGATGCGCTTCTCCCATGACGGAGAATGACCGCAGGGCGAATGCGTTGCTGCGGCAGATGACCCTGTCCGAGAAGATAGGGCAGATGAATCAGATCGCCAGCAGCACAGGAGCCATTACCGGCCCAATGTCTGAACGTCTTTCGTGTGACGAGGCCGTGAAGAAGGGCTGGTGCGGTTCCATACTCGGCATCAAGGATCCGGCAGAAATCGAGCGGTTGCAGCATCTGGCCGTCGATAGCAGCCGACTAGGCATACCCATCCTGTTCGGGCATGACATTATTCACGGCTGCAGGACCATTTTCCCCGAAAACATAGGCATTTCCTGCTCGTGGGATTTGGATGCCGTGGAGAGATTTGCCCGCATAGCCGCTTCCGAAGCCGCAGCATTCGGGGTCGCATGGACTTTTTCTCCGATGTGCGATATATGCGCCGACCCCCGCTGGGGCCGTGTGAGTGAAGGTTCAGGAGAAGACACATTCCTTTCAGCCCGTATCGCAGAATCGATGGTCCGCGGCTATCAGGGAGACGAACTTGCGGACTCATCGACGATCCTTTCCTGCGTGAAGCATTTCGCCGCCTACGGTGCGCCGGAGGCAGGGCGAGACTACAATACCGTCGATATGTCCTGGTCCATGTTCAAGGATAAATACCTGCCGGTATACAAGGCTGCTATCGATGCCGGAGCTGGTACCGTAATGAGTTCGTTCAATGATTTCGATGCCGTCCCGGTCACAGCCAATTCCCGATTGCTCAGATCCGTCCTTCGGGATACCCTGGGTTTCGGCGGCTTTGTGGTTTCCGACTGGGGCGCGGTCCGTGAACTGATTGCGCACGGAGTGGCTGCGGATGAACGTGATGCCGCCCTGCTCGCTTTCAGGGCCGGTGTCAATATGGATATGGTCAGCGGCTGCTACCTGAAATCCCTGGAGTCGCTAGTGGAGTCGGGCGTGATACGTGAAAAGGAAATAGACGACCTTGTACGTCCGATACTGAAAGCAAAGTTCGCACTTGGCCTTTTTGATAATCCGTTCCGGTACGGTGGCGAGGCGCGTCGCCATGAAATGTATTCTGGGGACAATATGCAGGCGGCCCGCGAATTGGCCCGGGAATCCATGGTATTATTGACCAACAATAATGGCGTCCTTCCCTTGAGGGAGGGTGCCCGCATCGCCCTGATAGGTCCGTATGCCGATGACCGGAATGAAATGATAGGGGCGTGGAGGGGTATGGCCGAGCCGGACAGTTGCCGGACGTTTCTGGAGGGCTTGTGCGATCGTTTCGGGCAGTCGCAAGTGTCTGTAGCCCGTGGTTGTGATCCGCGCACGGACCTGCCGGGCGGCGTGGCTGAAGCGGTAGCATTGGCCCGGCGTTCCGATATTGTCCTGCTGACACTGGGACTTCCTAATGCCGAGAGCGGTGAAGCTTCCAGCCTTTCCTCACTCGCACTTCCGCCCTGCCAGAAAAAACTGTTACGGGCCCTGCACGATACCGGAAAGCCTGTCGTCATCCTGCTTGTTACCGGACGGCCGCTCGAATTGGTGGAGGAGTCCGCGCTTGCGCAGGCGGTCCTGGTCACATGGCATCCCGGTACGATGGCCGGCCCTGCACTTGCGGATATTGTCAGTGGTGATTGCAGCCCGTCAGGCAGATTGTCCATGGGCTTCCCCAGAAGTGAGGGACAATTGCCTCTCAGGTATAACCACAAGAGTACCGGACGCCCGTTGAGGGATCCCGCATCCACGGCCAAATATGTATCCCGGTACATGGATGTCTCCAATGAGCCGCTCTTCTGTTTCGGTCATGGTCTTTCATACACGGAGTTTGTTTATGACAATCCCGTTATCGAGAATCCTGTCCTTTCGCCCGGGGAGGATTTAAGGGTTAGCGTTCGCGTGTCCAATACCGGTACGCGTGAAGCGACTGAGACCGTGCAACTATATGTCCGGGATGTGCTCTCGTCGGTTACGCGTCCTGTCAGGGAACTGAAAGCTTTTTCGAGGGTAACGCTTCGCGCCGACCAGAGCGTTGAAGTGAAGATGACTATCCGTTACGAGGATCTCTGCTTTACGGAGGCTTCCGGGCGATGGGGCGTGGAAGCGGGAGATTTTATCTTGTATGCCGGACACGACTGTAGCGCTACGCTCTCAGCCCCGTTTTCGGTAAGGTGACGCGTTATATCTTTTTATAAAATAGTTGCAGCCCTTCAGATGCTACGATTCTAATTTTGTGAAAACTGAAATAATAACCAATTATCATATTTTCTATGAAAAAGATTAACCTATTACTTGTCATGGTCCTGGCTATTGCCGGACTGACATTCGCTTCGTGCGGACAGGATAATAACGGTCCGGAGAAGCCGAATTCGGAAACTCCCGGCGGGAATAATGAGGATCCTAACAAACCTGACGATCCCAACAAACCTGAAGAAATCAAAGGAACTGCGTTTGAGGTCTCCTGTGCGGATGCTAATATTACTTGGTCCGTAGCCGACACTCTCGGTATTTTCCCTGCTGATGGTCTGGCGGACAAATTCACTGTGGCCGCTGACGCTATAAAGGATGGGAAGGCTACGTTCACCAACGCTGAAAAGCTGGAGTCTGACACTTTCTATGCGGTGTATCCTTACAATGCTAAAGATTTGCTGATAGGAAATGTACTCACGACCATCGTGCCGTTCGAGCATTCCGTCTCCAATGTCGGCACCCATAACCTTTCAGTTGCAAAAGTCTCTGATAAGGCTGCTTCCCTGAAGAATGTTTTGGGATTCATCAAATTGAATGTCACTGACGCCGACCTTACGGAGATTGTGATTCGCAGCATCGACAGCAAGTCCCCTCTCGCAGGTAAAGTCGAGGTTACTATCCCGGATAGCGGAAACCCGACAGTGCAGGTTCTTGATGGAGTTCCCTTCATTACTTTGGTTCCCGCCGCCGGACAGACTGCGATTCCTGCCGGCACCTACATGCTGCCTGTCCTCCCCGGTGCCATGAACCAGGGTGTATCAATTCGTGCTAAGGTACATGCTTTCGATGCAGGGACTATGTACGTAAAGGAAATCGCCGATGCCCAGACCTCGACACGCGCTGCCGCGCTTGACCTTGGGACCGTCGCTAAGACCGAGACTGGTTTTGATACATATAAGGAGTGGATTGTCAACGATGACGCTTCCGGCTTCGGCGGTTGCTATCGTGAATTCGGCACCAAATCCATTGATACCAATCCCAACAGAATTTATAATCTGGGTGACTACGATGATGGAACTTACTGGAATATGCCTCCCGGCGTCCTTAACGGCGGAAACGGTGAAGCCTATGATATTGATGGTAATAAGACCATCCGTGGATCCTATTTGAGGCTTGAATTCCACAAGGCCAGCGGCAAGACCCCTACTACGCAGAATATCTATTTTGAGTATACCCTCGCACACGATCCTGATGATATGGATAAGACACAGGTACTTGATTGGGCCCCCTGGACGCTGGATGTCCGTGAATACGGCCAGTATAATCTGGATGGAGCATGGAAGTACGGCACCCTCCAGCACCTGACGGTTGAGAATGATGCACTGCCTTGGACGGCTGAGTATAACAACCGTTATGTTTCCAACGTCATACGGCCCGTCAATCCCGATCGTAATTTCGATCGCCTCATCCTCTGCTGCACCCGCACTCGCTGGAATGATGACCATGAGTTGAAGCCCAAGGATGCAGTCGAAGGCGTAACATTCAAGAATCTCGTGCAGGAGACCCCTGAGAGCCGCTGGGCACTCGCAGAACTTCACGTATGGATGAAGCCCATTGAGTAATAATTATGACAAAAATGAGTCTTGATATGCAACAGCTCAGGGGCGAGTACGTCGCTCCTGAGAGTGTTGTTTTTTCTGTGATTTTCGATAGCCAGTTGTGCCAGATGAGCCGTGGCGCAAGTACGGAAGATATTGAAGATGAGGAAACTTATACCTGGTAGTGCTATGAAGAAGTTTGCTTTATTGACAATGATCCTGTCCCTTGCCGCGCTGTCGTGTTCCAAGGCGGAAAAAGAGAATCCTGCAAAGGATGGCGTTATCAGCTTTGAGACCGTATCTGCGAATACAAGGACCGTTTTGTCCGGGACGAGCGTGAACTGGCTTGCCACGGATGCCATAAAGGTGTTCAACGCCGAAGGGGCCTCCGCGGAGTTTACGACTGCCGCTGAGAAAATCAGCGGGAAGAGCACCGTTTTCTCCGGCACGCTGGCATCTTCATCCAGATACTATGCCTTGTTCCCGTATTCGGCCGATGCGACCATTGACGAGGGGAAGATTACTACGGTCGTTCCTTACACCGTACATGCCCAGACTGACGGCAGCTTCGATGCTACATCTAATGTCGCTGTGGCGACGACCACTGGTTATGATCTTGCGTTCCAGAACGTCTTGAGTTTTATCAAGGTCGATTTGAGCGGTGAAGCTAATGTGACAGAGGTCGTGATACGCAGCATGGATGCGACAAAGTATCTTTCCGGAAAAGTTGAGATCACAGTGGCGGATCCTCCGACCGTCAGCGTGGTGGATGGTATTCCTTTCGTGAAACTCGTGCCTGCCGCCGGTGACGATGTCATAGCTTCCGGCGTGTATTACGTTCCGGTCATTCCCTCTACGCTGTCATCCGGTGTTTCTGTCCGTGTAAAGAAAGCCGGATATATGTATGTGAAGGAAAGCGCCAACGTCCTTACCGCCACCAGGAACACTCCCGTCGCTTTGCCGGCGATTGATATCTCCGGGTATGAAGATTATAAGGAGATGGTCGTAGTAGATGGTAATGGCGGTTTCGGCGCCAGTGGTGTTCGCTACAGGGAGTACGGCTCTAATTTTTCTGCTACTGATTCGAACCTGCCTAATCTCGGGGATAATGATAAATCGACAAAATGGCTATTGCCCGGAGATGCTATTAAGGCTGGGAATGGTGGCGCCGCTGCATACTACCCGGACGGGACGGAAACCAAAAGGGGACCTTACCTTAGGCTTGATTTTAATAATTCCTCTAGATCTAACAGCCCCTTGAATAAGGCAGAGGCGGTTATTTTTGAGTACGATGCTTATGGTGACAGCCGTTATGATCCTGTCGTATTGCGTGTCCAGGAATACAATGCCGGCTCTGCCGGAGACAAATATGGTGTGCTGAAAGAACTGACGCTGGCTACAGACGCTCTTCCTGCCCAGGAGACGTATAAGGATTGCTACGTGTCGGACAGGCTCGTCCGTGTCTATAGGACGGACAGGCCGTTCTTCGGCCTGATACTCTGTGGCACCCGGACTGCTACATGCGATGACCTTATCACAAGCTTCTCGTCTACGAACAAATGGGGTTTGTCTAACCTGCGTGTCTGGATTCACGAGAATGCGAGTTTAGCGTACTAACCTTGACCTTTCATACTGATAATACTTCCGGGACCGGGTTCATCCCGGCCCGGATTTTTGTCATCCTGCTACTGCTTCTCCC
>JAFSTI010000123.1 GCA_017450585.1 Bacteroidales bacterium
GACCGTGCTGTCTTCCCATACTAATCACGGGCTCTCTAAGGAAGAGTATAAGAGCGGTGATTTGACTAAGGCTCTGGAGTGGTGGAAGGAAGCCATCCCCGCCCATAAGGCAGCCGGGATGAAATACATTGTGGTGCCTCATGCCCCTGTTCCCGCTACACTTGCTGAGCTTCAGGTCTACTGTGATTACCTGACCGAAATCGGAAAGCTCTGCGCTGCTGAAGGAATCAAATTCGGCTATCACAATCATTCCCACGAGTTCCAGAAGGTGGAGGGAGAGGTGATGTACGACTATATGTTGACCCACACCGATCCTGAGTTTGTCTTCTTCCAGATGGATGTCTACTGGGCCGTCGTCGGGAAAGCCGCGCCGGTGGAGTACTTCAAGAAGTATCCCGGACGCTTCGAGCTCCTTCACATCAAGGATCTGCGGGAAGTTGGTCAGAGTGGCATGGTCGGATTCGATGCTATCTTTAACAACTTCGGCCTCGCAGGGACGAAGGCTTATATCGTCGAGATGGAAGGTTCCAGCTACGGTGATATCCTGCGGACTTGCCGCGAGAGCGCAGATTACCTTAAGAAGGCAAAGTTTGTAAAGGTGTCATACTGATACCGAAAAAATGCTCATTTTAAAGCGGGGTCACGTCGTGGCTCCGCTTTTTATGCATATGAATAGAAAACTGCACTATTATGAATTTATTTTGATTTGCGGCTTTTTATATAATCTGTATATTCGCATCGGTTAACCACATATGCGCATGACATTTTCAACCGGAAAGCGTTTATTCGTACTTTTAACGACAGTTTTCTTCATTTTCTCCTGCGGCGGAAATGCCGAAGGAGATGAGCCGGGAGGTAATAACGGCGGCGATAACAATCAGCCGCCCGCACCCGTGTTTCAGGAAGAACCTGACGATCCCGCCGCCGATCCCAGTGGCCTGTTTGAGTTCTCCAAACTTAAGGCTCAAGGCCACCCGAGACTGGTGATGGATGCTGCGGACTTCGAGGCTATCAAGGCCGCATTGCCCTCGAACGATGTGATGCGCCGCTTCCACGAACTTGTCATCTGGCATGCTGACCAGGTAGTCGGAAGCAATCCCGCCCGGCTAAAGTATCAGATCGTCGATAACTATCTGATCTACGTCTCTTGGGTGGCGGTGGACAGGATATTGGCCTGCTCCTACGCCTACCGTATGACCGGAGATAAGAAGTACTCAGCCCAGGTAGAGAAAGACTTGACAGACATTTCCCTTTTCCAGGACTGGTATCCAGACCACTATCTCGGGACGGCCGAACTGAGTCTCGCGGCTGCGATAGGGTATGACTGGTGCTATGATGCATTGTCCCTCGCTACCCGCAAGATGACCAGGACTGCGCTTAACCTGTTTGCTTTCCAGAGTGTTTCGCAGAGCGTTTACAAGCGTACGAATAACTGGAATCCGGTCTGCCTCTGCGGCTTGACGCTCGCGGCCATGGCGACTTACGAGAAGAACAAAGCCGCCTCAGCCGCAATCCTGAATGCCGCGGTCCCGTCTAATACGCCTGCTCTCGATGCGAGTTATTCTCCGGGCGGCGTTTATCCGGAAGGGTACAATTACTGGGGCTACGGCACGATGACGGAAGCCATCATGCTTTCTGCGTTCAAGAAGAGTTTCGGCGAGGATTACAATCTTTCCAAGCACTCCGGATGGGTCAAAACACCCGATTATATCCTGTACATGGTAGGCCCCAGTATGCAGAGCTTCAACTATAGCGACTGTGGCCCAGGTTGCTCGCCTAAGGCTCCGATGTGGTACTTCGCCAGCGAATTGGGCCGTCCCGACATCGTTTCGACGGAGCGGCGCATGCTTGAGGGCGGAATTTACCAGACGTCGGCCGAGTGGCGCTTCCTGCCTCTGGGTATGAAATGGGTGCTGGATACCGACACCTCGCATGCGGCAGCTCCTCCCCAGAAGCGCCTCTGGGCCTCTCTTGAAGGAGAAGTTCCTATTGCCCTTATCCGCGATGGCTGGACCTGGACAGAGAATGACAGGTATCTGGCATTGAAGGGCGGTATGGCAGATGCTCCGCACGGGCATATGGATGCCGGTTCGTTCGTGTACGAGGCCTTTGGTCAAAGGTGGGCAGAGGATATCGGACCGGAGGAATACGCTCCGCTCGAGGCCTTGTTCGCCCAGACCGGGCATAAACTGTTCGCCTATGACCGCAACTCCATGCGCTGGACCTGCTTCCGTCTGAACGCATTGTCACATAATACCATAACTGTCAATAACGGTATTCATAACCCTCAGGGTAAGGCGACCATTACGGCTGTCTATGATGATGAGACCGCGCTCGGAGCCGACCTGAACATGTCCGCCCCGCTGGGTGATTTCCTCAGCTCCGCGAGCCGCAAGTTCCGCCTGGACGGAGAGGCGCTGAATATCACGGACGCATTCTCGGTAAGGGGATCCGGCGCCGCGACGGTGAGCTGGCATATTGCCACGACAGCCACAGCTTCGCTTGAGGAGGGCCGGATCAGACTGGACAAGGGCGGTAAGACCGTGTACCTGACCGTGAGTGGCACGGGCGGCACCCCGACCCTGAAGGTGTACCCTGCCGCGGGGGATAAGATCTACGATACGCCGAATCCCGGCTACACGATGGTGGGCTGGGAGATTGCGATGAACGCCGGCGCCAGCGGCAGTTTCATAACGACAATTAAGCCGTAAAAGGGACAATAATATCAATCAATAATGTTAAACTTATGAAAGCAACAATGCTCAAACATTTGCTCGCCGTGACACTGCTCGCCGCGTCCGCATTGACCGCCCTCGCCCAGAACGTGACCGTGAAGGGACGGGTGTGGGATCCGACGGCCGACGAGGCGGTTATCGGTGCAAATGTCAGTATCAAAGGCTCTCGTACCGGAACCAGCACCGACATGGATGGATTCTTTACCATTAGTGCGCCGGTGGGTTCCGAGTTGGTTATTTCCTTCGTGGGATACATGGACGAGACCGTGAGAGTCAGGGCAAACTCCACTAATATCCGTGTGGAGCTTTCGCCTGATTCGCAATTGCTCGAGGAAATCGTGGTCGTGGGTTACGGCCAGCAGAAGAAGGCTTCCAGCGTCGGCTCTATCGGAACGACTAAGGGAGAGGAACTGCTGAAGGTCGGTAACGTAAACTCCGTGTCCGAGGCCCTTCAGGGACAGATGGCCGGAGTTATCTCCATTAACACCTCCTCGAAGCCCGGTGATGACGCCGCCAATATCTTCATCCGCGGTAAGGGTACCTGGCAGAATGCCTCTCCCCTCGTGCTGGTGGATGGTATCGAGCGTAACTTCAACGATGTGGATGTCAATGAGATTGAGTCCATCTCCGTGCTGAAGGATGCCTCCGCGACCGCTGTCTACGGTGTGAAAGGTGCGAACGGTGTTATCCTGCTGACCACCAAACGCGGTGACAACAAGAAGACCAACGTCAACTTCACCGCCAACTGGGGTGTCAAGAGCCCTACCACAAATTATGAGTATGCCCCCTATCTGACCAGCATGGACATGTGGAATGAGGCGGCCGCAAACGACCGCAACTGGTCCAAGATCATTCCTTCCACAACCATCGCGGCTTGGGAGCAGGCATATGCGAACAATTGGGTAGGCCCCTACAGTGACTACTTCCCTGAGGTGGACTGGTGGAAAGAGTCGACCAAGCGTTTCGGTACGCAGCAGAGCTACAACCTCAACGTGAGGGGTGGATCCGACAGGGTTAACTATTTTGTTTCATTCGGTTTCCTCGATGACGGAGATATCTTCGACATCAAGAAGCAGGATGATTTTGACCCTCGTTTCTGGTACAAGAGGTACAACTGGCGTACGAACCTGGACTACAATCTCACCAAGACTACCAAGCTGAGTATCAATATCGCCGGTACGATGAGCTACCGTAACCAGTCCGGTTTCCGCGATGCGGAAAACGGCGACAGCTACATCTTCCAGCCCATCTACCAGGCCCCGACCAACCTCTTCCCTATCAGGTGGTCCGACGGCTTCTGGGGATCCGATACCACGGGTGCCTATAACATTGTAGCCCAACTCAACTATCAGGGTCAGAGGCAGTACACCAGCTTCCGCGGTTTCTATGACCTCGCCCTCAAGCAGGACCTGAGCATGATTACCAAAGGCCTGAGCGCTAAGGCTGCCCTTTCCTACACGGTCAGTCACTCTAAGGAGGCCCAGATCTTCCGCGCCATGGTTTACAACGGCAATGCGGCTGAGTCTTCAAAGCGCGCCGTGATCCGTTACTACAGGGCCTTTGACTATGCCCATCCGCAGTATGATGCGAACGGTAATCTATATTACCTGCAGACCACCGATGATACGGTCAATATCTTCCCCGATGCGAACGTCGAGTCAGCATACCCCGTGGGAGCGACTTATGACTCGTTCGGCGGCTACAAGAGGGAAGTTTACTACGAGGCCTCACTCACTTACGACCGCTCCTTCGGCGGCCACAACGTGACTGCCCTCGCCCTGTTCAACAGGCGCATCACCGAGTCCAACTCCGGAGCAACCGTCGCCTTCCCGACCTACGAAGAGGCATGGGTGGGCCGTGCGACCTATAACTGGAAGGAGCGTTACCTGTTCGAGGTCAATGCGGCATACACCGGATCCGAGAAATTCGCGCCCGGTAAACGCTTCGGTTTCTTCCCCTCATACTCAGTGGGTTGGAGGGTCACCGAGGAGCCCTGGATGGCTGCAGTCAAAGAGAGCTGGCTTTCAAATATGAAGATCCGCTATTCCTACGGTATCGTGGGTAGTGACATCGGAGCCGGACGTTTCAACTACGTTCAGATCTACTCCTCCGGCGGCAATGCCACCTTCGGTCTGAACCAGAACGTGACCTTCGGCCCTCTCTACACCGAGGGAGCCCTCGCTTACGAGGATGCTACCTGGGAGACCGCTACCAAGCAGAATCTGGGTGTCGAGATTACCCTTATAAAGAAACTGCGCATAACCGCCGACCTGTTCGACGAGCACCGCGACGGTATTCTGATGGCTCGTAAGACCACGGCTCCCTGGATGGGTGCAGGTCTGCCCGCGGCCAATATC
>JAFSTI010000124.1 GCA_017450585.1 Bacteroidales bacterium
ATATAAATTCTCCGGTAAATACGGCTCTAACCTTCTGGAGGAAGTGGCCCGTTACGCCATGGTGGCCGGGACTATCGCTATGCAGCGCTCGGGCGAGTTCGACGTGATACACGCCCACGACTGGATGACCTATCCGGCCGGAATTGCCGCCAAGCAGGTCTCCGGAAAGCCGCTTGTGATCCATGTGCACGCCACCTCTTTCGACAGGGGAACCGACGAGAATGTGGATTCACGGGTATATGCCATTGAGAAACAGGGCATGGAAGAGGCTGACCGGGTGATTACCGTCAGCGACCTCACCCGTAACACCGTTATTAACCGCTACGGCATCGATCCCGCCAAGGTCATTACCGTTCACAATGCCGTGGACTTCAGCGGCCGTGAGAACCTGAATCTCGAAAGGGGAGTGCGGGACAAGGTGGTAACCTTCCTGGGCCGGATCACTTTCCAGAAAGGGCCCGAGTACTTCATCGAAGCAGCTGCCAAGGTTCTGAAGAGGACAAAGAATGTCCGCTTCGTGATGGCCGGCAGCGGAGACCTGATGAACCGTTCCATCCGTTATGTGGCCCGGCTCGGGATTTCCGATCGTTTCCACTTCACCGGATTCCTGCGCGGAGACGATGTGCCCAAGATGTTCGCCCTTTCCGATGTGTATATCATGCCGTCGGTGTCCGAACCTTTCGGCATTTCGCCCCTCGAGGCCATGCGCTCGAATGTCCCGTCTATCATCTCCCGCCAGAGCGGCGCGTCGGAGGTTCTCAAGTACGCCTTTAAGGTGGACTTTTGGGATGTGGATGCAATGGCTGACGACATCTATGCACTGCTGAATTATCCGGCATTGTCCGAGTTTGCTTCCAAGAACGGCTTCCACGAGGTCAACGAACTGAAGTGGAACGATGCGGCCGCGAAGATGAAGGCTATTTATGAATCGATAATCTAACCCCACGGATATGAAAAAGAACGTTTGTCTGTATTTTCAGGTACATCAGCCTACCAGGCTTCGTCTCTACAGATTCTTCGATATCGGCAAAGACTCGCATTATTACGATGACTTTGCGAACCGGACTATCCTCCGCAGGATAGCGCAGAAGTGCTATCTGCCCATGAATAAGCAGCTCCTGGAGACAATCAGGTCCTGCGGCGGCGCGTTTAAGGTGGCCTTTTCGATCACCGGCTCCGCCCTGGAGCAGTTCGAGAGATATGCCCCCGAAGTAATCGACAGCTTCCGTGAACTGGCGGCCACCGGATGCGTGGAGTTCCTGTGCGAGACTTATTTCCATTCGCTCAGCTCCCTGGCTTCCCAGGCCGAGTTTAAATTCCAGGTCGAGACTCATAAGAATGCCATTCAGCAGCATTTCGGAATCACCCCGACCACCTTCCGCAACACCGAGCTGATCTATTCCGACAGCATTGGAGCCGCGGTACACGAGCTCGGTTTTAACGTAATGCTTACCGAGGGTGCCCGTCACATCATGGGTTGGCGCAGCCCGAATTATCTGTATGTCAATGATATCCAGCCCGAGTTGAAGCTCCTCCTGAGGAACTCCTCTCTTTCGGATGATATCTCCTTCCGTTTCTCCGACAGGGGATGGAAGGACTGGCCTCTTACGGCTGATAAGTATATGGATTGGCTTAAGGCTGCCGACGGTGACATCGTGAATCTGTTTATGGATTACGAAACTTTCGGGGAGCACCAGGGAGCAGACAGCGGCATTTTTGAATTCATGCGCGCCCTGCCTTCCACTCTGCTCGCAGACGGAGGTTTCGAATTCGTGACCCCCTCCGAGGCGGCCGCGAAACTCAGCCCCGCTTCAGCCCTGTCAGTGCCCGAGGCCATCTCCTGGGCAGATGAAGAAAGGGACGTCTCCGCATGGCTGGGTAACGAGCTCCAGCAGGATGCATACAATAAACTCTACAGCCTCACCGAGAAGCTGTCGATCCTGATGGATCCCGTGCTTTGGTCGGACTTCGGCCACCTGCAGGAGAGCGACCATTTTTACTATATGTGTACGAAATTCTTCTCCGACGGCGACGTCCACAAATATTTCAACCCGTATGACACTCCCTACGAGGCATTTATCAATTACATGAATGTACTCAGCGATTTCATGATCCGGGTGGACAATGCGATGGTAGAAAAAAGATAGTTGGTGCCGGTGGTTAGCCGGTGTAGTGTATTATATATAATCATATGCAGTATAACAAAATCGAGGCTTCGGCCCCTTCATGGAAGAGCGTGATGGTCACGCGTCATCTTCCCAAAGCCCTTACTGACCTTGAAGAACTTTCAAAGAACCTCTGGTGGTGCTGGAATGAGTCCGCAAAGGAACTGTTCAAGACCATAGACCCGGAGGTCTGGCATGCATCCGTGCACAATCCCAGGGCGATACTTGATACGGTGAGTATCAAGCGTTTCAACGAACTCTCCCGGGATGAGGAGTTCCTCGCGCAGATGCACAGAGTGATGGATGATTTCAACGCCTACATGCAGGCCAAGTCCGAGCGCACCGAACCTTCAGTCGCTTACTTCTGCATGGAGTACGGTCTGGATACTTCGCTTTCAATCTACTCCGGCGGTCTGGGAATCCTGGCCGGTGACTACCTCAAGGAAACCAGTGACATGAATGTCAACCTGACTGCTGTGGGTTTCCTTTACCGTTACGGTTATTTCACCCAGAAGCTCACTCCCCAGGGAAACCAGAGTGCGGAGTACACCGCCCAGGACTTCATGAAGATCCCGGCCGAGCCGGTGATGCGCGACGGTGAGTGGGTTAAGGTGAAGGTGGCCTTCCCCGGCCGTGATATCACCGCCCGTCTGTGGCATGTCCCGGTAGGCCGTACCGATCTCTACCTGATGGACACCGATTTTGAGGACAATATCCCCGAGGACAGGCAGGTGACTTACCATCTTTATGGCGGAGACTGGGAGAATCGTCTGAAGCAGGAGCTCCTGCTCGGCATCGGCGGCGTCCGCGCCCTGCGTGCCATTGGCCTGAATCCCACCGTATACCATTGTAACGAAGGTCACGCCGCCTTTATCGGAATCGAGCGGCTGCGTGAGTACATCCAGAACGAGGGACTGTCCTTCGCCGAAGCGCTCGAAGTCGTCAGGGCCTCTTCCCTGTTTACGACCCACACTCCGGTTCCGGCCGGCCACGATGCTTTCGATGAGGGCATGCTGGGCAAATATCTGGGTGACGTCCCCGGGCAGCTCGGCATCGACTGGGTGACCTTGATGTCGCTGGGTAAGATCCGTCCTACCGATCCCGTGGAGCGTTTCTCTATGAGCGTGCTGGCTGCCAATACTTCTGTCAATGTGAACGGTGTGTCCATGCTTCACGGCGAGGTCAGCCGCGATATCTTCGCCCCGATGTACCCGGAATACCTGCCGGAGGAATTGCACATAAGCTATGTCACGAACGGCGTTCACTACCCGACCTGGGCGGCGAAAGAATGGAAGGAAATCCACGCCCGCGTGTTCGGCGAGGCATTCAAGACCCACCACTACGACAAGAAGTGCTTCGAAGGCATATACGACATCTCCGACGAGGAGGTCTGGAACGTGCGGGGCGTCCTCCGCAAAGAGCTGGTGCGCGTTATCGTAAAGCGCCTCTCCGATGCGGCAGTGGGCGGTCATTATTCTCCGGCGCAATTGGTCACCATCAAGGAGCGTTTCCGCCCGGACGTGCTGACCATCGGATTTGCGCGCCGTTTCGCCACGTACAAGAGGGCGACGCTGCTCTTCAACGACCTCGACAGGCTCGACCGTATTGTCAATAATCCCGACCGTCCCGTGCAGTTTGTGTTTGCGGGCAAGGCGCACCCGGCCGATATCGCCGGCCAGGATCTCATCCGCCAGATCGTAGATATTTCCAAGCAGGACCGCTTTATCGGCAGGATAATCTTCGTGCCGGGGTACGACATCTCGCTGGCGAAGCGCCTCGTGCAGGGCGTGGATATCTGGCTCAATAACCCTACCCGCCCGCAGGAGGCCTCCGGCACCTCGGGTGAGAAGGCAGCCATGAACGGCGTAATGCATTTCTCCGTGCTGGACGGCTGGTGGGTCGAGGGATACAGGCCCGACGCCGGCTGGGCATTGCCCCAGGAGCGGACCTACACCGACCAGCGCTACCAGAACGAGCTGGATGCCGCTACTATTTACAATATCATTGAGAATGAAATCGTCCCGACCTTCTACGACGTGGATGCGAAGAGCTCCCTGCCGCTGAAGTGGATCGGCTTCATCAAGAATACCATTGCCCATGTGGCGAGCAATTTCACTACGAACCGCATGCTGACCGACTACATGCAGCAGTACTATCTGCCGCAGGCGGAGAGGACGGAGCGGATGTGCGCCGACTCGTATGCACAGGCCCGCAGCATCGCCGCATGGAAGGCCGGAATAATGGATAAGTGGAATTCTCTGGAGGTGGTTTCTTTCAAGCGCCCGGATGAGTCTTACGTGCTTTCCCCGGAGACCGCGTTGAACTCGGAGGTTATCCTCAATACTGCCGGAATCGCCCCTGAGGATATCGGTGTGGAGATTCTCTTTACCGAGAGCGATAAGAACGGCAAACTTCATATAATGGATAAGTTCGAATACGAACTGGCCGGGTTCAGTGATGGTCTGGCTACCTTCCGCGCATCCATCTTCCCTGAGAGGACAGGTATGTATCAGGTGGCTACGAGGGTCTATCCGAAGAATCCCGCGCTTCCGCACAGACAGGATTTTCCGCTGGTGAAATGGTTGTAGCTACAGGTTTCTTTGACGGTGCCCATCTCGGGCACCGCCTCGTTATGGAGGCTCTCGTCGCCGAGGCACGGCGGCGGGGTACACGCGCTGTCGTGGTCACTTTCTGGCCGCACCCCCGTACCGTTTTGCAGAACGGCGCCAGGGAATTGCGCCTGCTTTCCACTTTCGAGGAAAAAAAGAAACTGTTGCTGGATATGGGCGTGGATGAGGTGAAGGTGCTGGAGTTTAGCCGCGAGCTGAGCTCCTGGAGCGCCGAACACTACATCCGTTCTGTCCTGATGGAACGCTACGGAGCCGATGCTATTGTCATAGGTTATGACAATCGTCTCGGCTCGGATGGTCTGGGTGCTGATGAACTGGAGTCGCTCTGTCGCTCGCTCCATGTGGATGTGATTCGCCCGGGCAAGGCTCTTTTCCGTGATGAACCCATCAGTTCTACCCGTATACGCCGTGCTCTGCAGGAGGGGCTGGTGGAGGATGCCGCGGCCATGCTGGGCTATGATTATTCGCTGCATGGAGTCGTGGTGGCGGGTAAGCAGCTCGGACGCACGCTCGGCTACCCTACTGCCAATATGCAGTTGTATGAGCCGCTGAAGATGCTGCCTTCGCAGGGTGTATATGCCGTGAAGGTTACTACGCTGGGCCGTGAATGGATAGGAATGTGTAACGTGGGGCCCGTGGTGGAGACGCATATCTTCGATTTTAATGAAGATATCTATGGTTTGGATATAAAAGTGTCGTTTTCTGCCCGGATTCGTGACGAAATTCAATTTAATTCATTAGATTTGCTGAAAGAACAGCTCGCATTAGACGAGCTGTCTTGTCGTAAATACCATGAACGCTAAAACTGACCGGCAGCCCGAACGCACCGAAAATAAGATAGATGTGAAGAAAATGATCATCTATAGCGAGATCCTGAAACCCAAGTTCCAGGAGATGGACGAGTTGGAAAGAAAGCAAAATAAGTATTAGATATGTCAGAAATTCATTATGTTACCCGAGAGGGTCTGGAGAAGCTAAAAAAGGATTTGGAAGAAGCGCTCGCGCAGCGTCCCGTCATTTCCGCCCAGATAGCAGAGGCGAGAGAGAAGGGTGATCTTTCGGAGAATGCCGAGTATGAGGCCGCGCGTGAGGCGCAGGGCCTGCTCGAAGTGAATATTGCGAAGTTGAAGGATCTCGTGGCGAATGCCCGTATAATCGATGAATCACAGATCAGCACTGATAAGGTGCAGATTATGAATAAGGTGAAGGTTGAAAACGTAGCTGCTAAGCAGGTTATGGAATTCACTATCGTGGGTGAGTCCGAGGCGGATTTCGCGCACGGTAAACTGGCTGTGACCACCCCTATCGCCAAGGCTCTGCTAGGTCATGCGAAGGGTGAGGTGGTGGATGCCCAGGTGCCTTCCGGTGTTATCAAGTTCAAGATCCTCGATATTTCCATCTAGAATGGCTACTATTTTTACCAAGATAGCGGCGGGGGAGATTCCCTCTTACAAAGTGGCGGAGAACGATGAGTTCTACGCCTTTTTGGATATTAATCCGCTCGCGAAAGGACATACTCTGGTGATTCCACGCTCAGTGGAGGATGATTATATCTTTCATCTGGATGCCGATGTGTATCAGCGTCTTTGGGCCTTCGCCCGTAAGGTCGCCGTGGCCCTGAAGGCTGCCGTGCCCTGCCAGAGGGTGGGTGTGGCAGTATTGGGCATGGAAGTGCCTCATACCCATATTCATCTGGTTCCCCTTCAGACCGAGGGTGACCTGGATTTCCGTAAGAAGCGTCCCGAGGTGACTCCGGACGAGATGGCTGCCGTAGCTTCCGCAATTCTCGCAGAGTATGAAAAGTTATAGATTTCTTTTTGCCGCTCTGGCGTTTGCCGTTTTAGCTTCATGCTCTCCGAAAGCCACCGTGGAAGGCGTTCTGGAGGGTGCGGGTGACCGTGAACTGGTAGTCCGCCAGTTGGATGTGAATTCGTATAAAGTCCTGGATACCCTGAAGACTTCCGCGGACGGTTATTTTACTTTCAAGACCGAGGTCGCTGCCGGTGACCCTGAGTTTATTTATCTTTTCTACGGCCCTGTCCGTGTGGCGTCGCTGCTGCTTGAGAGGGGAGACCGCGTGACAGTTCATGCAGATACCCTCGGGCACTACAGCGTGGAAGGCTCCGATGAGTGTGCGAAACTCGCTGAGGTGGAGGCTAACCTGGCCGCTTTCTCTTCTGAGTTCAAGCGTGCCGTGGATTCCGGTGACGGAAAGCTTATTTCGGGAAC
This sequence comes from Bacteroidales bacterium, assembly GCA_017450585.1. Lineage (GTDB taxonomy): Bacteria > Bacteroidota > Bacteroidia > Bacteroidales > UBA932 > Cryptobacteroides. The sequence goes on from JAFSTI010000124.1 coordinate 7,025, forward strand.
CTATGTGGATTACTATCGTACTGCGGTGAAGTATGTGGTGGCTCATCCGTATTCATTGACCTGTATCCCTGTCCTGTATCAGCAGGTGGCCGAGAATCTGCCCCTGTTCTCGCAAGATACCGATGCGATCCATTTCCGCAGGGTGTGTGATTCTCTGAAGACGGTGTATCCGGATTCGAAGTACGTGAAGGCCCTGGAGAAAGAGACGGTCCGCAGGGAACAGTATATGAACATGTCGAACATGGTATCCGAGGCATCTGAGGTGGGCTTCCCCGAACTGAATCTTCCTAATGAAAAGGGGGAGAAGGTCTCGCTGGCCGGCGTGGATGCAAAGGCTGTCATGGTTCACTTCTGGTCTGCCGCCGATGCCGCGCAGAAAATGTTTAATCTGGATGTACTGAAGCCTGTTTACGAGAAATATCACTCTCGCGGCTTCGAGATCTATTCCGTATGTGTCGATGCTGACAAAGCCACCTGGGCCGCGGCCGTAAAGGCTCAGCAGCTCCCCTGGATTAATGTCTGCGACGGCCTGGGCACCGCCTCTACCTCGCTGTCCCTGTACAATGTCCGTCAGCTCCCCACATCCATCCTGATCGCTGACGGCGAACTTGTCGACGCTACTATCTTCGGCGAGGCCGGACTCCGCAAAACCTTAGACCGCGTCCTCCGGTAGGGCACAGGATTCCTTATGTCATTCCCGGGCTTTTTGTCATATCTGTCCGGGGCAATTATTATTTCCATAAAACATGATACGGAAACAGCTGGCAATAGTAATCTGTCTGTCTCTTTTGGTGACAGCAGTTTCTTTTGCTCAGTCCATTACTTTCGAAGTTGATATTGTCCCTCCTGTGAATACGGTTGCCGGGCTTAAAGAAAGCGGGCGGGAACTGGCGGGCCATATTAATCTTGGGGAGCGTTTTTCCCTTTCTGAAACGGAGAAACCGGTTATTCTTGCGAGTAGTTTTGCTGAGAACACAGACCTTTATTATATCGGAGAGGACGTCCTTTTCAAGATGTTGCTGGATGCGTGGTGTCAGCATCGTCCGGTTGTCTTGACTCCTGATGCAATCTGGATGGTTATTGCCCAAGGTTTCAGTTATTATGTGAATGAGCATTCTGAGTCGATGCGGGATTTGTTGGTCTCACACGAGGGAAAGAAGGTGCTTCGAATAGAAACCGATGAAGATTTTCTGTCCGGCCAGGGTGACTGGAAGAATTTCATTGATCTCATTACGGAAGAGATTGATAAGTACTCTGTCGGAGATGTCGCAGGCAGCTTGGTCGCAGATTTCTCTACTACTGGCGCTGATGAGAGAATTGCTTCGGAGGTGACGCTGATGGATGCGGTTAAACCCTATTATGAATACACCCTTGTATATCTCATTTGTGGTATTCCTTCCATTACACTGACGGGGACTCCGGAGGATTGGAATAAGGTTCTGCAGAAGACTCTCTCCTTGAAGCGATTTGGACTTGGATGGTGGGTGGATGAACTTGAACCAATCCTTAAAGAGTTTGTCAGGGCTTCAGAGGGGCATCCTAAGATTTCCTTTTGGAAGGATATAGTCAAGAAAACTCGTCCGCAAAAGGTGAAGGGCCCGACGTGCTCGAAGAGGCAGCCCCGGTATACCAGATTTGACGGGTGGTTTCTTAAGTTCTTCCCGTATGACAAAGATGGTTTAACCCCGAAGAAGGTGACTGTCGTTCAAACTATGCTCCCTGAAACCGTATGTGTACCGGTGAAATATGAGATTAGGGACCTTCATGGGAATCTGATTGATACATACGATCTCGAACTGGTTGCAGGGATTGTAGCCGTGCAGCAGGATACCGTTACATTCACTATGACTCCTAAGATCGGATGGTTCGTCCGCACTGCCAGACCTATGGACCCGAAAGAATCGGATGACATTAATCCTTTTGACTTCGTTTTGATCGATGCCTATCCATATCGCAAATGGAGCGAAATCCCATTAGCATGGAGTGATTTTAAAGCGGAGCCCAAGGATTCGGATATCTTTGATATGAAACTCGGGTTTAGACAGAGCCCCGTCGGTAAGTAATTCGGGTATTCATATATCGAAGATTCGCGTTACCAATTTGAAATGCTTCCCACGTACTCATGGTGTGACCCTGACTACATGGGGGATGGAACATTAACACTCTTGCAAACTGGTTTTAATTACGCAGAATTGTGCCGCCGTCGGGCGCAGGCGGGAGTCCCGTTAATATTAGTGAACTTGAATCAGATGTGAATTCTTTTATTCGGCAGATGAGAGACGAAACGGCAGATGGCAGAGTTTATTGTCAGCCCCAGGCTATATGTGGCGCATTCATAATTCCCGGATATGCCACATTTATGGAGCCTCAATCTTTGGATAAGTATAAGCACCCGGCTCTGGAACTGGCCATTCTTTTAGCGCAGCATGGCTTCGCAGCCGGTGAGGAGATCCTGGAAGGTGGTTTCGAAATCACCGGTGTACCAGGGATCGGCGACATCGCGTCCCGTGCCTGTATAGGACATCAGGAGATGGATTTTGCCTTCGGGATCTTCGGGGATGATACGCTTTAGAAGACGCAGGTTCCATGAATCCATGCAGATAATCCTATCGAAACGGGCATAGTCTGACGGGCGTACCTGTCTGGCAGTCCTGCTCTCGTCGAATGGCACTCCATGCTGCCTGAGGCATCGTTTTGCCGGCGGGTAGATAGGGTTTCCTATCTCCTCGGTCGATACTGCCGCCGACTCGATTTCGTATAGGTTCTCAAGCCCTCTGGCTTTCACGAGAGCCTTCATTATGAATTCCGCCATCGGGCTTCTGCAGATATTGCCGTGGCATAGAAAAAGTATCCTCATATCAATCCGTAAAGATAGCAATTAATCACTATCTTTGAGGTCATGAACGGGTCCCTGAAAAAATATATCGAGGCGGAAATCATTCCGCGCTACGCCGCATTCGATAAGGCGCACCGAGAGGATCATGTGCGTATGGTAATTTCCCAGGCTCTCGAACTTGCACGCCACTACGATGTCGATGAAGATGTGGTCTACGCCGCCGCAGCGTTTCACGATACGGGACTGGCGGTAGATCGCGCCACACATCACCTGGAGTCCGGAAAGATAATCCGTTCCGATGCCTTTTTGAAGACATATTTTTATCCTGACCAAATAGAGCTGATCGCCCAGGCTGCCGAAGACCACCGCGCCTCATCCGATCATGAGCCCCGTTCCATCTATGGCCGCATCATCGCCGAGGCCGACAGGTTCATCGACCCGGAAACCATCATAAGGCGCACCATACAGTATGGCCTCTCGCACTATCCCGAGCTGGATCTCGAAGGCCACTGGGAGCGCACCCTGAGCCATCTTCGCGAAAAATACGGCGACGGCGGCTACCTAAAACTCTGGATTCCCGAATCCCCCAACGCCCCCCGCCTAGAACAGCTCCGCGCCCTCATCCGCGACCCCCACGCCCTCCGCCCCATCTTCGACCGCCTCCTCGCCTCCGAGCGCTGACCACACCTCCGGGGCATCTCTCCGCCGGCCTCCTCTCCTCCTGCCATCCTGTGCCCGGTCACTCACCTCTTTCTTCCGCCCGGCCACTCGTCCTCTCATCACTCTGTCCGCTCGTTAACTCATTCGTCCACCAAGGTGCGCCACGGTCATCGGCCTTCTATGCGCCTCAGAGGCACATCGCCGTGGCCAACCCCCTCATTTTGCCCGGGTCGGCCACGCTCACATGCCCTACA
>JAFSTI010000125.1 GCA_017450585.1 Bacteroidales bacterium
CAGCTCACGTCCACGCCCACGAAGTCCGGATTGCCCTTATAGGGCTCGTTCGCCACAGGCCAGTGAATATGGCTGAGTTTGTGGTGGAACATTCCGAATTTCGTATTCTCGGGGAAGATGATCTGGTAGTTCTCGTTGCAGTGCGTCGCCACATTGTTCCAATGCAGGATCGAGTTACGGTCCGGGCTGTCATTGAACAGGCGGCCCGTCACTATGATGTAGCTGCGGTCCGGACGGAGTGTCAGGCCGATGGCCCAGCTCATGCGGTGACGGCGCTCCACTTCTCCGACCCAGATGGTCTTCGAACCGTCGCCATTGTCCACCAGTTTATAATCCACCGGATACTGGCTCGTGGCGCGGTGGTGATGGAATACGTTCCATTCTACTCCGCCACTGATCCAGGCTCCCAGCATACCGACGTTAGCCGGTTTGATAACATGCTGGCGGTAGAAGATTTCATAACCGTTAGTCTTATCCGTGGCGTAGAAGAGCCGGCCTCCCAGATCGGGTAGCACGCACACCTTCACGTAGTCGTTCTCCAGGTACAGAGCACGATGCGTGGAATCCACTTTTACATTGGTGGGATTGTCGTTCATCGCGTAAGGATACACTCCCCTCTTAGCCCTCTGGTACGCGAAATCCCGCTCGAACAGGGGCGCTTTCTCCGGCGCCGCCACACGGTAGGTAGGAAGGTCAATAGTGCCTTCCCAGCACTTCACAGGACCGTTCTGGGCTCCGAGCACGATGGTCATGGACAGACCGGCAAGTATTGTCGCAATTCTTTTCATTGCTTTGGGACAGATAAGATTTAGGGTCTTCACCCTCTGTTCGGAGAGCCACGAGGGCTGCTCCGAACAGGTGAAGAGAACTTACAAATTGTTTAAGATCAGTTAATTAAGCGTAATGGTCGCGCCTTCGTCGTAACTGCCGGGCCAGAAGGCTGTGGGATTACGCTTGATGCCACGGATGTCTTCTCCGACGAATCCGGCAGAGATGGCCATATCCTTAACGGTCGTACCAGCTGCGGTATCGAAGGCTTCGATAGCTTCGAGAACGCGATCCTGGGTAGCAAGCGTGAACCCTGTCGGGCGAGTGCCGCCGTTCCAGTTAGACCAGGTCAGGATGCCATCACTATAGGTCTGGTCGATGTTGGCGAGGACATCGATATGGGCAGGATCCTGGACTACATAGGTGTCGGCGGCCGCGTTCAGGGTAGAGCAGATGTTATGGCCGTAAGAAGTCATAACGGCTGTCGTCCTCACGGCGGCGGAATCCGCGGCAGCAGTGTGGGTCACAATGCTGTTCACAGCCCAGACGGGGCTATTCTCCACCAGTACGCCAAAGGCATTGCCCTGGTCCAGACGGACGGTGCTGTTGGCTATGAGGGTATAGGCATAGAGAGGATTACCTTCCTTGTTGATGTTGATATCGGTCCAAATGGTTGCAGGCTTAACGCTGGTAGTAGTGGTGTTGGCATCGAAGCAGCAGTTGAGCACTGCAGTCTTGCCCTTCGCATAGAGGACGGACGCATATTCCCCGGTAGTATTACCGTGGAAGGAGCAGCCGTTCATATAGAGCTTGCCATCCTGGTGGCCGGCGCAGATTACACCCTTGTTGCCGGAAGTATTATTCAGGAAGTAGCAGTGGTTGACCGTCACCGTATATGCGGCATTGACCAGATACAGGGCAGAAGCGGAGCCTCCGCACTTATTGCCGGCGAAGATGCAGTTTTCGAGTGTGAGAGTCGCGGCACCTGTTACGGCGAATACTCCGGCATTACCTGCCACGTCATTGCCAGTGAACTCACAGTTCGTAAACTTAAGATTACCCTTTGCAACACGCATGGTTCCACCACCAGTATTCGTCTTTTTATTATTCTTGAATACACAGTTGTTGAAACTGAGCGACTTGCAGTTATTAGCGATTATCGAACATCCAACATCAGTACTGTTCTTTAAAGCATTCTGGAAGGTGATGCCGTCGAAAGAGTCATCGGATGTAGAATTATTCCAGACGAAGTGACGCTGGGTTCCTTCACCGTCTATAATAGTTTCGAACTTCGCGATGTCACGTTTTGACAAATCCATTCCGGTGGAAGCGGGATCGAAACCTCCGTAGATATGGAAGTTGGAATTGGCTTTCACTGTAGGTCCGGTGATGGCATATGTACCGCCGGCCATAAAGATATCGCCGGTCACCGCTTCGGCTGCGAACTTACCCCTGAAGGCAGACCAGGCAGCAGCATTGTCCCAGCTGCTTCCATCCTTGGTACCGGCGCCTTCCGGTGTCACGAAATTGGCAGTGATATTGTCGGTTCCGACAGAGCCGAGGTTATACAGGCCGCAACGCTCAAAGGAGAAATCTCCGGCTGTAAACTTCTGGCCGAGGATTTCGCTGCCGTTGCATATCGACACATGGAATCCTTCCGGGCAAGCAGTAGGGAGCATGGCGGCGTAGTAAGTACCGGCGCCGTTAGCTTCGATGGTGATAACAGAAGCAGGATTGGCAATCTCTTCATCATCCACGACAGGCAGTCCCTCGCCGAAGAAGACAGTCGCATTTCCGGCGATGGTTTTACCGCCGTAGGCGCTGATACGGATTTCGTTGACATCTGCGGAAGCGACATCGACCTTCAGGATACAACCGATATTCTTGAGGGCCACGCTTCCATCGGGATTGACGAGGCCGATTTCCATGGCCGCATCCTTGAATAGTCCGCTCTGGAGATCAGGAACGGTGACTTTCATTACGGAGCCGTCGAAGGATGTCGTCGCAGCAGCGGGATAAACGGCCGCGAAAGGTTTGGCGCCCTCGGGGAGAGCTACCTGGAAGGAAGCCTTGGCTGCAGGAGCGCCCAGGGAGAGTTTCTCGGACGCTACGCTTCCGTCCTTCCATACGAGTTTAATCTGATCATTGTTTGCCCAGAGGACACTTCCGTCGTTCTGGAGTTCGGTACGGGATGCTATCGTGCATACCTCGTGGGTCGCGGAGATCTTAACGAAATTCTTCGCGGAATCGTCCGTCATGCTCTCAGGAGCAGCGATTTCGGACTGTTCACAGGCGGCGAAACAAAGGGCCGCGCAGAAAGTAAGTAATAATGACTTTTTCATAAGGCTCTTAGTTTTTACCATTGGACATCACTGAAGTTCCAGCCTTCATTATCAACGTCGCCGACACTCACCGGACTGGTGCAGATCGTTTCGCAGATGGCCTCGATGGGCTCACTGACGGGTGCAAGATACTCGACCTTGCGGATAAGAGGTTTTTTCATATGAATAGAGTTTTAGTGTATTATCCAACGCAAAGATAAAAAACTCTCTTCCATAATATACTCCTCTCGAAAAAGCGAGACGATATTTACATAATGTGGGTAAATTTTAGCAGCGAAAAATCAGTTTCCGGCCTTCCATTCAGTCGGAGGCATGCCGTATGCCGCTGCAAAGCAGCGCGCAAAGTATGAAGGGCTCTTAAAGCCTACGGCGTAGCAGACGTCGGCGACCATCGCGCCGGGAGTTTCGCGCAGCATCCGCGCCGCAACCTCCAGACGCTTGCGCTGCAGATAGTCGTTGGGCGTGGTTCCGAGCAACGCGGTCACGCGGCGGTTCAGGGTCGAGCGGCTGACGCACAGCGCCTGTTCCATCTCCTTTTTCGAGAACTCCGGATCGGAGAGATTGTCAATAATGAGCTTGTCAAGCGCCCGCACGAACTGTTCGTCACGGTCCGCCAGGTGCAGGTGTCCGGGCTGCGGCACGTCTGAAGACGACCACTCCTTGATGGTCTCCCG
>JAFSTI010000010.1 GCA_017450585.1 Bacteroidales bacterium
GCGGGAGCCTGGTAGGTGGGTGCACCCTGGTATCCGCTGTCCTGGGCTGCGGGGTTGTCTGAGCGGCGGCCAAGGAGCTGGATATTGTCGGCTACGATTTCCGTGCGGTATTTTTTCGTGCCGGTCTGGTCGGTGTACTCACGAGTGCGGATGCGTCCCTCGATAAAAAGCTGTGTGCCTTTGCGCACAAATCTCTCACAGAAATCCGCATTGCGGAAGGAGACGATGTTGTGCCATTCGGTGTTCTCCTGGAGGTTCCCGCTGCGATCCTTAAACCTCTCAGTAGTAGCAAGTGTGAAAGTCGCGACTTTCGAGTTCGAGCCGCCTTGGGCTCCATTTCCATCAAGGTAGCGCACTTCAGGGTCTCTACCAGCGTTACCGATCAACATTACTTTGTTCAACATATCAAATAGTTTTAAATATTATCCAAATCAAGGTTCCGCAATATTAGTAAAAAAGCGCGGAAAAACCGCACAATCGTCGGTCGAAAAACGTTCGGTCAAAACGAAAAAAACTCCGGGCCTTGCCCCTGCCCTTTTCCTCGCCAAGCCGCCGATTATACGCCCCTCTGGCGCCGGGCTTCGAAGAGAAGGATGGCGGCGGAAATGGATGCGTTCAGGGAATCCATCACGCCGAGCATAGGAATGCGGATGTGGGCTGATGCGGCCTGACGCCACCGATCGGAGAGACCGGTGGACTCGGTGCCAATGACAATAGCGGTGGCTCCGGTCATGTCCTGGTCGTAGTACAGCGTAGAGTCTTGTAGCTGTGCGGTGAGAATGCGGCAGCCCTGTTCCCGGAGCCAGGAAATGGCTTCTGCGGAATTGCATATGGCAATAGGGACGGTGAATACGGCGCCGAGTGATGCCCGGATGAGGTTGGGGTTCCAGATGTCGGTGAGGGGGTCGCAGACGATCACGGCGTCGGCCCCGGCGGCATCAGCGGAGCGCAGCACCGCGCCCAGGTTCCCCGGCTTTTCAACACCCTCTAAGACAATGTACAATGGTGCCGCCCCGGCCCTGCCGCCCGCTCCGGTCCTTTCGTTCTGTACAGCCCTGCCGCCCGCTCCGGTCCCTTCGTTCAAAGCCCTTCGGCGGGGTAGGTCGGAGAGTGTCATGGAGCGACTCCGGACCTCGGCGATTATGCCTTCGGTCCCTCCCCGGTACGCCACCTTCTCATACACCTCCCGGCTCACCTCAAAGACCTTCGTTTTCCCGGTACCACCTGCTGACGGGACGGGGAGAGTGTCCGCGCTTCCGGCGAGCTCGGGGCAGATGAAGAGCGACTCGGGGATAAAACCGGCGCCCAGGCAACGCTCTACCTCACGTCGGCCTTCCACCACGAAGATGCCCTCCTCGCGGCGCAAGCGGGATTTCTCCTGCAGGGCGAGAAGCCGCTTAATCTTCGGGTTCTGGGCCGAACTGATAAATTCCATGAGCACCGTGCCTGTATTATTGTCCGGGTCCGGGAACTTGAAGCGCCTTCTCGGGCTTCATCTGAGGGAAGAACAGGACATCCTGGATATTGGTCTGTCCGGTCATAAACATCGTCAGACGGTCAATACCCATTCCGAGTCCTGAAGTGGGCGGCATGCCATACTCGAGGGCGCGAACGAAGTCCATGTCAATATACATGGCCTCATCATCTCCCTTGCTCTTCAGCGCGGCCTGCTCCTGGAAACGCTCCAGCTGATCGATCGGGTCATTAAGCTCAGAATAGGCATTCGCCAGCTCCTTGCCGCAGACGAAAAGCTCGAAACGCTCGGTCAGGGTCGGATCGGAACGGTGACGCTTCGTCAGGGGAGACATCTCCACAGGATAATCAGTTATGAAAGTAGGCTGAATCAGATTCTTCTCGCAATACTCACCGAAAATGGCGTCAATCAGCTTGCCCTTGCCCATGGAAGGCTCCACCTCGACATTAAGCTTCTTGCAGGTGGCGCGGAGCTCATCCTCGGACATGCCCTTCACATCCACTCCGGCATACTCCCGGATAGCCTCCAGGATAGGCAAGCGCCTGTACTGCCCGCCGAAATCGACCTCATTGTCCCCAATCTTCACCACGGTCCCGCCATTGACGGCCACGGCAACCTTCTGGAGCATCTTCTCCACAAAATCCATCATCCAGATATAATCCTTGTAGGCGACGTAAATCTCCATGCAGGTAAACTCCGGATTATGGGTCTTATCCATACCCTCGTTGCGGAAATCCTTCGCGAACTCATACACGCCGTTATACCCGCCTACGATCAGACGCTTCAGGTACAGTTCATTGGCAATACGCATGTAGAGGTCAATGTCCAGGGCGTTGTGGTGGGTAATGAAAGGACGTGCGGTAGCGCCTCCCGGGATGCTCTGCAGGATGGGGGTCTCCACCTCGAGGCAGCCGGCGGCGTTGAAATACTCACGCATGGTGGCGACGATCTTCGCCCTCTTTACGAACACATCTTTAACGGCAGGGTTGACGATCAAGTCCACATACCTCTGGCGGTAGCGCAGCTCGGGATCGGTGAAAGCATCGTGGACCACACCGTCGGCCTCCTTCACGATGGGGAGGACGCGGAGCGACTTGCTCAGGACCGTGAGTTCCTTCGCATGCACGCTGAGCTGGCCGGTCTGAGTGATGAACGCGAAGCCCTTGATGCCCACGATGTCACCGATGTCCAGAAGTTTCTTCCAGACGGTGTTATACATGGTCTTATCCTCTCCGGGGCAGATCTCGTCACGCTTGACATAAATCTGGATACGTCCGCTCTCATCCTGCAGTTCGGCAAACGACGCGGCTCCCATGATACGCCTGGACATCAGGCGTCCTGCGATGCACACGTCGGCGAAATTGCCCTTCTGCGGATCATACTCCGCGCTGATCTGCGCCGTGCTGGTATTTACCGGGTAAAGCGGTGCCGGATAGGGCTCGATGCCCAACTCTCTCAGTTGCTTGAGCGACTCTCTGCGCTGCAACTCCTGCTCACTGTATTCGATATTGCTCATATACTTCAAAAATAGTCAGGCAAAAGTACTCATTAAAATCGGTAAATTGAAATATTTTAAGTATCTTTGTACGATTATGACCAAGGAGTGTAAATGGATAGTGAAAGAGCCGTCGGATTTGGCGACGGTGTCCCGGCTTTCTACCGAGCTGGGCATCGACCGCGTCCTGGCGGATCTGCTCGTGAAGAGGGGCGTGACCACCTTCGAGGGGGCGCGGGCCTTCTTCCGTCCGTCACTGAGCGACCTGCACGATCCTTTCCTGATGAAGGACATGGATGCGGCGGTGGCCCGTCTGCACAAAGCTGTCACCGGCGGAGAAAAAATCCTGGTCTACGGAGACTATGATGTGGACGGGACGACCGCGGTCGCGCTGGTATACTCCTTCCTGTCGAACCATACCAAAAATATTGACTTCTACATCCCCGACCGCTATGACGAAGGTTACGGCGTTTCGGTGAAGGGGATCGATTGGGCGGCGGAGCACGGCTTCACGCTCATCATCACCCTGGACTGCGGCATCAAGGCCATCGGAAAGACCGAATACGCGCGGGAGAAGGGTATTGACATGATCATCTGCGACCACCACCTTCCGGAGGATGAATTGCCTCAGGCGGTGGCGGTGCTGGACCCCAAACGCGAGGATTGCCACTATCCCTTCGACGACCTGTCCGGCTGCGGCGTGGGTTTTAAGCTCGTGCAGGGCTACAGTGCCCGGTACGGCCTGCCTTTTGACGACCTGATTCCGCTGCTCGACCTGCTGGTCGTGAGCATTGCCTCGGATCTGGTGACAATGGTAGGGGAGAACCGCGTGCTGGCGTACTACGGCCTCAAGCGCCTGAATGAAAGCCCGCGCACGGGGTTATTGGCAATGGCAAGCCTGTCCAAGCTCGAACCCGGGCACCTGGGCATTGACGATATCATGTTCAAGATAGGTCCGCGCATCAATGCGGCCGGCCGCATGGAGACGGGCCGTCTGGCAGTGGAACTGCTGACCGCGACCGATACCGCGCAGGCCATGCGCATCGGCGAGAAGATTAATGACAATAACAACGAGCGCAAGAATATTGACCGTGAAATCACGCAGGAAGCGCTGGAGATGGTGGAGCGCGGCAAGTGTCTCGCGAGCGAGAACGCTATCGTCGTGTACAACCCGTCCTGGAACAAGGGCGTCGTCGGTATCGTAGCCTCGCGCCTGGTGGAGGCGTATTACAAGCCCACGGTCGTGCTCACTCGCTCGAACGGCTTTGTCACCGGTTCCGCGCGCAGCGTCGCCGGATTTGATCTGTACCAGTCGATCGAGCATTGCGCCGACCTGCTCGAGAACTTCGGCGGGCACGTGTACGCGGCGGGATTGACCTTAAAAGAGGAAAATCTGCCCGAGTTTGCAGCCCGCATGGATTCGTTCATCGCCGGCAAGATAACCTCCGAAATGCTGATACCGACGGTTGATATCGACGCGAAACTGGACTTCTCCAGCATCACGCCCAAGTTCTTCCGTATCCTGAAGCAGTTCCAGCCCTTCGGCCCCGGGAACCACAATCCCGTATTCATGACCGAGGACGTGTACGACTGCGGCGGCGGACGGAAGGTCGGAGCCGGTGGCCTGCATCTGAAACTGGACCTCATCCAGGAGTCCTACCAGTCACACCAGATGCCTTCCATTGCCTTTAACATGTCCGACTACTTCGACTACATCAAGGGCGGAAATCCCTTCGATGTATGTTATTCCATAGTGGAGAATTACTACAGAGGGAATTCGACTCTGCAGCTGCGTATCCGCGACCTGCGCGAAAAAGAAGATATAATATAAAAACGCACTTATATGACAAAGACATTTACACTCATCGAAATGGCTGCCAAAGGAGGCTGGCTCATGTGGGTATTGCTCCTGCTGTCCATCGTGGCCCTCTACATCTTCGGTAAGAAATGGTGGATGATCCACCAGGCTTCGAAGGTGGGCGAGAACTTCATGGCGGACATCAGGGATTACCTCCGCGAAGGAAAAATCAAATCCGCCATCACCCTCTGCCAGAGGTATGACACCCCCGTGGCGCGCATGGTGGAGAAGGGCGTCGAGAGAATGGGCCGTCCGCTCTCTGACATCCAAACCGCAGTGGAGAATATGGGCAATGTGGAAGTGGCCCGTCTGGAGAAAGGTCTGCCGTACCTGGCGACCATCGCCGGCGGCGCTCCGATGATCGGATTCCTGGGCACCGTCATGGGAATGGTCCAGGCCTTCTTCAATATGTCCCAGGCCGGTAACAACATCGACATCACCCTGCTGTCCGGCGGTATCTACACCGCTATGATCACGACCGTGGGCGGTCTGATCGTCGGTATCCTGGCCTATTTCGGATATAATTATCTCACCAGCCAGATCTCCAATATGGTATTCAAGATGGAGAGCCTGAGCATCGATTTCATGGACCTCGTACAGGAGGCTGAGAACGGTTCAAAGGAAGAATAAGCGATGGCGATCAAGAGAACAACCAGAGTAAGCTCGGAAATCTCGATGTCCTCTATGACGGACATCGTGTTCCTGCTGCTCATTTTCTTCCTCGTGACATCCACGCTCGTGAACCCGAACGCCCTTAAACTGCTCCTCCCGCAGAGCACCGGACAGGTGTCCGCGAAAGCTACGGTGAGCGTTTCGATCAAGGACTGGGGCGACGATACCTACACGTATCACGTGAACGGTTCACAGGATGCCATTTCCTATGAGGAAGTGGAAGAGCAGCTGGTGGAACTGCTTCAGACCGAAGAGGACCCGACCTTCTCCATATACTCGGACGAAAGCGTGCCGGTGAAAGAGGTCGTGGGAATGATGAATATCGCCAAGCGTAACCACTACAAGGTAATCCTGGCGACAAGACCCGAATAGAGACCATGAAAGAGTTCATCCGTGTAAGAGAAAAGCGCGAGCGTATCTCCCGCATGACCGGTATAGGGCTTACGGTCCTTCTGCATGCCGGCCTTATCGGGATATGCGCTACCCACGGCTTGAACTATCTCGATCCGCCCCCTCCGGAGAATACTTTCCTGATGGACTTCAGCGAAGTGCAGGAACTGCCGGTCGAAAAACCCAAGCCGCGCAGCACTCAGCCGCGTTCGGAGAATGTGGACCTGAGCCGTCCGCCGGAGCTGGTCCAGAGAGCGGAGTCGCAATATGCCGAAAATATCAAGGAGAACCTGACTCCCCAGAGTGCAGACGATGACTTCGGGGATGTCCCGGTTCCGGAGACCAAACCTGAACAAAAACTTGATCCCCGTGCCTCATTCCCTGGCATGGCCCGCAAGGACACGACTCTGACGGCGCCGCACAGTGCGGAGAAAGCGACCGATCAGTTTAAGTCCGGCCGGGCTGACGGAAATCTGGTCGCGGGAAAAGACGTCGGGACTCCGAGCGCGCACCTCAAGGGACGCACCGTGGTTCTCGGCCCGGCGAAGCCGGATTATTCGGCGCAGCTGGAAGGTATAGTAGTAGTAAGGATAATCGTCAACCAGGAAGGGAAGGTCGTGACGGCCATACCCGGAGTTGAAGGAACGACCGTAGCGGACAAGACCCTCTGGGCCGCGTCCCGCAAGGCCGCATTTGAGACGTATTTCAATAATGACCCGACTGCGCCGCCTACGCAGGAGGGAACGATAACTTATGTATTTAAATTAAAGTAATGGAAGATTCAAAGAAGGGCGCAGGAAGTCGCCCGAGAGTACTCAGACCCCGCAGAAGGGTCGGCTATGAAGAACAGGGCGGTCAGGATGTGAATCGTGACCGTGCACAGAGGTCGGAACGCGTGTTCAGTACTGATGCACCGCGCCGTCCGTATGGTGAGCGCAGGAGTTTCGGTGAAGACCGTCCGCGCCGCGAAGGCGGATACGGCGAGCATCGTTCATACGGCGAGCATCGTTCATATGGTGACCGTCCGTCCCGCCCGTACGGCGAGCGCCGCGCGTTTGGCGGTGAGCGCCGCAGTTTTGGTGAGGACCGTCCGCGCCGTGAGGGCAATTATGGCGAGCGCCGTAAGTACGGTGAGCGCAGAAGTTTCGGCGGCAGCCGTCCGTCCCGTCCCGGCAAGCCCGGCCGCAAGTTTGCGCCGGCATTCGATGAGCGCGAAGGCCATGGCATCTCCAAGATGCTCTCCCGCAAGCCGCAGCTGGACAATATGCCCGCCCGAGAGGCTGAACCGATGGAGATCAAGTCCGAGATCCGTCTGAACCGATTCATCGCGAATTCCGGCGTCTGCTCCCGCAGGGAGGCCGATAC
>JAFSTI010000126.1 GCA_017450585.1 Bacteroidales bacterium
GGAGGACTAAGCGATGAAGAAGAGTTTTTACTATTTGATGGCGATCTTCGCCCTTGCTGCCTGCACATCCACGATTGAGCAGCCCGAAGCTGAACCCGTTCAGGAACCCTCCACTGAAGTTCCCGCGATAGGGAAAACCTATTCTGTAACAGTAAATGCCGGAAGGGTCACGAGGGCCCTGGCAGATGCCGGCTCATCCCTCACCGCTACATGGACGGCTGGAGATGTGATTTCCGTGTACTCGGGCGCCTCTAATGTAGGCACACTCACTGCTGTTTCTGACGGCGCTGCCACTAAGTTTACCGGCACAATTACCGGAGACTTCAATCAGAACGACGAACTGGAGCTCCGCTATCTGTCGGGCAGCTACACTACCCAGGACGGCACCCTTGACGGCATTGCATCTTCCTGTGATTATGCTACGGCGACCGTGACCATTACCGCCGTCAGCGGAAGCGCTTTGACTATTTCTGATGCGAATTTCGTGAGCCAGCAGGCAATCACAAAATTCACACTCTTCAAGCCGGACGGAACGACACCTCTGCAGGTAAAGGATGTGATTATTACTGCAGCGGGATTGACAGGGAATAAAATAACTGTCTCGTTCCCTTTGAGTCGGCCGAGTGAGTTCTATGTTGCAATGGCCAATACTTCCGGTGCCAAGCAGGAGTACCTGTTCCTCATAACAGCAAACGATGACACGAAGTACTATGCTACCAAGAAGGTGAACCTGGTAAATGGAAAGTATTATGCGACTACTCTTACCGCACTTGGAACATTCTCTTACGCAAAAGATCTTTCGGAAAGCTCAGATTACACGTACAGTGTTTACGATAACGGAATTGTTTACCAGAGCGACCCGTCAATAGTCATGAATATACCGTTAATCGTCGGTGACGGTTACAGCGTGGTTCTTTTCAATGTGAACGTCCAAAGGACCAACAATAATTCCTATTCCGCAATGACCTGCAACGGAGCGGCGAATATAATCCTGTACGGGAATAATGTTCTGAAGGGATATAATGGCGGCTCCAATATGAGCTCGCTTGGTTCTGCCGGCATAGACGCCCCAGGAGATCCCACCTCTAAGACAGTGACGTTCTCGGGTCCAGGCAATCTCGAGGCATACGGCGGATACGGCGCTGCCGGAATCGGAGCCAACGCCTTGAGCGGAAGTGGTCATGTCCATGCCAACCTGGTATTCAACGGCACAGGTACTATTACTGCCACCTCAAAACAGTATGGAGCCGGTATCGGATCGGGAGTAATGTATAATAGCAGTCTCTCCAGTACTATAGTTAACTCTATCGGCGCCATTACAATCAACAGCGGCACCATTATCGCCACCAGCAGTCCCGGTATCGCCTACAATAATGTCGGAGGTGCTGGAATAGGAACCGGATGCGGATATGGAAGCTCCAGCGCCAAGCAGGCCAGGAGTTCCTGCGGCGTGATTACGATAAACGGAGGAAATATAACGGCCACAGGTGGTAAGGAAGGAGCTGGCATCGGAACAGGTGCATCCTCCGCTAATTATTCCTATACGCAATGCGGAAATATCGTTATCAATGGAGGAACGATAAACGCCACAGGAGGCTCCCAGGCCCCCGGTATCGGAGCATCGAGAGGTTATGCCATATCTTATAACTGCACCTGCGGAACAATTACCATAGGCGCCGGCATCACTTCTGTGACGGCGACAAGGGGACAGGCAAACGCGTCGGTCGAGTGTATCGGTCGCGGATGGAACGGAAACACCGCGTCCGTATGCGGCAACATAACCATCGATGCCGGCCTCACCGACAGTGGTGAACCTGGCTCCGGTTCCGGCCTTGTCAGAACACTTGTACCGTAATCAATCATCTCTAGCATATGAAAAAGTTATTCCTTTCACTTTTAGCGGCCGGCGCAGTTCTGTTTGCGCTGCCGGCATGCGAGGGCCTGGGCGACCTGCTTAACCAGGGCGACGACGAGGAGAACGTGGACGATAACGGCAACGGCACGTCCGACGAAAACCTCCCGCCGTACTACAACTTCAAGACTGAAGACAACGGCGGCAACACCATAGCCTACTCCTTCAGTTTTAGAGCTGGAAACGAGCACTACTACGACGTGAAGTACGAGTGGACCTTCAGAGAGGACGTCTGCACGAAGTGCATCGAGACCTTCAATTGCAAGAGCAATGAAGTCGCGCTGCTCGTGGCTGCTGAATACAGTGACGATCCGAACATCACCGTCTCCGGCAAGAATATCCTCCTCGACGTGACTGAGGACTTCAACGAGTATACGAAGGAAGAGGTCCGCACCTGGATCAAGCAGCTCGAGGCTGCGATGGAAATCGTCAACGCTCAAGCCACCAATCCCGGCGAGTAGCGCCCTTGCGTTTTCGACCTGAAATGACAGACCCCCCAGGTAATTTACCCGGGGGGTCTTTCGTTTTTGCCCGTTTTTGACAGGGCGGTCTGCTCGGTGGTCTGACGCCCTGCTCTACGGTCTGCTCGGTCGCCTGGTCGGTGCCTATTCGTGAACCTTCACGGTGATTATCTTCACCGGATTCACCGGACGATCGCGGCCGTCGGTCTGCACCGAGGCGATCTTGTCGATTACCGGAAGGCCCTCGATAACCTCGCCGAACACGGTGTAGGCTCCGTCGAGCTGGGCGCATGCGCGCTCATCCTGGACGATGTAGAAC
>JAFSTI010000127.1 GCA_017450585.1 Bacteroidales bacterium
GCGCCAGAAGCCAAGTTCCGGTCCGGATTCGAGAATGCGGCGGCCGTCCTTATCGAGAGATGACATCAGCCCGGTAGCTTTATCAAAAACGAATTTGCAATCCCCGGATAGCACGGTGACCGCGGCTCCGTCCTGAATAATCCGGGGCTCCCCGGAGGCAGCGATACCCTTAGGGAATGTCCAGGGTTTCAGGACGAACTGTTCCCATGCCACGACATGCCCTGCATCCGCCCAGAGGCAGTCTTCCTTCAGGCTGGCAGAGACTATCGCTACGTATTCCGCATCGGCACTCAGGTCCATCTGATCCACCGGGAGCGTGATCAAGCTCCTGCTGCGCGGGGCCAGGTCGCAGGGAGCGAGGCGGCCGGAGGCGATCTCTACGCCATTCTCCAGCAGTTTCCATCCCAGACGGAAGTCTGACACATGGGTGAAAAAGTACTTGTTAAACACTTCTATCTTACCATGCTGCAGGTCCTTGGCATAAAACTCTATATCCTGATAGCATTTATCCACTTCCTGAAGTTTGGCACCCCGCGAAAGGTCGGGGAGAACCACTCCGTTGATTAGGAAATTGCCGTCATTCGGTCTGTCACCGAAGTCACCGCCATAGGCATAGAAGTACTTTCCTCCGGGTTTTCCGGCTTCGGAGAGGGCGTAAGCACGGTCCCGGGCCGGGATTTTCATTCCGTATACGGAACGGTCGTCAGATTTGACGACTATGCCCTGGTCCACCCAGTCCCAGATGGTGCCACCTACGAGCCAGTCATAACGGTCGAAATATTCGACATATTCTTTCAGGTTACCCATTCCATTGCCCATGGCATGGCAATATTCGTTCAGCAGGTACGGGCGCGTATCGCCGCAGTCCCTTATGAGATCGAAGTCAATGAGGCTGATGTAGCGGCCGGAATTGCCGGGATTGCCTTTCCTGTACAGGCCGCCGCCGAGCACCTCGCTCGAAATGGGGTCGTTGGAGAAATGGTAATGGGTCGGGCGGGAAGGATCGAGCGCCACCGCAGCGTCGTGCATGGCCAGAAGGTTCGCACCGTTATCGCTTTCATTGCCCAAAGACCACATGAAGACGCATGGATGGTTCTTGTCACGGCCGATCATGCGGGTGATGCGGGCGACGTGTGCGTCTTTCCATTCGGGCTTGTGTGCCAGCGAGCTGGGCTTGTACCCGAATCCGTGCGCCTCGCAGTCAGCCTCGTCGACGACCATTATTCCGTACTCGTCACAGAACTCGTACAGCCATTCGACCGCCGGCATGTGCGCGGTGCGGATGGTGTTGATATTGTTCCGTTTCATGGTCAACACCTCCTGCAGCACGCGTTCACGGCTTACGCATTTGGCGCCGAACGGGTCGTTCTCCACGCGGCAGACGCCCTTCATCTTGACCGCCTGCCCGTTGACCAGGAACTTGCGGTCCCGGACCTCCAGTTTACGGAAGCCGGTGCGGGTGTTCACGACGTCGGTGATATTGCCCTTCCTATCCTTTAACTCCAGCACGACGGTGTAGAGGTTCGGGGTTTCGGATGTCCATTTGTCGGGGTTGGGGACGTCCATGTGTACGGTCAATTTCCGCTCGCCCCGGACCGTGGTCTTCGCGGTCGCGCCGGCTACAGGCTTCCTACCCTGGAGTAGGGTCGCCTTTACGCTGACGGATTCGGTCTTCCGGCCGTCGTTTTTCAGGTTTATGTCAATATCGGCGGTCGCATTCCGGTATTCCTTATCCAGATCGGTCCGGACGAAGAAGTCTGCGATACGGCATTTCGGCGTAGAGAAGAGGTAGACGCTGCGGATGATGCCGCTGATGCGCCAGCCGTCCTGGTCTTCAAGGTAAGCGCCGTCGCTCCAGCGGAAGGCCTGCACCGCTAGGGTGTTCTGACCGCTCTTCAGATATTTGGTGATATTGAACTCTGATGGCAGAAAGGAGTCCTGGCCATAACCGACCGCCTGGCCGTTAACCCAGACGTAGAATGCCGATGACACGCCCCCCAGATGCAGGAAGACTTCCCTGCCGTCCCACTGCGCGGGAATCTCGAAGGTGCGGAAGTACGATCCGACCGGCGTGCCGTTGTCGAAGAGGCCCTTTACATAGGGAGGATTGAGCTCAATGGGGTATTTGATATTCGTGTATATGGGGGTGCCGAAGCCCTGCATGTCCCAGGGGCCGGGGACGGTGATGTCATCCCAGCCGGAGAGGTCCTGCGTGCTGTAGTTTAGCGGCCGGTCCCCAGCTTCGTGGGTGTATTTGAATTTCCATGTGCCGTCCAGGCTCAGCTCGTAGTCTGTAGGCATTCCGAATGTGGCCGCCTGGCCGAAGTCGGCGTAGTGGCTGAAGGTCGCCCGCGAAGGTTCGCGGTTGATTTCCGTCACAGCGGGGTTTTCCCAATCATTCTGTTGCCCGGCGGAGTCGTTCGGGTTCGCCCCGAAAACGACGGTGGCTATCAGGGAGAGGAGGGTGATACTGAATATTTTCATGGTCGTTTAGTTTTAGCCTGCCGGATCAGTCTTGAGCGACGGCCTGACTGCGGGCGTACTCTTCAGCGGCGCGGGTGGCGGCGACTGAGCGTTTCAGGACGAATCCGGAGCCAAGGTATTTGGTGCGGACATCGTCATCGGCGGCAAGCTGCTGGGGCGTTCCGGCCTGCAGGATCGTGCCTTCGTACAGGAGGTATGCCCGGTCCGTGATGGCCAGAGTCTCGCCTACATTGTGGTCGGTGATAATGACGCCTATGTTTTTGTATTTGAGTTTGGCAATAATATACTGGATGTCCTCCACGGCGATGGGGTCGACTCCCGCGAACGGTTCGTCGAGCAGGATGAATTTCGGGTCAATGGCCAGGGCTCGGGCGATTTCGCAACGGCGCCGCTCGCCTCCGGAGAGCTGTATGCCCATACTCTTGCGGACCTTGGATAGGTTGAATTCATTGATCAGAGATTCCAGACGCTCATTGCGCTCTTCGCGCGTCATCTTCGACATCTCCATCACCGACATGATATTGTCCTCAACCGACATTTTCCGGAATACGGACGCCTCTTGGGGCAGGTAGCCCAGACCGAGCTGGGCGCGCTTGTACATCGGCAGGCCGGTGATATCCTGGTCGTCCAGGAAAATGCGCCCGGCGTTCGGGACAATCTGTCCGGTAATCATGTAGAAGCTGGTGGTCTTACCTGCGCCGTTCGGGCCCAGGAATCCCACGATCTCACCCTGTTCCACTTCCATCGAAACGCCCTTCACCACGGTTCGGACGCCGTATTTTTTGACAATATTTTCGCAACGGAGTTTCATCTTCACACGCTATTTAATGTTCAGGCCGAGGTCTTTGACCAGGCTGTTTACTTCCGGGTTCTGTTTCATCAGTTCCTTGGCCTTTTCTTCCGGGAGGTACTTTTTGTCATTGTGGACGACCTGGGCGGCTGCCACCATCAGTCGGAGTTTGCCCGATCCGGAGATTTCTTTCAGGCCTTTTTCAAGCTCGGTGAGCAGGTTCTCTTCAATCCATTTTTTCTGGGCGTCGTTCGTCACCTCGAAGGTCATGTCCATGATATCGCCGTTCAGCGCGAACGCCAGGGATGCGCCGGACATCGCTGTGGCGAGGCGCGGTCTGCTTACATACCGTCCGCAAAGTTCGCCCCACGCCTCACGCAGTTTCTCCTCGCCCGGGGCCTCGCCCTCTTCCTTCCCGTCCGGGACACTCGCCTCCTGCGCCATCGTCTCCTCCATCATGGAGGTCAATGAAATCGCCGC
>JAFSTI010000128.1 GCA_017450585.1 Bacteroidales bacterium
ACGAACTGGCCCATCACATTGTTCGAAACCTCCGACTCGCCCATCACCGTACCGCTGTTCTTGCGGAAGGTATACGTTCCATTTTCGGAGACGGTCTCGCTGGACGAGAAACCGCCGTTCGTCTGCAGGTTACGGTCGGACTGGATGAAGATCGTAAACTTATTGTTCCCGTCCACCGTCTGCTGGTAGATATTCTTGACGTTGTAAGCACGCGCGTAGAAGGTGTAATCCGGATTCTTGAACAGCGGCGCGGTAATATTGACATAAACAGCCGGCTCGAAGATACGGTCCATCGTGTAGATGACGCCGTTCGAGCAGAACTTCACCCCCACTTCCGAGGAAGAGATGCTGTAGCGCTCACCGTTCGTGCCGTTCACCGTTTCCTTGTCCAGGTCTGAGGGCAATATGATATCCGCCCCGCCGTACAGGTGCGAGACCAGGAAGTGGTAGATGCCGTTTTTCGGAATGACGCTCAGGAAGTCATCCGCATCGTAAGTGCCCCACGCCTTGAAGTACTCCTTCAGGTAGGGCTCCAGCACGGCGTCGCTGGGCACAAAGCAGGTATTGCAATAACGCAGCGCCCTGTCGAACACCACACCGGCCTCGTCGTGGTAGGTCCACTCGCTCGCGAGTTCCGGCAGTTCAGAGGCGCGCGCAGGCGACTTCCAGTGGTAGAAATAGTACAGCGAATCTCCGCTGGCGGAGAAATTCCTCGTCACCGTAGCATCGTAAGTATAGCATGAGACTATGTCCAGCATCTTCTTGAAGATCGAACAGCCGGGCATATCGGCTAGCGCCTCATAGACTGAGGGCAATGGCTCCAGCACCCTGTCGACCGTGTACAGGTAACCATTATCAGAAGGAATACCGGTTTCCAGAACCGCGGCGTCACCGGCATACAACTTATCATCAGCCCCCTGCCAGCCCACGTTCGGGAAGAAACGCCTGTACTCAGCCTCCGGATCTGCCACTCCCCTGCTCTTAAACAGACGCGTGGAGAACACGGGCAGGAACTTTTCGCGGTTATACACATTCACATGGCGCTTGCGCACAGGATCGAAATGATCGTAAGGAGCGGCCTTGCTATAAGTCTTGTACTTGTAGCAGGAGCCGTCGCCAAGTTCCTTTTCGGACTGTGCATCCTTCATCGTAAAAGCCAGAAAATCAATAGGCTTATAGGCGAACTGAATGATATGATAAGGAATAATCACCTTCATATCTTCGAGCGGTGCGTCGGCCACATCGCTCACGCCATAACGGTCCTGCAAAAACTTACCGAAGGCCTCATCATCAGGAGCCAGAACGGTAATCAGACCGCCACCGGAGACCAACCTGTCGAAGCCGGTCAGCTCTACCCCCTTAAGGAACTGGGTATAGCCGCCCTTTTCTTCGAGAAGATCCCGTATGCTGCCCAGAGAGTTGGCAGGACGGGTATCTCCCATGTAAGACTGTAACTTTTCGGCGCAAGACTGTACCATCAGCGGCACGGCGATTGCAAGCGACAGAGTCAGGAGTCGTAAAAATTTCATATTTTTGTATTGTGTAATCTCTGTGTTTTGGTATTAGCCTATATAAACACAAAGATAACATTATTTGAATAAAAAATAATAAGATTTGACGAAAAAATACACACTGTTTTTCTTTCTTCTCCTCGTCGGAATCACAGCGGGCGCACAGGTCCGCGTCAGCGAGGGGGTGGAGGTAGACCGCACCGTCCATGATTTCGGAGACATACTTCTCTCGGACGGCCCGGTAAGCTGCTCATTCACTGTACGCAACACCGGCAAGGAGGACCTTAACATACTTAGCGTCGTGTCCTCCTGCGGCTGCACGGACGTCAAATGGACGCGCGAGACCATTCCTCCGGGAAACAGCGGCACCATCAGCGCTACATTCAAAAACCAGGATCCCCCAAATCCCTTCGATAAAAGCCTCACAGTATATCTCACAGGCGTTCCCCGGCCGCTGGTCCTGCATCTTCGCGGCGTAGTGACCCAGGACCGCCGCAGCTTGTCGACTACATATCCCGTTCATTTCGGCAGTCTGGGCATGCGGAGCGCCCTCGTCAACGCAGGCGAGATCACGCGCGGCAAAGGCCGGACCGGCAGGGTTAAAATTGCCAATATCTCCGGCAAGAGCCTGCAACTGTCCTTCCGCGACCTCAGCCCGGGACTGGAACTTAGCGTGGAACCGAATCCCATACCCGCGCACGGCACGGCCACATTGAACTACAGCATCCAGCCGGGCGTCGAGCAGATCGGCGCATGTAACTACTACGCTACGCCTCTGGTGCGCGGCAAGTCCTACCAGCAGGAAGTCACCGGCCCCAACCCGGAGCTTATACCTGCAGACGGAGCCGAACACATGCGGGCGGACAGTGATCCGCGCTGCGCTCAAGGCGGGCTGGAAATATGCTTCCAGACCTACGTCAAACAGGATTTTTCACAGCTGAGTCCTAAAGAACGTGACGCCGGTCCGAACCCCATTTTCGGTCAGGGAGCCAATTACGACTTTCCTCCCTCGCCCGCCGGAACGATTGTCCATGCCGTATTCAGTTTCAAAAACGCCGGCAAGTCGCCGCTTCACATCTATAAGGCAGATTGCGACCTGTCGGCAGTGCATGACATCAGTTTCGACCAGGACGTCAAACCGGGCGCTACCGGATACATCCGCGCGACACTGGACACGTCCGGGCAGGCTAAAGGCGAATTCCTCAGCATGATACGCCTGGCCACCAATTCGCCACTCCGACCGTATGTCACTCTTTTTATTGCCGGATTTATACAGTAATTTTTGCTATATTTGTGAGATTTTGAGAATCTAGAGAGAGTTTATGGCTAAAACCACTACCGCAGCAGCAGTTAATTATAGCGACGACAATATCCGCACCCTCGAAGGCGTAGAGCATATCCGGATGCGTCCGGGAATGTATATCGGACGTCTGGGCAACGGCTCGAATCAGGGTGACGGCATATATGTACTTCTGAAAGAAATCGTGGATAACTCCATCGATGAGTTCTCCATGGGCTTCGGAAAGCAGATACAGATCAGCATAGAGAACGACGAAGTCACAGTGCGTGACTTCGGCCGCGGTATTCCTCTGGATTCCGTCGTTAAGGCGACCAGTATCCTGAATACCGGAGGAAAGTTCGACGACGCGGTATTCAAGAAGTCTGTCGGTCTGAACGGTGTGGGAACCAAAGCCGTGAACGCCCTCTCCCAAGATTTCTACGTATGCTCCCACCGTGACGGGGAGTGCTCCTGGGCCCGCTTCGAAAGAGGCGAACTGAAAGACAGCGGTAAGGCCGAGACTAAAGAGAAAAACGGCACCCTGGTGCGCTTCGTACCCGATACGGTGATGTTCGGCGAGTATCACTATAATCTCGATTTCGTCGAGACCATGGTGAAAAACTACTCTTACCTGAAGCGCGGGCTGACCCTCACCCTGAACGGAACTCCCTACAAATCCGAGAACGGTCTGCTCGACCTGGTGAACGAGAACCTCTCCGAAGAGCCGCTTTATCCGCCCATCCACCTCGAAGGTGAAGACATCGAGATAGTTCTCTCGCACGGAAACGCATACGGGGAGAACATATCATCCTTCGTTAACGGCCAGAATACCCGCGACGGAGGCACCCACCTCGCCGCATATCGCGAGGCTATCGCCAAGACACTGAAGGAATTCTTTAAGAAGAACTACGCTCCCGAGGATTGCCGCCAAGGCATCGTGGGCGCTATCAGCATACAGATCCAGGAGCCTAATTTCGAAGGCCAGACGAAGACAAAACTCGGTTCCACATACATGTGGGAAAAGCAGACGAAGAAGGAAGACGGGACGATGGAGCTGTCCAACGGCCCGACCATCCGCTACTTCGTGAACGACTTCGTAGCGAAGAATCTGGACAATTATCTCCACATCCACAAGGAACTGCCCGATATCATCGAGGCCAAGATCAAAGCTTCCCAGCAGGAGCGCGAAGAGATTTCCGGAATCCAGAAGAAAACCCGCGAGAAGAACAAGCGCACCAACGTCTATAACAAGAAACTGCGCGACTGCCGTTTCCACTTCAGCGATAAGATTACCGAGAAGAACCAGGCTGAAGTCGAAGGCTCCAGCATATTCATCACCGAAGGAGATTCCGCAAGCGGAACCATCACCAAAGCACGCGACGCCGCCACCCAGGCCGTATTCAGCCTCCGTGGAAAACCTATCAACTGCTACAAGGAAAGCCGCAAGCGCGTGGCCGAGAACGAAGAGCTCAACCTCCTTATCTCAGCCCTGGGCGTGGAGGACGACCTGGATAATCTGCGTTATAACAATATCATAGTCGCGACCGATGCCGATGACGACGGAATGCACATCCGCATGCTTGTGCTGACCTTCTTCATGAAGTACTATCCCGATCTCATCCGCCGCGGCCACGTGCACATACTGCAGACTCCCCTTTTCCGCGTCAGGAATAAAAAAGAGACCCGCTACTGCTACTCTCCCGAAGAGAAAGAAAATGCCATCAGCGCCCTGAAGACCGGAGTGGAAATCACCCGCTTCAAAGGCCTCGGAGAGATCTCAGCCGACGAATTCCGCGACTTCATCGGGGAGAACATGCGTCTCGATCCCGTGAAACTCGCCGACGAAGAATCCATCCAGGACATCATGGAATTCTACATGGGCGACAACACCCTCGACCGCCAGAACTTCATCCGCGAAAACCTCCGCTCCGAAGAAGAGCTCGAAGACATAGACTAGTCGAACTAGTAAGCAAAAAACCGCCACCCGGACAGGGTGGCGGTTTTTCTTTGCGCTAGTTCGACTAGTCTTATTCCGCGCTTACCACAACCTTAACGTTCGCAAAAACGCCTTTGTAGCACTTGACTTTAGCCTCGAACTCGCCGGCTTCCTTGATCTCGGGAACGGCGATATG
>JAFSTI010000129.1 GCA_017450585.1 Bacteroidales bacterium
GGCTTCCGAGAAAGCACGTCTGCTCGGAACCTGCTACTTCTACCGCGCATTCTCATACTATGAGCTTTGCCGCCGCTGGGGCGGAATGCCATATTTCGAGCAGCCCGTAAGTCTGGCTGACAATCTGGATGTACCCCGCGATGACATGCGCACCACGTACTTGAAGGCTGCGGATGATTTCCAGCGCGCAGCAGACCTTCTGCAGCCCACCGTCCCCAAGAGCATGTGGCAGCATCCCACTTCTGTAGCCGCACTAGCGTTCAAGGCGAAGTGCATCCTTTATGCAGCGAGCCCCCAGGCTACCAAAGAAGGCGGCACCACTCGTGAATCCCTATGGGCAGAGGCCGCCGAGGCTACCGAAGTCGCCATTAAGGCCGCAGAGTCCAACGGATACGCAATGGCTCCCACCGCAAACATTTACGATATCTATAACGACAATCAGGAAGATATCCAGATAGCCGAAGTGATTTGGGGCAGGCGCCATTCCATCAAGTGGAATTCGGATGCCTACCTCCACACGATACGTCCTCCGGGAACTCTGGGAGGAAAATACGGTCCCGCCATCAACCAGAGTCTGGTGAATGCGTTTGACATGGAAAACGGCTATCCTATCACGGATCCCCGTTCGAACTACGATCCCCAGGATCCATACAAGGGACGCGGCGCCCGTTTTGAGCAGTGCATACTGCACAACCAGAGCGAGCCTTATCCGGGCAAGGTCCTGAATCTGTACAATTATACCCAGAACCCGGACGGCACCCGTGACCTGACCGGATCGGCCGACATGAAGTACCAGAGTGGAAAACTGATGGAAGGTTACACTCCCACCGGCACATACATCCACAAATGGATGGGAAAGGTTTTCAACGAGGTCGACCACCGTATGGTCTGGCCTGAAATGAGAATCACCGAACTCTACATTATGTTCGCCGAAGCTGCCACCGAGGCCGGATGGGACTGGAAGACCGTACACAGCGGCTGCACCTATTCCGCACTGGCGGCGCTTAACAAAGTGCGTAACCGTGCCGGTATAGCCGATGTCCCCGCCGACTACTGCGACACTAAGGATCACTTCATGGAGAGGGTCCAGAATGAGCGCCGTGTGGAGCTCTGCTTCGAGGACCAGCGCTTCTATGATATCCGGCGCCTTCTGATCGGCAAGGATATCGATCAGAACATGTACCGGGTTCTCATCACCAAACTCGCCCCCGGGTATGACGCCAGCGTCTATCCTACAGGCTTTATGTACGAATATGATCCCGTTCCCATCGACACCCATGTCTATACGGACAGGATGAACCTCTTCCCCATTAACAGGGATGACATCAATATGTGTTCAGTTTTCAAACAAAATCCCGGCTGGTAGTATGAAATCAAGATTGACAATATATATCTGCATCTGCGTACTGCTCCTGAGCTGCGCCGATGTCCTGGCCGCCGGGAAGAAAAACGCGCAGGCGACCACGCCTTACGACATAGAGGTAGTATCTCCGGACGGAGCGTCCGTCCCCGGAGCGATCATTACATCTTCCAAGAACCGCTGCTCCTACGGGGCAGACGCTGAAGGTAAACTGAGCCTTAAACTGAAACAAGGCGACGTCCTGAAGATTAAGGCTCCCGGATTTGTAACCGCTACCGTAGACCTGACCAGTTCAGCCGACGGGAAACTGAAGGTTAGCCTCACCCCTTGCGATATCAGAGAAGATGATTCCCATATCCTCTATACCGTGGACGGCGGTTCGATGTCCGAGCTCCGCTCCGTCGGCGCATTCTCAAAAGTGGAAGGCAGCGCCCTGGAGCAAACCCCCTCACTTTACCTGATGGACGCCCTGTCCGGAAGGCTTAACGGCCTGTTCTACAGGAGAGGAAACACCGAACCCGCGGGAGGTTCATGGACAGGTTTTGTCCGTGCTCCCCAGGGCGGCGCACCCATCATAATGGTGGACGGAGTAGTCCGTAATCTCGACTACATCGAGCCTGAGACCGTTGAAAGCGTGGAACTCCTCAAAGATGCATCCCTGAAGGCTCTCTACGGAGGCGAGTATGCCAACGGAATCCTGATGGTTACGACCAAGAGGGGTAAATCCTTTGAGAACTATGTCAAGGTGAACGTACAGCAGGGCGTCGAAATGCCCACCGTCAATCCCGGCTGGCTAAACTCCCAGGAGTATACGACCCTCTACAATTCGGCCCTCACCAATATAGGTCTGACCGAACTGTACGATCCGACCAAGTATGACGGCAGCGATCCTTACCGCTATCCGGACGTGGATTTCACTTCCGAATTCCTGCGCAGTCACATGGACATCACCCGTGCCAACGCACAGTTCAGCGGCGGAAGCCGTAATACCAAATACTTCGTCAA
>JAFSTI010000130.1 GCA_017450585.1 Bacteroidales bacterium
GGCGACCACCGCCCCGTCAGGGATGTGCGACAGGGCCTCGCGGACGGAATGGAAGCGGCTGATGCCTCCGCAGACCAGCATCTGCTTTACATGAAATTCCTTTTCGATGCAGTAGTTCTTCCAGTAATCGACATATCCGGCGGGGAGTACGGTAATGAACGCGGCGTCCGGGCATGCGCGGTGCAATGCCTCAATCGTGCGCCGCAGAATCGGCACTCCGGCGAGTTCCATGAACTGTTTGGGAAGCTCGGATCCCATGCGGGTCCCGCTGCCCCCTGCTACGACAACAAAATATTTTTTATTATTCATGTGCAGATATTTCCGCAAAATTAGAGAGTTTTTTGTATTTTTACACGATAATCGGTTAAACGGATTAAATATCGATATTTTATATGGCTTTTTCTTTTCTGACACAGGAGCTGGCGATTGACCTTGGAACGGCCAATACGCTCATCTTCCAGAATGACCAGCTGATTCTCGATCAGCCCAGCATTGTCGCCATTGACAACGAAACAGGGAACTGCATTGCGCTCGGACAGCCCGCTAAACTCATGCACGGGCGCTCGAATCCCGGGGTACGGACCGTACGCCCGCTCAAGGACGGAGTTATCGCCGACTTCAAGGCGGCGGAGATGATGATCCGAGGATTCATCCGGGAAGTGAACAACAAACGCCGTCACTCCCTCTTCACTCCGAACCTGAAAGTAGTGGTCGGCATTCCTTCCGGCAGTACGGAGGTCGAGATCAGGGCCGTGCGCGACTCATCCGAGCACGCCGGAGCGAAAGACGTATATCTGATATTCGAGCCCATGGCCGCAGCGCTGGGTATCGGCCTGGATGTAGAGGCGCCTAAGGGCAATATGGTCGTGGATATAGGCGGCGGTACTACCGAGATCGCAGTCATCTCCCTGGGCGGCATCGTGGTGCAGGACAGCATCCGCACCGCAGGGGACGTGTTCACCGCCGACATTCAGTATTATCTGCGCCAGCAGCATAATATCAAGGTGGGCGAAGTCACCGCCGAGCAGGTAAAGGTCAATGTCGGTTCCGTCCTGCCTCAGCTGGACGAGGAGCCCGAACCCTATGTCATCAAGGGTCCGAACCTCATGACCGCACACCCGGTGGAAGCCACCATCACTTATCAGGAGATTTCACACTGTCTGGACAAATCCGTCGCGAAGATCGAGGCCTCTATCCTCCACGTTCTCGAGCAGACTCCTCCCGAGCTCTACTCCGATATCGTGGACAACGGCATCTTCCTGTCCGGAGGCGGCGCCCTCCTCAGGGGACTTGCGAAACGTCTCACAGAGAAAGTCAACATTCAGTTCCACGTCGCCGAGGATCCCCTCCGTGCAGTGGCCCGCGGAACCTGTATCGCGATTAAGAACACTTCACATTATTCCTTCCTTATGAGATAATGCCCCGCCGCGACACAGTTTACAGAATCGTTTGTGCAGCAGTCTTCATCCTGATGGAGGTTGCTGCATTCACTTTGGTAGGCGGCAGCGGACGGCTGCAGAGCACCTGGATTCTGAGAGCGGCGAACAGCGTCCGCGGGGCGCTATGGGGAGTAGGAGAGAATATAGGCAGGTACATCTCCCTGGGACGAGAGAACAAGAACCTCTCCGAGGAGAACATCCGCCTGCACATGGCCCTTATGGCCGGAATGGAGGAGGAGGACAGGCAGAAAGCCGACTCCCTGGCGGAGGCCGTAAACGGATACGGTTGCTTCAATTTGTCTCCTGCGAATATCGTAAAGATGAGCCGTAATTCCCAGCATAACTATATCATCCTGGATAAAGGCTCCGAGGACGGCATTCAGGAGCAGTCCGGAATCATCACGCCATACGGAGTGGTCGGGATAGTGAATGCCGTGGGCAAGCACTTCTGCTACGGGATTTCCTTCCTGAACAAGGATCTCAGCGTCAGTGCCAGGCTCGGACGCGACGGCATCGCCGGACCGCTGGAATGGAAAGGCACCGACACCAGGACGGCATTGCTCAAAGACATCCCCATGCACTACGAAGTGACGCCGGGGGATACGGTATGGACAAGCGGCTACTCGGACCTCTTCCCCGCCGGCATTCCGCTGGGCACTGCGGGTGAGGTCAATACCGTGGGCGGCACGTCCCACCAGGTGACGGTTTCCCTGTTCCAGGACTTCTACGCCCTGCGGACCGTCATTATTGCCACAAATACCGGCAGGGACGAGATTCACGAACTTGAAAAGCGGGAGGGCAGGCGATGAAAAGGAATTTTGCATTGACATACATTATCCTGCTGGTTCTGCAGGTCATGATTTGCAATTACCTGCACGTCACACCGTACCTGTACCTGTGTGTCCTGCCGGTGATGGTACTGTGCATTCCGCTGAAAGTCAGCACGCTGGCTGTATTGTTCATAGCCTTCGGGAGCGGTCTGGCGGTCGACTTCATAGCTGACGGCCTGCCCGGACTGAACACGCTCGCACTGCTTCCGGTCGCGCTGCTGCGAAGACCCATCATCCGCGGCGTCTTCGGCGAGGAACTGATCTCCAGAAGCGAGGACATCTCCGCCGAGAAGCACGGCATCCAGAAGATAATCATTGCCTTCAGCATCGTGCAGGCCATCTTCATGCTGCTCTATGTGTGGGTGGATAATGCCGGGTCCAGGCCCTTCTGGTTCTGCGCCGCCCGCTTCGGAGTCTCCACTCTCGCAGGGATATTGGTTTCACTGGCCTTGACGAGGCTGCTTACGGAAGGAGTGCACGACCGATGGAGCTGAACAACCGCACGAGGAAACTGCTGATCGGGCTGGTGGCCGCCGCGGCCGTGCTGGTGGTCCGCCTGTTTTTCGTGCAGGTCATCGAAGATAAGTACAAGCGCTCGGCCGAGAACAATTCCATGGTCTATGATGTCATCTATCCTTCCCGCGGCATCATCTACGACCGGAACGGCACAATCCTGGTTGGCAACAAGGTTACCTATGACATAATGGTTACGCCAGTGGACGTGCGCGCTTTCGACACGCTCGCCCTTGCCCGTGCGCTGGGCATCACCGACTCGCTGATTAAGGACAAGATGGCCGAGTACCGGCGTTTCCGCACCCGCATCGGCTACCGGACCATTCCGTTCATGAAACAAGTCGGACCGGAGGTCTATCACCGTTTCGCGGAGATCGGATACATGTTCCCCGGCTTCAGGGGTCAGGTGCGCAGCACCCGCGATTATCCTGTCAACGCGGGAGGCAATCTGCTCGGCTATGTGTCAGAAGTGGATGCGGACTTCATCCGCAAGCACGAAGGCGAATACAAGAGCGGCGATTATGCAGGACGCACCGGTATCGAAGCGGCACGAGAGAAAGAGCTGCGCGGCGAAAAGGGCTACCGGATATACCTGCGCGACTCGCGTAACCGCATCAAAGCCTCCTACCGGGACGGAGAACTGGACAAGGAAGCCGTACCTGGGTCGGATATTGTCACGACCATCGACGCCTCCCTGCAGCAGTACGGGCAGGAACTTATGCGCGGAAAGGTCGGCAGCCTCGTGGCGATAGAGCCCTCCACCGGAGAGATTCTGGCAATGGTCTCCAGCCCCGGCATCGA
>JAFSTI010000131.1 GCA_017450585.1 Bacteroidales bacterium
CTCGCGGACATCAGAAAAGAGTCGGCTCCAGGGCGGTGGGGTGGAAGGATCGGCGGTGGTGGGGCGTGAGGCCGAAGCGGCGGATGGCGTCAATGTGTTCGGGCGTGGGATAGCCCATGTTCCGATCCCAGCCGTACCCCGGATACTCGGCGGCGATGCGCGTCATGTACTCGTCCCGCCAGGTTTTGGCCAATACCGACGCGGCCGCAATGCTCGCATAAGTGGCGTCCCCGTGCACGACGGTCTGATAGCTGAAACCGTCGAAAGGCTTGAATTTATTGCCATCAATCAGCAGAAAATCAGGCCGGACGGACAGTCGGCGGACAGCGCGCTGCATGCCGGTAATCGAGGCGTTGAGGATATTGATCCGGTCAATTTCTTCGGCACTGACGGCCTCCACCGCCCAGGCTATTGCCTCCCTCTCGATGACCTCCCGCAGTTCGTTCCTGGCACGGGCGCTCATCTGTTTGGAGTCGTTCAGCAGCGGGTGCCGGAAGTCCGGGGGCAATATCACCGCGGCGGCGAACACGGGCCCTGCCAGCGGACCGCGGCCGGCCTCATCGCAGCCCGCTTCCACGCGGCCCTCCTGCATGAACTGGAGCAAATGTATGTCTTTTTGACGGCTCATCCTTGCAAAGATACACGAAAAAATGCTTAACTTGGAGCGGTATAACAATGGGCGATGAAACAAGCAGGAATAGCGGTACTACTTGCTGTGTCAATGTGCATTCCGGGTCGGCTGGCCATGGGACAGAGTGCTCTTGAGCGTGCCCGTCAACTTAAGTCGGTTTATCGCACCGACGATGCAATAAGCATTCTCACGCGGGCTATTGCAGAGAAGGACTCCTTAATGACAACACTAGATGAGGATCTGCTCTCGGAGCTGTCAGACTGTTATTTTATTTCGGGGGATTACGCATCAGCAGAGAGGGCATATAAGACTCTTGGACGCGAGTTTCCGGAGAAACTGATGTATTCGGTTCGTCAGATGCAGTGCACGTATAGGATGAAAGACTATGTCTCGACGGTCGATATTGGAGAGGGGATCATCGTGCGTGACACGATACCCGCCGTAGCCGCGCTCATCGGTGATGCATTTAATCAGGTGGGACAATCAGATTCGGCACTTGTATGGTATGGGCTGGCTCTCTGCCGTAAACCGACATATCCATCCGTAGTAAGCAAAGCGGCAAAGATTTATTTAGATAAAAAGGATTTCGACCAGGCCCTGGCGCTCACGGACTCATTGCTCTCGCTAATTCCTGATGATGTCACAGTCTCACCCATAAAAGGTCTGGCATTGTACCTGTCAGAAAAGTACGATGAAGCGATTAATGTGTTCGAAAGACAGATAGAAGTCGGTAATAATATTTACCCGGTACATTTCTATTTGGGTCAGAGCTACTGGCGGACAAATGTCCTTTATCGCGCCGAACAGGAGTTGATGTCGGCATGGCAGATTGACTCTAGCGACGTAAATTTGGCTTATTGCATAGCGGCGGTAAAGGCAGACAGGATGCTCTCCTTCGATAAAGAGATTCGTCCATGGCTTGACAGGGCACTGCAGATGCTTGAGCCGGACCCTTCGTTAATGTCCCGGATACATCAACAGTACGGGCATGGCGAGTATCGCAGCGCCCATTGGAGCCTTGCAATCTCCCACTACAAGAAAGCGTGGCAGTATAATCCCAAATACATTTCCGCCCTGTCGATTATCGGATATTGCTATGAGCGTCAGGGAGATTGGCGAAACGCCTTGATCTGGTATGAAAAGTATCTGTCGCTTGCAACACCTGGTACCACGTCCTACGAATTCGTACAAAAAAGTGTAGAGATCGCGCGTGCCGAGTTGCACATGGAGTTGTAATAACTGCCGGGGGAGAATTGGGTATCCGGGTGAGTATTAGAAAAAACTGTCGTATCTTTGTAAGAAATGAGATTAAGCGGAATGAGACGAAACCTACCGATCATTGTGGCATTGTGCGCCATGGTACTGACAGGATGTGCGCAGTGCGGAAAGAAAAACGGACAGGATAGTGAGTTAAAACTCGGTGTGGCCGGGTACTCCTACAGGAAGTTCAGCATCGAGCAGACGCTGGAGTATCTGAAGAGTATCAATGTGCACTATCTTTCGATCAAGGATTTCTGGCTGCCGCTGGATTCCACGAAAGAGGAAATGGATGCGTTCAAGGCCAAGTGCGCGGAATATGACGTGGACGGATATATCCTCGGACCGATCTACATGAAAAGCGAAGAGGCCGTAGACCAGGCCTTTGCTTACGCCCAGCGCTATGGGGCTCAGATGTTCATCGGCATCCCCAACTACGAACTGCTGGACTACACTATTGCCAAAGTCAAAGAAACCGGCATCCGTGTCGCCATCCATACCCACGGCCCCGACGGAGCTGCCTTCCCCGATATCAGGACAATAGTGGAAAAAGTGGGCGACCCCTCACTGGGCGTGGGCTGCTGCATGGACCTGGGACACACATTCCGCATGGGCTGGGACCCCGCTGAGGATATCGTGAAATATCGCGACTGGATCTACGACATCCACATCAAGGACGAAACCGCCGCTGACAAATCCGGCCGGACCTGCGAATGCGGCCACGGCCTCATGGACCTGCCGGCCATCATCCGCGCCCTAAAGAAAATCAACTACCAGGGAGTCATCTCCATGGAGTTCGAAAAGAACCCCGCCGACCCCCATCCCGGCGTCGCCGAATCCATCGGCTACCTCCGCGGCGTGATTGCGGCATTCTCAGAGAGGGCCAGAATCTGACGCAGGACCTCGCGTGGCGTGCCGTGGTGGTCCGGAGCGCGTCGTGAAGCCTGCCCGGAAGGGTTGATGATTTCGTGGTGCGGGATGCCGGAGATATTGAACATGTCCCAAAGCGCCTTGCAGTCGCTACGGGAGAGCCGTATAGATTCGCACCCCTGGAGGTTCTCGTGAACAAAGTGATTATATCTTTGTTCTGAATCATCCGTAATGAATACCGGTACAATGTCTGCACCGGGCCTGATTTCCGCTGGGCAGATCTGGTTCCAGTTCTTGATCTGGGCTACGCACGGGCCGCAACTGGTAGACCAGAATTCCAGAAAAACGTATTTTCCGGAATATTTGGAGATAATTGACTGCAAAACATCTTTCCCTGCGCAGGACGGAAGATCATAGAAAGGAATCTGTTTACTCATCACGTCTTCATATATCGACTCGACTTTCTCCTTAGCCGCGGGCGTAATGAGCAGATCCTTCACGAAGTCAGTATATGCAAGGGCGCTGTCGGGTTCATGTGTAACGTCCATAATATTATTCATGTTGCGCCGGGAATCCCGAACCAGGCAGACATCTCCGAGGAGAGTACGCTTCCCGAACAGGGCAGAGTCTTTTTTCGCCAGAAGAAGACTGTTATCCTGATAAGCGGAAGAACTGCCGTGGAGGGTGCGATTATATGATATCATGACCGGGTCATATCTGAAGCGGTTAAAGGGAATCCAGCCGGAAGTCGAAGCCAGAATCATGGGATCGCCCGCGGGAAACTCTCTCAGAGGCGAAAGAAGGTCTTCGCAGCATAGCAGGGAATCCGCCTTGGCCCGAGATTTATAATGCTGCCGCACGTAATCAAGGCGCCTATCCAGATAGTTGATGATTACATTGTTTCGTACGTTTGTTCTGAAGTATTCGTATTCAAAGGCAGTAAATCTATATTTGCGGGCAAAATAGTCTGCAAAACTATCCCCAATGGACAGATAATCATAGGTTTTGGCGATGTAACCATCCCACCCCAGCGAATCGAAATCAGCCACAGATTCAAAATAGTGATAAACCCTGTCCCAAGCAGGGATGGATCCCATATGCTGTAGTGGATACGCATCCCGATTCAAGGGACGGATTTCCGCCAGGCCGTTCTCGCAAATCCTCATAGATAGCGAATCTCCAGGAGATAATAAGATATTGCAAAGACGGTTTTTGAAGGTCACGACATTTGTCTGAGGGTGATCAAGTTTAACCGAAAGGCTGAAATTCCCCAGGCTATCGGGCCGGACTGATGATAGATGCGTAAAAGCATCAAACAGATCATCTTCCATAAACAGGGGATCTTCGTCCTTTGCCGGATTGTAGCCTTCGATTGCGCATGACACAAAGGCCTCGCCCTTACGGAAAAAGCCGGATTTCCACTTGTCTACCGCGGCCTTCTCCTTCCTGCTGTAATGTGGCTTCCTAAAACGATAATTGCCGTCATTTATCCCGATCACAGCGAAATCGCCGTTATTGTACCCCTCTATGAAATCAAAAACCTTCACGTCTTTTTCCAGCGGTTCAAATCCGATGGTAATCAACGTTCCTTCGGACGCCCCGTCAATCCATTTGCCAAATCCTTTTCCGCTTTGGAACAGCGCCTTATACTCACGCCCCTTCTCATCCGAAAGGAAGCACTTCTTTGTGAACCTTATCCTGTTTTGCTCCGCGGTGGCGGTATAATTGAATGTCAGCACAGTCGCAGTATCGGTAAACTCTACACGCTCAAGCTCCACACGCCAGCGTGGACCGGACATATTGAACGAGGTAAGCCACTTGGGACGGTCAATCGATCTCGAATGATCACATGAAAACAAAATCCCGGAAAGGAAAAGCAGGAGAATGAGGCGTTTCATAATATTACGTTAGCATAATGATCAAAAACTACCAGGCCATGTTGTAAGCGGCGTTGGAGGCGCGGCGGCTGTTGGCTGCGTTCATCTTGCCGAAGTTCCATTTTACGCCGAAGGTTATGTAGCGCCCGAGGATGAGACGGTAGCTATCTTCGGAGTAGTTAGCTGTGACGTTGTGGCGGAGAGAATGGATCTGGTTCAGGATGTCGTATGCTTCCAGACCAAAAGTGAATGCCTCCACACTTTTGGTAATGCTCGCAATCCATACCCACTCGGGCTGACCGTATCCGTCGGCATATCCTTTAAATGTATAGCAACCGAGCATACTAGAAAAAGTCCATTCATTGTCGCTGGTGTAATTGACAATACTCCCTACTCCGGTATCGAGCGTCTTTACATTCAGGTCCGGATCAAGCGAATAAGAGGAGAGGTTGCCGTGTAATTCTGCGGAAAGATGAACATCCCAGTGTTCGCTGCTATAGTTCAGATAACAATAAATCTGTGGTTGGAAATTACGTGTAACGCCCTCCTTGAAACCACCTCCTCCGCCATAAAACTTCTCGCCGTCCTCCGAACCCCAGAAATCAGACATAAAACTGAAATAGTCAAACGTATCCACATTCACCCCAGGCAACGCCCCGGTTGCCTGATAGCTCGTTATGGAAGAACCAGAGGCATTGAAATACATATTAAATGACAGGGTTTTAGCCTTATTCAGAGTGGTATTCCAGGAGGATGTGAAGTACAACGTGTAATTAGGTCTCAAGGTATTAACGGGGATTGAATACATTATTCCATCACTGTCATACCATGTCGCGGAAGTAATCTCGTTAACCCTGTAATTCCCGCTTATCCGGAAGAAGATTGAGGAAAACTTCTCTTTGTTGGATTGTCGCCAATTAGCAGACAGATTAGTTTGGCTCCAAGGTTTCAAGTTTACATTGCCCATAGATAAGCGGGATGGATTTCCGAGATTCAGTGCAGGCAGGATGTTGTTTGCAGAAGGCTGCATTGTGCTTCCGTTCGCCTCTGCCGAAAACTGATTCTTACCTTTGTTATAACTGAAGCGGATCATCGGCGTCAAAAACCAGTTCCAGGAGTCGATTCCGGTGGTATCAGTGACGCCCCGGTTGCGCGAGACGACTTCATTCAGCAGCCCGTCCATATCCGCGCCGAAGGTAAGGTTGCCGCCCTCGATGAATTTATACTGGGCGTTGAACCCGTATTTCTGGTCGAGCGTATGCTTGTGCGTGAATGTGGAATAGTAGTCATTCTCGCCGTCTGCGTCAAAAGCATCGCGGACATTGTCCGTGCGGGTCGTTTCAAACGAGCCGGTGGCCGCCAGTAGCCACTTGTCGCCCACGGGCTCGGCGTAGCGCAGATTTGTTTGGAGGTTTTTCGCCGTGCGGTCAGTAATGTACGTCAGGTCTTTATCGGTGACTGAAGCTCCGCGGACGATTGTGCCGGTCTCCTGCGACTGTCCGCTCGTACCGTTCCAGCCGGCATTCATGCCGACACGAATAACACGCCCTTTCTTGCCTCCAAGGGAACGGAAGGCAATATCGCCGTGTACGGAGGCGTCATCGTCGGTGCTGGAGGACAGGGTTTTATTGGTCGAACTGTTCACCAGCGAACCAAGTTTGCTGACTGAAGTCTCCGACGTCTTAAGGCTGGAGGTCTCGGTATGGCGGAAAGTCGGACTGAAGTGGAACCAGGTCGTGCCTTTTTCCTTCTTGAATTGGAGGCGGGAGCTCAACACTTGGCTGGCGCTGTTGCCCATATTCGACGTCTGTGATTCCAGATCCCCGTCGTCCTGCCAGGTCGTGCGGAAGGACTTCGAACCGGAGTCGGTGTCATTGGCCTTATATGTGACCATGGCCGTCGCTTCGACGTCCTTGATACGGGTCGTGGAGGCGTTTGCGCCGACCATCGAGAATCGAGACAACCCGTCCGAGCCCTCGTCCCCGCTGCTGATTTCAAAACTATCCAGCCCACTGAAATTTTGCAGGTTGCCTATTAAGGTCAATTGGTCCGTTTCGTTGTAAAGAGAGGCAAAGACGTTGCCGGAGTACAGAAGGCCGCGGTCGTCACGGAGCGGATCTTCCTTCCCGTCGCCGATGGTTGTCCCGGCTGCTGCGGAGACACTGCCAAACCAACCTTCCTTGTACTCCTGCTTCAGCTCGACGTTCAATTCCTTCTTCCGCTTACCGTCATCCATCCCGGTCGCCCGGGCCTCGTCGCTGGCCTTGTCAATGACCTGCACCTTGTCCACAACCGCCGCCGGAAGATTGTTCAGGGCCATGGACTGGTCATTGAAGAAGAAGGTTCGTCCTCCGACGGTAATCTTGTCAATCTCTTCACCGTTGAATTTGACCTTGCCGTCGTCTGTCACCTCCATGCCCGGCATGCGCTTGAGCAGGTCTTTCAGCACGGCGTTGGTATTTACGTGGAACGAAGACGCGTTGAACTCAATCGTATCTTTTTTGAAGATAATGGGATTGCCAACGTCCTGTACGACAGCTGCTTTCAGGTATTCTTTATCCTGCTCCATGGCGATTTCCCCCATGTCCTCCTTCCATTTGCGGAAGAACTTTTCCGTCGTGTAAGGCATGTACCCCATCATCTCCACATGCAACACATAACTTCCGTACGGCACCTCTTTGATGGTCGCTTTGCCTTCGGCGTCCGTGAGTGTGAAATTGGTAATGAC
>JAFSTI010000132.1 GCA_017450585.1 Bacteroidales bacterium
CCGGGGACAAGTCCTGCATGATCCAGGTGGAAGAACATTCCCATGCTGAACGGCCTGGGGAAGAATGTGTTTTTGTCATTCTTATACTCGTAGGTAGTGGTGGTGATTTCCTTGACTCCATCGCTGCCTGTGTATTCATCTACTATCTTTGAAGGAAGCCCGTTATCACCATAAGTGATGGTGCTCTTTTGATTTTCTGAGTAGGATCCGGTCGGACGGCCCTTCTCATCAAACGTCTCAGTGAAGGAGTATTCGGTAACACTCTTTATCCCTCCTGTCACAAAGCCGTGACGATACCAGTAGTTGGCATTGGCGTTTTCTCCGTTCTCACCATTGGGTTCATCCTCGCAGGCCGCGAAAGAAAAAAGGGCGGCGAGAATCAGTAGGAATTTGATATTCTTCATGATACAATTGGTTAGTATTGCGCAAATATAGGTATTTTACCATACAAAACAAATCGCACTTAAGAGCGCGGCCCAGCCCGGCGCCGGGGAGAAGCACATCAGGCCTCGCGGCGGATAGAGGCGCCAATGGCGTTCAGACGGCCTTCGATGTCTTCGTAGCCGCGGTCGATTTGTTCGATATCGTCAATCTCGGAGACGCCTTTCGCGGACATCGCGGCCAGCAGCATGGCAATACCGGCACGGATGTCGGGGGACGTCATGCGCCCGGCACGAAGCGTGACGCGGTGATCGTGCCCGATGACCACGGCACGGTGCGGGTCACAGAGAATGATCTGCGCGCCCATGTCGATCAGCTTATCCACGAAGAAGAGCCTGCTCTCGAACATCTTCTGGTGGATGAGGACGCTACCCTTGCACTGGGTCGCCACGACCAGCATAACGGACAGAAGGTCGGGAGTGAGGCCCGGCCAGGGTGCATCCGCGAGGGTCATGATGGAACCGTCGATGAAGGATTCAATCTCGTAGCTTTCCTGCGCAGGTACGAAGATGTCATCGCCGCGCTGCTCAAGCCGCACGCCCAGGCGCCGGAAGCTGTCGGGAATGATGCCCAGATTGGCCCAGGAGACGTCTTTGATAGTGAGTTCGCTGCGGGTGATGGCGGCGAGGCCGATGAATGAGCCGACCTCAATCATGTCCGGCAGCACCCGGTGTGTCGCACCATGCAGGGTAGAACCAGCAGCATTGGCAGAGCCGCCGAGGCCGGTGACGGTGAGGAGGTTGGAGCTGATGCCGTCGATGCGCGCGCCCATTGCCACAAGCAAGCGGCAGAGCTGCTGCACATACGGCTCGCAGGCGGCGTTGTAGATGGTCGTCACGCCGGAGGCGAGGGTCGCGGCCATGACAATATTGGCAGTGCCGGTGACGGAGGCCTCATCCAGGAGCATGTGACAGCCTTTCAGGCCGTCGGAGGGGGCGGTCAATAGATACGCCCGGCGCGAGTGGTCGTATTCGCAGGAGGCGCCGAGCCGGATGAAACCGTCGATGTGGGTGTCCACCCTGCGGCGGCCGATCTTGTCACCGCCCGGTTTGGGGAAGTATGCCCGGCCGAAGCGCGCGAGAAGCGGTCCCACGATCATCACAGACCCGCGCAGTGCGGCGCAGCGCTTTACGAACTCTTCGCTCTCGATATACGACACGTCAATGTCCGAAGCGCAGAAGGTGAACTCGCCCTTTTTCCCGCGAGAGACCTTCACACCCATCCCTTCGAGGAGGGCGATCAGATTGTTCACGTCCAGGATATCCGGAACGTTGCAGATCGTGACCGGCTCTGCGGTCAAAAGCACGGCGCTGATTACCTCCAGAGCCTCGTTCTTTGCGCCCTGCGGGGTGATTTCTCCGTGCAGGGTCCTTCCGCCTTCGATGACAAATTTGCTCATACCACAAAGATAATCAAAAAAAAAGAAACGGGTGCATTGTATAACAAAATGGGAAAGTGTTATCTTTGCAAAAAAGGTGATTATGGGAAGGATACAAACGGCGTTCAGGCTGGACGCGGCGCTACTGATGAGGATGAAACGGCGCGCCAGGGCAGAGAAAAAGAGTCTTAACAAGGTCGTGGAGGATATTCTGTATAAGGAGTTTCCGGCGGATCTGGTGTGGCCGAAGGTGAAGGTAACCAGGAGGCCGGATCCGTTTCTGGATTCGCTCCGGGGCAGAACTCTGAGCTATACTCAAGAGGAAATCGAATCTGATGAACGACTGACCGCCTTACTTGAGAAGCTATGAAAGTGTTTTTGGACACAAACGTCATTATGGATGTCTTACTGGAGGGGCGGCCCATGCACGAGGCCTCCGACATTATCATGCGGCTAAGGATATCAGATGGAATAAAGCTTTACACCTCGTCCCTTTCGATAGCCGACGCAGCCTATCTGACTCGTAAGAGCTACACGTTGAGTGAATGGAAAAAC
This sequence comes from Bacteroidales bacterium, assembly GCA_017450585.1. Classification (GTDB taxonomy): domain Bacteria; phylum Bacteroidota; class Bacteroidia; order Bacteroidales; family UBA932; genus Cryptobacteroides. The sequence continues at coordinate 2,375 of JAFSTI010000132.1, forward strand.
ATAGCACGCGGTATGTTGGATCGCTTAAAGGTTCTCGCCCTGAGCGACTTCGATATCTATCTGGCTTGCAAGTCTGACTGCCCGGATTTCGAAGCTGCCATGCAGATTTCCATTGCTCAGACCGAGTGCGATATCATCGTCACGAATAACGTCGGACACTTCGAGCCCTACACCTGCCTCCCGGTGATGACACCCGCCGGCTTCCTTGCCCGCCTGAGCGATGAATCTATTTAAGGAAATACATTATTTGATTGCTGTCCCGTTTTCGTAAAGAAACACCAATTCTGGCATAGACATCCTTCACGGCCGTTAATCATACAAAAGCTACGCGACGGGGGATCCTTCCTTCCTGCAAGAGCTAAGGGAGCAGCGCCTCGGAAGATACCTGCGTATTGACCTGAGATACAGCTTCGGCAGGTTTAGAGCGCACACCTCCGTAGCCCACAAGTCTTATGATATGGAATAAACTATAGGCCGGCCTACAACTTCACAAACACCTCGATAGCCTGGTATTCCGCCATCCCCAGCGAATCATATATGCGGGCGGTGTTCTGGGTGCGGTCCTCAGCTCTCTGCCAGAACTCGCGCGGGTCATCTCCCGGGAAAGGAACGATGTCTTTCTGCGAAAGATGATGATAAATGGCATGTCTCTTCTCGATCACCTCATCAGGGCTGAGTGGAACTGCCATGTCCACGCGCCCTATCTCCCATTCCATCCAGGCCCCGCGATAAAGCCACACCATGCAGGACGAAGTCCACGCGGCACCTTCCTCCCGAAGCTGGGACAGAGCCTCCAGGGCAGCCTCCGTGCACACGCGATGCGTTCCATGAGGGTCCGCCAGATCCCCGGCCATGTATATCTGGTCAGGCTTGAGCGAAGACATCAGGGATTTGATGATATCCACATCCTCCTGCGTACAAGGGAGCTTGGTCACTCCGCCGGACTCATAGAAAGGCAGATTCAGGAAATGGACATTGGACATCGGCAGTCCGAAGGACTTGCAGGCACTTCTGGCCTCACTCCTGCGGATGGCAGCCTTCACGGACAACAACCCGGGAGGCTCCGGGTCTCCCTGCTTTTTCGAAGCAATCAGCGAGGCTATCTCTTTACTGCGGTCGCCGAAGCCCAATTCACGGGCGGCATCCATCATCTGCATGACCACATCGTCATGCACGGCCAGATCTCCAGACGTCTGATAGGCCACATGGACGTTATGGCCCTGGTGTGTCAGCCGGATCAGGGTGCCTCCCATCGAGATTACGTCATCATCAGGATGCGGGGAGAGCACCAGCACGGTCTTCGGAAACGGTTTCGATTTAACGGGCCTTGTCGAATCATCCGCATTCGGCTTCCCTCCGGGCCAGCCGGTAATAGCATGCTGCA
>JAFSTI010000133.1 GCA_017450585.1 Bacteroidales bacterium
TCGGGCGCTTCTGGGGTCCTTCAGGGGCGGCCTGCGCGGCGGCCTGGGAACACAATGCAAGTGCCGGGATAAATAATGCGCTAGTCTTCATAAATCACTGGTAAAAGGCGGGTGAATCGGACGCTGGCGCCAGTGGTTTATTTATACACGTTACAACTCCACAAAAATAATAAAAAAATTCCGGACAACGTCCGGGAAATCTTCTATTTGTTGACAATTTTCTTGCATTCTTCCTCGGAAATGGAGGCGGGGTTCTTCCCCCGTGGCATTTTGAAGTTTTTGCCGCCGAATTTGATATAGGGGCCATAGCGTCCGCTGAGGACCTTGATCCCGCTGGCGGGGAAATCCTGGATTACCGTGTTGGCCGGCTTCTGTTCCCCTTCCGCGGCGATAAGGGCGAGGCACTCCTCGAGAGTGACGCTCATCGGGTCGGCTTTCTTCGGAAGCGAGACATTACGGCTGCCGAATTTGATGTAAGGGCCGAATCGGCCTTTGGTCACCACGATGCTGGTGCCGTCCTTCTGTCCGACTGTTCTGGGCAGCTGGAACAGCTTCATGGCATCCTCTACCGTGATATTTTCGATAAGCTGTCCTTTCTCAAGATTGGCAAACTGGCGTTTCTCGGGATCGCCCTTCTGAATGTACGGGCCATATTTTCCGAACTTCGCCACCAGCAGGTCACCGTCCGGGGCGACTCCTATTTCCTTGGAGACGTGCGCGTACTCGTGGTCGCTTATGGCGTACTCGACTTTAACGTGGAAAGGTGTGTAGAACTCTCCGATAACATCGTTCCACAGGCGCTTCCCATCGGCGATCAGGTCGAATTCTTTCTCGACATTGGCGGTGAAATCATAGTCCAAAATGTCCGGGAAATTCTTTACCAGATAGTCCGTGACGACGATTCCGATCTCCTGGGGGAGCAATTTGCCTTTCTCTGCGCCGACGGTCTCGGTCTTTAACTTCTCGGAGATGGTGTTCCCGCTCAGAGTAAGGTTCGTCACTTCGACCTTGTTGCCGTCCTTATTGCCCTTGACAATATAACCGCGTCCGCTGGTCAGCGTCGAGATGGTGGGGGCGTAGGTGGAGGGGCGGCCGATACCAAGCTCTTCCAGTTTCTTCACGAGAGAGGCTTCCGAATATCGGAGCGGCGGCTCGGTAAATTTACAGTCGGCGTTGATGCTTTTGGCCTCGAAAATGTCTCCCGGGTTGATTTGCGGGAGGATGACGCTTCCGTCGTCCTGGGACTCTTCGTCGGTTCCTTCCATGTAGACCTTCAGGAATCCGTCGAACACGATCTTGGTGGCTTTTACCAGGAACTTCTCCTCCCTGCGGTCAGAAGCGATGCGAACATCGGTGTTGATTACCTTGGCTGAAGCCATCTGGGACGCTATGGTCCTTTTCCATATCAGTTCGTAGAGCTTCTGCTCCTGGGCCGTACCTGATATCGAGGTGTTCTCCATATAGGTAGGACGGATGGCTTCGTGGGCTTCCTGCGCGCCCAGAGTTTTGGTCTTGAAATTCCTTACCTGGTTATACTCGGTGCCATAGTGTTCCGCGATAAACTTTTTCGCCGTTCCGATGGCCAGGGAAGACAGGTTGGTCGAGTCGGTACGCATGTAGGTGATGAGTCCGCGCTCGTATAGGCTCTGGGCTACCCTCATAGTGATGCTTACCGGGAAGCGCAGTTTACGGGCGGCCTCCTGCTGGAGGGTGGAGGTGGTGAAAGGCGGCGCAGGATTGCGTACTCCTTCTTTTTCCTCGACATCAGTGACCTTGAATGAAGCCCCGATGCAGTCCTCCAGGAATGCGCGGGCCTGGTCAATAGTCTCGAACCGGGTGTCCAGCAGGGACTTGATTTTTGTCGTGGCCGCGGCCCCGGCGGGATGGAAAGTGGCCTCAATGCGATAGTACGGCTTGGGCTGGAACGCCATGATTTCTTTCTCTCGGTCCACTACCAGACGCAGCGCCACGGACTGGACGCGCCCTGCAGAGAGTTTCGGCTGGATTTTCCTCCAGAGAATAGGCGAAAGTTCGAAGCCTACCAGGCGGTCGAGAACACGACGGGCCTGCTGGGCATTCACCAGATTCATATCTATATCGCGCGGATTCTCCACGGCGTGCAGAATGGCGTCCTTCGTGATCTCATGGAACACGATTCGTTTCGTCTTCGAGGGATCCAGGCCCAGCGCGCTGACTAGATGCCAGGATATAGCCTCCCCTTCGCGGTCCTCATCGGAAGCCAGCCAGACGGTCGATGCCTGGGCGGCAGCCTTGCCAAGCTCCGTCACTACCTTCCTCTTATCTGCGGGAATTACATACTCCGGCATGAATCCATGCCCGACGTCCACGCTTAAGCTCTTCTCCTGCAAATCCCGGATGTGCCCGAAACTCGCTTTCACCTCAAAACCATTGCCCAGAAACTTCTGGATCGTCTTCGCCTTGGCGGGAGACTCCACGATGACTAAATTGCCCTCCATATCCTTTCATTTTAATTTCGTTCTGCAAAGAAAAGCACAATCCGCGGATATTTCCAAATTAAATTCGTTATTTTTGTCTGCTTAAAACACGATTCGCGCGCGTATGAGAAACGAGATTAAGAAGAAGATAACCAAGTGGTTATGGATTATATTGACGGCACCTGTAATTTTTTTGCTGCTGCTCCTACTGCTGGTCGGGCTCTTCGCCCGCATCCCCTCCTTCGAGGAGCTGGAGAATCCGGACAGCAAACTGGCGACCCAGGTGATAGCTGAGGACGGCGAAGTCCTGACCACCTTCCATATCGAGAACCGCACCTTTGTAAATTATGAGGATCTGTCCGAGCACCTCATCCACGCCGCTATAGCGACCGAGGACTCGCGCTTCTACCGCCACTCCGGCATCGACCTGAAAGGACTCGCACGCGTTTTCGTGAAGACCATACTCATGCGCGACACCAGCCAGGGCGGCGGATCCACGATCACCCAGCAGCTCGCGAAATCCCTGTACCCTCGTGAAGAACTCTCCAGCAAGGTTCCGGGCTGGTCGAAAGTGAAAATGGTCTGGACCAAGCTTAAAGAATGGATTACGGCCGTCAAACTCGAGCGCGATTACACGAAGGAGGAGATTCTGAACATGTATCTGAACTCGATCTTCTTCGGAAGCGGGGCATACGGAATACGTGCCGCCTCCGAGACCTTCTTCGCCAAATTGCCCTCCGAACTGAACGTCGAAGAGAGCGCGATGCTCATCGGTATGGTCAATAAGCCCACGCGCTATAACCCCGCCCTCAATCCGGACAAGGCGCTCTCCCGCAGGAACTTCGTCATCGGCCAGATGGAGAAGGCCGGCTATATCACCAAAGCCGAGCGCGACTCCATCCGCCAGGAGCCCATTGTCCTGCAGTATCAGGTGCTGGACCATAATGCCGGACTGGCCCCCTACTTCCGTGACATGCTCCGCCGCACGATGAACGCCAAGAAGCCGCGCCGCTCCTCCTACCAGAACCCCGAAGACTTCTCTGCCGACTCCCTCCTGTGGGCCTATGACGACCTCTACGGCTGGCTTAACAAGAACCTGAAGGCTGACGGCACGCAGTACAATCTCGATAAGGATGGCCTGCGCATCTATACCACTATCAACTATAAAATGCAGAAGTTCGCCGAGGAAGCGGTGGCCGAGCATCTCGGTAAGAACCTTCAGCCTGCATTCGACCGCGAGCAGCGCTGGAACCGGAACCGACCCTTCTCCTCTGACACCGACGCTGACACCCGCGCTGTACTGATGGCCCAGGCCCGCCGCTGGAGCGACCGTTACCGCCTGCAAAAGAAAAGGGACGTCCCCGAGGCCGAGATACTGAAGAGCTTCGAGAAGCCCGAAAAGATGCGCGTGTTTGCCTGGAACGCAAAGGGCTACGTGGACACGACCATGACCCCCGACGACTCCATCAAATACTACAAATCCATACTTCGCTGCGCCTTCCTGGCCGTTGAGCCGGGCACCGGGCACGTGAAGGCCTACGTCGGCGGTCCGAACTACCGTTACTTCAAATATGACAACGTCCGTCAGGGCAAGCGTCAGGTCGGCTCCACCATCAAGCCCTTCCTCTACACCCTCGCGATGCAGGAAGGCATGACCCCTTGCGACAAGGTCGTCAACGTGCCGCAGTCCTTCATCGTCGGCGACGACACCTGGACCCCCCGAAGCACGGACAAGGACGAGTGGATCGGCCAGACCGTCACCCTGAAATGGGGCCTTACCCATTCTTCGAACAATATCTCCGCCTACCTGATGAAGCAGTTCGGCCCGCACGCGATGGCGCAGATGATGCGCAAGATGGGTATCAGCAGCCACCTGGACGAAGTCTACTCGCTCTGCGTAGGCTCGGCCGACATCTCCCCGTTCGAAATGATCCCCGCGATCAACACCATCCCCTCGCGCGGCGTGTATATTGCCCCCATGTTCGTGACGCGCATAGAAGACAGTCAGGGCAATGTGCTCGGCGAGTTCTCCACCCGCAAGCGTGAGGCCATCAGCGAGCAGACCGCCTTCCTGATGGCGAACCTGATGCAGGGAGTAGTCAATCAGGGTACCGGCTCGCGCCTGCGCTCCGTCTACGGCCTGAAGGGACAGATCGCCGGCAAGACCGGAACCACCAACGATAACTCCGACGGCTGGTTCATCGGCTACACCCCGTCCCTTACCGCCGGAATCTGGGTGGGCGGTGAAGACCGTCAGACCCACTTCAACTCCCTGGCCCTCGGAAGCGGCTCGAACATGGCCCTGCCGATTTGGGGTATCTTTATGAAAAAAGTCCTTGCCGACGGCAGCACCGGCATCAGCGAAGACGACAAATTCATCGAGCCTGCGGGCATGGTGATGGACCTGAGCTGCAGCGGCGGCGATGACGACACGCAGGAAAGCGTATCCGATGACAACGATTACTATTTCGAGTAAAATATGGGAAAGTACAATTCAATAGCCGTCATTTACGGCAGTGACTCCTCCGAGTGGGAGGTCTCCTGCCGCAGCGGCGAGTTTACTGCGGCCAATATTGATGACACGCAGTACGATGTCTATCAGATATTCGCCCGTTTCGGGAAGTGGTCCCTGGTCTCCTACCGCCGGAAAAACTCCATGCCGGTCGCCTTCCCCGAAGAAGCGCGCCCCGAAGTGGACAAGACTGATTTTTCGGTCAATATCATGGGCGAGACCGTGAAATTCGACTACGCATACATAATGCAGCACGGCGCCCCCGGCGAAAACGGACAGCTCCAGGGCTATCTGGAAATGCTCGGAATCCCCTTCAGCAGCTGCAGCTCATTCGTCTCTGCAGTGGCTTTTGATAAATATGCCTGCAAATGCTTCCTTCAGGGAACCGATATAGTAAAGCTGGCCCCTTCCGAGTACGTCCGCCGCGGAGATGACATCGACGCCTTCTGCAAGCGGGCGGCCGAGACACTTGCATTCCCCGTATTCGTCAAGCCCACCCAGGGTGGTTCCAGTTTCGGAATTACCCGCGTGAGTGATCCCGCGCGCCTCGCCGAAGCCGTAAATTACGCCTTCTCGGAAAATGACACCGTACTCGTAGAGCAAGGCGTGGTCGGACGCGAACTTACCTGCGCTGCATGGTACGACGGCAGTGCCGTACGCAGTCTGCCCGTCATCGAGATTGTCTCCCAGAACGACTATTTCGACTACGACGCCAAGTATAACGGACACAGCAGTGAAATCTGCCCCGCTCCGATCGACGACGCCCTGACTAAGCTCATTCGGGAAACAACAGTTCGCATTTACTCCTTCATGGGCTGCCGCGGAGTGGTCCGCGCCGACTACATCTGCGCTCCGGACGGACTGTACTTCCTGGAAATTAACTGCATCCCCGGTATGACAAGTGCTTCTCTGGTGCCGAAGATGGTCCGCGAAGAAGGCCTGCAGATGAAAGATTTTCTTAGCTCCATCATAGAATGCTCCTAAATAATTTCATCGACGAGAGCGAATATCGTCTGACTGCCATTTATCCGCAGCGGGAGGCACACAGTATCATTATGATCCTGTGCGAAGAGCGTATTGGTGTAAAGAATTACACCCATATCGTCGACCCCATGTTCGAAATCCCGGCCGAAAGCGTGCCCGGCTTACACGAAGACGTTGACCGCCTGGCGGCAGGGGAGCCATTACAATATGTCCTCGGCTACAGCGACTTCTGTGACCGTCGTTTTACGGTCAATAACAGTGTCCTCATCCCGCGGCCCGAGACTGAAATCATGACCCGCGAGGCCGTAAAGATAGGCGGGCGTATGCAGCGTATGCGTGTCGCGTACGGAAAAGATGCACGCCCTGTCGAGATACTGGACCTCTGCACCGGTTCCGGCTGCATAGCATGGACGCTGGCCCTGAGTATTCCCGGTTCTCATGTAGTGGGCGTGGATGTCTCGGCAGACGCACTCGAAGTCGCCTCCGGGCAGAAATTCGAAGACGCCCTCGCCGACGGCACATATAAGGCCCCTGAGTTTATCTGGGGAGATATTCTCGAAGAGAACTGTGAGTTCGGGCAATATGATATCCTGGTCGCTAATCCTCCGTACATCCGCGAGAGTGAGAAAGCCTCCATGCGGAAAAACGTGCTCGACTTCGAACCGGCCCTCGCCCTGTTTGTCAGCGACAAGGATCCGCTGGTATTTTACCGGGCCATTGCCCAGATAGCGCTTCGTGACCTTATCAGTGGCGGGCGCGGTTTTGTGGAGATCAATGAAGAACTGGGCGGGCGCACCCGCGACCTGTTCGTCGCCGCCGGTTTCCGTGAAGTGGCGGTAATCAAAGACCTTTACGCCAAAGACCGCTTCATCTCCTTCGTGCGTTAATGACTTTTTTGCCGCGGATTTTAGCATTTCTGCGCTAAAAAAGCGGCCTCTCGTGGGCATCTGACAGCGAAAACAAAATTTATCCGTGTCCAATTTGTGTACACGGATAAATAGTTGTCACTTTGCACCATGTTGATTAAAAGTTTTCATAGGTTTATTGTTGTGCTCGCTGTGGCCCTTACGGGCTGCAGCGGCTTTGAAGAAGCGACGGTGCCGGGGGCATCGTCCTCTGTGTCCCTCCCCGAGGTCGCCCGCATGTTTTCAGCTCTTCCGCTGGAGAGCGAGCATCTCGGTGAGGTGTATGATGCCGTATGCAGTTCCTCCGGGAATGGATACGACGAAGAATATATGATGAAGGACCTTTTCACGGCTCCCGGTTCCGGTGTTGGAGACGACGGGACACCGACGAAGGCCGCTTCATATTCCAAGCCACTGCGCTCACTGGTAGAGGATTACCTCCGCAGTAATACCGCCACCCGCGCGGATGGCTCCGTGGTGGATGCCGACGACTACATCGCAGCCTTGACGGACTCGGATGTGCAGCTGTATTGGCCGTATTCACAGAGTTGGGATGGCCACAGTTATCCCATCATAACCTTCGACCCGGGTACCGATGCCGTGGCAAATGAGGGCTACGAAATCACACTGCTTCCGGATGGCACCAGGAGTGTAAACAAGGTGATCATCGACGAACAGACCGCGCGCACCAGGCCGGTCTGGGTGGTGAACCGAAATGACGATAGCGCTTTCACCTCGCTGGAGATGCTTCGGCGTGGCAGCGACGGATGGGGAGAGGGAGGGAATATTGTCCTGAAAACAACCCCCGCCACCCGTTCCGGGGAGAATGAGCACAGGACCCTGGTCCTGCGGGATTTTATGGTGAAGCGGAATTTCGATACCTGGTTCGGCGGTGCGTCCGAATTCTTTGTCAAATGCGGGGTCTTAGAGAACTTCACTGCCAGTACGGAGGCCGAACTAAGGCTTTACGAGCCTAGAATTACCGATTTCATGATTGTGGTAAAGCGCTCGCAGACCGGTGCCCCGATTCCTTTCAATGCCGTGCTGGTCTCGGACTGGACGGAGCAGCTGGAAGAGTTCGCTCTGATGATTATCGAAGACGATGGCGGCACGACCACCTCTTGGAAGTGTGAAACCGTGGTCAAGGTTAATTCTAAAAGCTACGGCATCACACTCGACCTGCCATTCCGCACCAGGGATGATATAGTGTGGAGGGGGATGCTTTCATCGAATTTTCTCGAACGCTTCAGCGGGGTGGCCGGGCACTACGGCGACGTGGACCTGACCTTCGATTTTATCTGAGCGGGGAAATATGTATATTTGCAGCATTATGAAATATGTAGTCAGAGCTGTAAAATACTTCCTGTACATCACGGTGATAGTCGCGATCTTCCTCGCTGTCCTGGTAATGCTGGGCCTGGTAAGTCCGGATGTCGATAAAATGTTCCGTAACGGATATGATTCACTTTGGCAGATCGGCCTGGTCTTCGGTGTGATCTCCGCGCTTTATCCGCGTTTCGGGTTCTCAAGCCGGGGTGCCAGGATTCCAGGCCCGTATCAGGACATACGGGACGGCGTGGTCTCCTTTATGGAGGATCATGGCTATCGTCTGGAGTCGGAAGAAGACGAAAATCTGAGTTTCCGCATGCGCTCGCCCATAATGCGTACGACCCGCATGTTCGAGGACCGGGTGACCATGACCAGGGACATCCATGGATTCGTGCTGGAAGGCCCGTCGAAGGATATCACCAGGCTGGTTTACGGTTTGGAGAGCCGATTTGCGGCTACTGATAACATGGAGTAGAACTCTTCTCCGAACTGTTCCACGAGTGGCTCGCGGAGAAACTCGTAAACACGGATTTTCTCCCTGCGCCCCTTTTCAAAAGCATCTTTACAGATATCCCAGCGATGCAGGTTGAGGGCTAGCCCTCCGCCGGTCAGGCGCGTGATGCGTATGGGATAGAGGCTGCAGCTTGACGGTTTGCGAAAGCGGCATTTGCCCTCCAGAAAGCATTTTTCGATGGCACAGAGTTTCGCCCCGTCAGCCGTAGTGAAAGTGTACGCGCACTCTCCGCTACCTTCGACCAGGGGCGTGACGGTGTCACCCTCGAAGTCGATTTCGAAAAAACCCTTCGACTCGGCGGCCTGCCTGCCGGAAGGAGTCATCAGGGCGGAATAATCGGGATAATCCCTTTCCAGAAGTTCGATTTCTTCCTCGGAAACGGGGGCACCGCACTCGCCTTCCACGCAGCAACGGCCCTTACATACGGGATAGTCGCAGCAGAAACACTCCAATGCGACCTCCTCGGACACCAGGATGTCGCCGATCTGGATTATTGTCCCGAAATCTTCCCTGGCCATCAGCGTGCGACGATATATTCCACTTTAGCTCCCGAATCCCAGCCGGAGATGATCTCACGGACGTCCTCCTTGCTCACGCCGTTAATCCGGTTCTTATAATCGGTGGCGAAATCCTTGCCCTCCGAATACCTGTAGGCGGCTATTTTCATAAGCTCGTCGCCGACTGTCCGCTCATAGTCGATATTCTTAATCAAGGCAGCCTTGAGATTCTTCAGCTCGGCATCCGTAACCGGATTCTCCGACACGTCGGCTAGAGCTGAACGCAGGGCAGGCAGGGCCGTGATAGGGCTGGCCTCTGTCCCGGGATCGGCATGACAGGCCATGGTGAGGGTGATCCGCTCCATGGGGAAGAGCTCGATACTGGTATTGATATCCACAGAGAACCCCGTCCCGTAAAGCCCCAGGGCGATCCTCTTGTAAAGAATCATCTCCGCAAGCCGCATCGCCATGTATTTGGCCGAGGTTACGGGCGTCAGCGTGGACATAGACATATAAATACCTTCGCGGTCGAAACGCCCTCCCTGAGAGGCCGGCACGTCCATATAAGTCGTCCATCCGGAGCGCTGCTGGTACTGTACCCGCGAATGGATCGAGTAGTTCCGGCTTGTGATAAATCCTCCCAGATATCTGGACATCAAGGTCTTAACCCGGTACGGATTCAAATCTCCGAACAGGATCAGGCAGCCGTCATTCATCTTGGTAAACTGCGAGTTATAATAGAGGTCGACCTTCTCGGGCCGGAGCGATTCCAACTTCGAAGCCTGTTTATATGCCAGATACGGGAAGTCCGGTCTCATCAGGCTATCCATCACGGTATAGATAACACCGTCGCCACGGTCGTTCAATATCCTCAGGCGTTCTTCCTCGCCGTAGCTCCGGTATGCATCTCCATCCGTCACACGGGCATTCGCCACCGACAGCAGGACTTTCATCAGCAGCTCCAGTTTTTCACGCGGAGCCGACCCGCTCAGCCGCAAATCGGAAAGCGTGACCCGGGGCTCCATCGAGATGCCGTTCACCTCCAGCATCCTGGCAAAACGCCGGGGAGACATCCCCGCCACGTTATGCAGGCCCAGCAGGTCCGACACGAACGCCGACTCTCCTTCCTCCAGGCCCGGAATGTCGGAAAAGCCTCCCCGGAGCATCAGCGCATAGCTGAACACGTCTTTGGTGTCGCTTTTCTTATAGATAACCCTCATCCCGTTGGCGAAAGTCCACATCGTCCCACCGGTCACAGGCTCGCTGCCCTCCAGCGAAAGCTTCACTTTTCCGGGCAATTTCCTATTCCCCAGCAGTGAAAGCGTATCCCCTGCCGCCGGCGTATAACCCGCGAACGGGACGGCACTCTCCTCGGAAATCAGTATCGAAGCCGCGAAAGTATTGAACAGGCCCGTCTCGCGCTCCGCGGTCA
>JAFSTI010000134.1 GCA_017450585.1 Bacteroidales bacterium
CCAGGATATCCGTTATAACAGGCTGTATTTGGCCGATGTGGACGATCTTTTCGTCTGTAATCTGGACGACGGACTGAAGGACGATTCCAGATTGCTCCGTTATCGCATCACCCAGGAACAGCGGCAGGCTTTCTATCGGGAGGCTATTTACCGGCAAAGCAGCATGGCTTCGCAGCCTTCCAGCAGGTCCTGAAAGGTAGTCTCGAAGTCTCCGGTATACCAGGGATCGGCCACGTCGCGGCCCACTCCCGTGTATGACATCATCAGGTGGATCTTGCCTTCCGGGTCTTCAGGGATAATACGTTTTATGAGCCGAAGATTGGAGGCGTCCATGCAGATGATGCGGTCGAATCTATCGTAATCGGCCCTGGTCACCTGGCGGGCCCTTTTGTCGGGGTCGAACCATACCCCGTGCTGATTCAGGCAGCGCTTGGCCGGCGGATAGATGGGACTGCCGATTTCCTCGGTGGAAACCGCGGCAGACTCTATATAAAACTGACAGTCAATACCTTTTGCCTTCACTAAGGCTTTAAGGATAAACTCTGCCATGGCGCTGCGGCAAATATTTCCGTGACAAACAAATAAAACTCTCATTTGACTCATATCGGACACGAAGTTACGAAAAAATGTGTATATTCGTTTCGTTATATAGTTAATAGAATATGCAGAACTTTGAGTATCAGACTCCTACCCGCATCATTTTCGGCAAGGGTGTCGTAGAGAAACTGCCCGAGGTAATGGCGCAGTTCGGAAAGAAGATCCTCCTTACCTACGGCGGAGGCAGCATCAAGAAAATCGGCCTGTACCAGAAGGTGCTGGAACTCCTGAAGGGGTATGATATAGTGGAACTTCCCGGTATTCAGCCCAATCCCAAGTACGATCCCAGTGTGCTGGATGGCGTACGCCTGTGCAAAGAGCATCATGTGGATGTGATCTTGTCGGTGGGCGGCGGCAGCGTGCTGGACTGCTCCAAGGCCATCGCCGCAGGAGCCTGTTACGACGGGGATCCTTGGGACCTCATTTCCTATAAGGTGAAGGCAAAGGCTGCCATACCCATCGTGGATATTCTCACACTTGCTGCCACCGGGAGCGAATACGACTGCGGCGGAGTGATTTCCCGCACGGAAACCAACGATAAGATCGGCTACATAGATCCGCTCCTTTTCCCTGTTGTGTCCTTCCTGGATCCCGTGTACACGTTCACGGTTTCCCCTAAACAGACCTGCGCGGGCATCGCAGATGCCATGAACCACATCCTGGAGCAGTACTTCTGCGAGGACGCCACTCTCATGAACGATGGCTTCTGCGAATCGGGTATCAAGAGCCTGATGGTGAACGGACGCAAATGCCTGGAGAACCCGGAAGACTACACAGCCCGTGCCGAGATGATGTTTGTATGTACTCTGGCCTGCAACAACATCATGTCCCTGGGTAACAGTTCCTCCGGCTGGCCTATGCACGGTATTGAGCACGCCCTAAGCGCCTATTACGACATTACCCACGGCGAGGGTCTTGCTATCATCACGCCCCGCTGGATGAAGCATATCCTGAGCGAACGCACGCTGCCGCGTTTCGTGAAATACGGTATCAATGTCTTTGGCATCGACTCCTCTCTCCCGAAGTGGGAGATTGCCGAAAAAGCCATCGATGCCACCTATAAATTCTACGAGAGTATCGGCATGCCCATGCACTTACGGGAAGTGGGAATCGACAATAGCCGCATAGGCGAGATGGCGCACCACATCGCCGTGAATGAGGGCTTGGAAAACGGCTACGTACCGCTTTATGAGCAGGATTTCGTAGATATTCTCACGGCCAGTCTATAGCCGATAAACTAGTATTTGCTTACAAAATCCGTCACCAGTTTGAAGACGGGTTCGTAACTGTCGAAGACGGCTGTTTTCCAGTTATCATAGATAGTATGATAATACTGGAAGGCATCGCCGTTCTCATTCTCCAGGAAGATGCAGGG
>JAFSTI010000135.1 GCA_017450585.1 Bacteroidales bacterium
CATTCTGTCAAAATGTTGCTATTTTTGACAGTTGAAAAGAACACTGTCAAAATGGAAGCGTACGACAGACATACTCCCTACAACCAACTTCCGCCCCGTCCTCCCGACCAGGCAAGGTATATGGATGCGGAAGTGGGAGCAAAACTGGTTAAAGCAAGCAGACGTCTGGCCGAGCTAAAAGGCCTGGCGGCCACGCTCCCCAACCAGTCCATCTTCGTCAACACCATTGCCCTACGGGAAGCGAAGGCCAGTAGCGCCATTGAAAATATATTTACAACGGACGATGAACTCTATCGTAGCCTATCCTACCAGGAAAATGACTACTTGGATGGGCCAGCCAAGGAGATTCTACACTATAGGGAGGCTCTCTGGAAAGGTTTTCAAGACATCAACAAAAAGAAAAACTTAAGCGTCGAAACAGTCGTCGACATCTTCCGGCAAGTCAAACAGACGCACGAGGGAATTCGTCCCTACCAGGCAGAAATCGTAATCAAAAAGAGAGGATGGGGGTCCTTAGTTGCAGAAACCGTCTATACTCCCCCCAGAGGAAAGGGAGTAGTAGAAAAAAAGATGGCCGACTGGATTGACTTCCTGAACGACGATTCGTCCTTTCCCATTGACCCTCTCCTCAAAATGGCGATGGCATATTACCAGTTTGAAGCCATCCATCCATTCCGGGACGGCAACGGAAGGACAGGCCGAATCCTATGCATTGTCTATTTGATTCAAAAGGGGCTCCTGGACCTGCCCATCCTATACCTGAGCGCCTATATCCTCCATAACAAAGATGCATACTACTACGCCCTTAACAGCGTGACGGGACTCAGGGACTGGAAGGCGTGGATTCTTTACATGCTCGAAGCCGTTTCACAAACATCGGAATATACTATTGATAAGATAAACCGTATCCGCTCTTTGATGGAAAAGACGGAAAGACTCATCCGGGAGAACAAACTCCCACTGGCCAGACTCAACCTTTCCAAACTGTTTGAACAGCCCTACATCCGTCCCAAGAACCTTCTGTCAGATACTATTAAAAGCGTAAACACGGCCAAGAAGTACCTTAGTCAGTTGGAGGGCCTCGGTCTTCTTTCAAAAGAGCGAATCGGCAAAGAGTATATCTGGTTCAACACCGAACTGATGGCTATCTTGTCAGATTAATGATTAACCTGCAATCCCAACAAATACACAGCCCTCAACTCTTCAAAATCGGTTCGATATTTGTCCCGTTGCCCGCACTGATACAGGTCGTAAACGACAACGGAGGCGTCACGATCATTCCGGCAAACCTACTGGAGGGTCAGATAAAAAACGGTAATCTAAAATTATAAGTTATATGGAAAAACGCATCGCATTCATCGACTATATCCGTGTCATCGCCTGTTTCCTGGTGATGCTGGTCCACGCCAGCGAGAATTTCTATTCGGCCAGCGCTTCCGGTCTGGCCGGTAACGCATCCATGCTGGTCAACGAGGCCAACCGCTTCTGGGTAGCTTTCTATGACGGAGGTATTGCCAGAATCTGCGTGCCTCTTTTTATGATTGTGAGCGCATTCCTGCTCGTCCCGATGAAGAAGGGTGTAAGTATGGCGGAGTTCTACAAGAAACGCTTCACCAGGATACTCCCGCCGATGATTTTCTTTCTGCTCCTCTACACCTTCCTGCCCCTGCTTTGGGGCCAGATGAGCTGGGAGCAGTCCTGGACGGACTTCAAGATGCTGCCATTCACCTTCCCGTCAATGGCAGGGCATCTGTGGTTCATGTATCCGCTGATTTCACTGTATCTGATAATCCCGATCGTATCCCCTTGGCTGGAGAAGGCATCCGCGAAGGATGAGCGCATATTCCTTTATATATTCGCCCTGACCACCTTCGCACCTTTCTTCACCCGCTTTGTCAGCGCCGATCTCTGGGGCATGTGTTTCTGGAATCCGTATTTCGGAATGTTCTATTATTGCTCCGGATATCTCGGCTACCTGGTATTGGCTCACTACATCCGCGTCCATCTGAATTGGGACAGGGCAAAGAAAATCCGTATCGGCGCGCTTTGCCTTGCGGCCGGCGCATTCTTCACCGGCTGGTCGTTCTGGCACACCGGCGTTCCGGGGAAACTCATTGACACTCCTATGCTCGAATGGGCCTGGGAATTCTGCACTCCCAACGTGCTCTGCGCCACGTTCGGGGCCTTCCTGCTGTTCACCTGCATCCGGCGGGAGGAAGCGCCAAAGGCCGTCACTGCCATTGCCAAACTTTCATTCGGGATGTACCTGGCGCACATGTTTTTCATGAGCAATATTGCTCCGGTATTCGTCACCTCCGACCCGGCCAATCCGCTCGTACCGGTCTGGCTTGCAATACCCTGCATCGCGGCGCTGACCTTCATCTGCTCGTTCGTGACGGCATGGCTGCTGTCCAAACTGCCGGGCAGCAAGTGGCTCATCGGGGCGTAGCCATTGCCCTAAAGCAAAGCCATATTGCCCTAAAGCAAGGCCTTCGCCTCGGGCGTGAGGAAGGGCTGTAGCTCGTCGAAGGGCAATACAAACGCGGGCATACCGTCCGCATAGCTGGCAATCTCGTACTGCGCGTACACGAAGACCATCCCTTCCGGCGTGGGGAAGGGCGTCATGGTCGGGAGCGGAATGCGGCCGTCTTCGATGAACAGATTGTCCTTGAGTTCCTGCTCGCTCATCTGCACTTCCATCTCGGCGTAGTAGGACAATAGCCCCTTCACCAGGAGCGGCTGCATCGCATCTTCGCTGCCGGGAAGCAGCATCTGCCGCACGCGCGAACCGTCCTTCTTCGAGAAGGTAATCGCCCCCTCGCCCGCGATACCGCCGTGCGCACCGCCCGTGTATTGCCAGCTGACGGAATTAAAGACAATATACCTGTCCGTCTCGCCGGTGCGGGTGATTTTCAGTTCATAGCTCCACTCCGGAATCGGGCCGTCGAAGTATTCTTTCATCTCCTGCGCGGCCTGTTCAGCATCGGCATTCACCGTCGCTGCCGCCTTAGCGCTGTAATACTCGAGGCGTCTTTCCGTATCCTGCCAGCTGGTTTCGACGGGCTTGTTTTCTGCGACGACAGTGTTTTCTGCGACAGGTTTGTTTTCTGCGACGACACCTGCGCCGCCGTCGTCAAAGCGGGGAAAACGCCGCTCGCCCTCATACGAAAATACATATGCCAATTCGCCGTCCAGCACCTCCAGAAGTTCGCTCCGGATTGCGGTCTCCACGTTTGACTTTCCCGCCGGCAGCTCGACCGTAAGCGAGAACGATGCGAACTCGGTACTGTCCGCCGCCTCATAAGTCTTCAGGGTCATCTGCCCCGCTCCCCTGCCGCACGCCGCAGTCACCAATACGGCCGCTGCGAAAACTAAAACTGTATTTTTCATAGCATCTAGTATTACCACTGTACCGCAAATTTATGAAATAATACACGAAATCCACGCTGTATCGCCTCTCATGCGACCTCACGGCCAGAGCATCAGCCTTCTTCCGGGTTTCCTCCGGTCCGGCTGCGCATCCGCCGGGCTATGGGTATGGCCCGGCGGCCTTGCCGGCCCAGGAAAACCCGCGTGTGAAGTCAAACCGGGCGGGATAATCACGGCTGACTGGCACGAGAGTTTCAGAAAAAACTTATATTTGCATTCGAACCATATAATACACGAAAATAATGGCAAAAATTCCTACTCCCCATATTGGGGCAAAGGCCGGCGATTTCGCCGAGACCGTCATAATGGCGGGGGATCCGCTGAGGGCTAAGTTCATGGCTGAGAATTATCTGGAGAATCCTAAGCTCGTCACGGAAGTGCGCGGAATGCTCGGTTTTACCGGTACATATAAAGGTAAGCGCGTCTCCGTAATGGGACACGGAATGGGCATCCCCTCTATTGGCATATACACATACGAACTGTTCAATTTCTATGATGTCAAGACCATCATGCGGGTGGGCTCCGCCGGTGCGTATGATCCCGCGCTGAAGCTCGGAGACCTGGTGCTGGTGATGGGCGCCTGCACCGATTCGAATTACGGATCGCAATTCGAGTTGCCCGGAACCTTCGCGCCGATTGCCGACTTCGGACTGCTGCGCGCGGCTGCGGATTCTTGCGACAAATTCGGATATAATTATAAGGTAGGCAATGTGCTCTCGTCCGACATCTTCTATTCCGACGATCCGCAGATCGAGAAGTGGCAGAAGATGGGAGTCCTGGCGGTCGAAATGGAAGCCTCGGCCCTGTACATGAATGCGGCGAAGGCGGGAAAGCGTGCACTGGTAATCTGTACCATATCCGACCACCTGGTCACAGGAGAGGTTACAACATCCGAGCAGCGTCGCACGACCTTCACCCACATGATGGAAGTAGCGTTGTCTCTACTTTAGGGCCCCAAAGACAATTTCGTCATTTCTAGGGAGGCAATTGACCTATGTATTAATAGTTTTCTTATATTTGAGAAAATTATTTGACATATGAAAAAGCTACTCCTTTTATTTGCCATCGCATGCCTGGCATCGTGCTCTACGATGAAGGTCGCGACCAATGTCATCAAGCAGTACCCTGTGAGCGTGGCGCCACAGGATGTAGTCGTGTATCAGCCGGGGGACCCGATGCCTCCTCAGATAGAAGAACTGGGTAGCGTAACCGTTTTCGATGACGGAAGCGCTAAGAAGGAGCCGATGGACACGACCCTCATGCGTGCGAAGAAAGCGGTTAGTGAGAACGGAGGCAACGGACTCCAAATCATTGATTTTAAGACGCCGGCGGAATCCGGAAGTTCCAACTATCAGGTTTATGGCAATATGCTCCTGACCCAGGGAGAGCCTGAGGTTGTGATCGAGGTTGGACAGGACACGCAGGAAGTAGACGCCCGCGCGTCCTACGGAGAATTCGCGAAAGCCAATCAGGTCAGGAACATTGCAATGACCACCATGGTGCGTACCGGGCATAACATATATGGAGGTCTGGGCTATTCATATATCGGCAGCAAGTTCACCCCCGCAGATAATGTCGTAATTACCGGGGGTAATTTTAACAACGTATTGAGTTACTATGCCGGTTATGAATACGTGACTCGAAACGCCCTCAGCTTCGGTCTGGGCGTAAACCGGATGTCCTTTGGATGTCAGGAAAGAGTAACGACTGATGAAGGAACGCTGGACGTAAATGACCGGTATAACCTTACAGGCTATATGGGAACCGTCGGTTATATCTTCAACGAAGGAAATGTCGACTTAGCCCTGCGTTTCGGCATAGGATACGGGACCTGCCGCGAAATAATCAATATTATATCACCCTCAGCAGCGACGCTGATGGCATCAAACAACGGACTCTGCGCACAGCTGGGCCTGGACATCTTGTACAAGATAACCGAGACGCTCGCGATCGGAGCCGAGATCAAGGAAGACACTTTCACATTTGTTATTGGCGACGACCGGGAAGCGCTCCAGGGACAGCTCAACGCCTACGGTATAGGAATAGTATTACGTGCATCATTCTAATTTCATGAAGATATCACTTAAACTCAAACACAGCATCCTGGCGATTCTCGCACTGGCACTTACGATGGTCATGGCAGCAGCATGCATGCCGGATGACGATGGCGACAGCGGGAGTAAAGATGTTCCCGAAGGAACGGTTCATACTTTTCCGAAAGAGTAGCCAGTGAATAAAAAACGCTCCCTTTTGAAGGATTAACCGAACCTACCGGCGCAGATATTACGTATATTTGCGCCGGTAATATACTGCGTATATTGAAACAAACAATAATAACCAAAAAAAACAGCCTGATGAAAATCAAACATTGCAAGATGTTGTCTGTCTCCGCAGCCATCCTGTTATGTCTTTTCCAGCCCCTGGCAGCCCAGGAGGCGGAAGAGCTGCAGGAGGAAGCCACAGAGCAGCTGAACCTGTCCTGGCGCGTCCTGGACAAGTCCGACTGGAACGGATCGGTGTACACCGTGAAGGCAGAAGATTTCCTGAATTCGGCTACCACATTCATGACGGAAGACCTGATGGGAATCGTCCCCGGTCTCTTCATGAGGCAGTCCGAAGGAGGTCTGGAGAACGGCAACGCGAGTTACTGGATCCGCGGTAACCGCACTTCATCGAACGGAGTCCTCGTCCTCGTGGACGGACAGGAGCGGGCATTCGCCACCCTGACTCCGGAAGAGATTGAAACAATCAGCGTCCTTAAGGATGCAGCCGCCGTAGGTATTTACGGAATGAGAGCGGCCAACGGTGCCATTCTCATTACCACGAAACAGGGAAGCGAAGGCACGCCCAAGGTAAGCTTTTCCGGCCAGCTGATCGGTCAGGAGCCGACCTCGCTGCTAAGCCCGATGGATGCTTACGGCTACGCCAAGCACTACAACGCAGCACTGCGCTCTGACGAGGCCACGCCTCTCTACTCAGAGTTCGACCTCGCAAATTATGCTGCAGGCGGCGACGGTCTCGATTATGCCGACGTGCATTGGCTCGAGAAGTATTACAAGAAGAGCTGGCTTCTTCAGCGTTACAACCTCACCGTTTCCGGTGGCCTGAAGAACGCCAAATATTTTGTAGACTTCGGTTATCTGCACCAGCCCGGCATGCTCAACACGGCCGGAGACCTGGGCTATAACACGAACAATAACGCCGACCGTTTCAACTACCGTTCGAACATCTCCGTGGAAGTAACAAAGACCACCCATCTGGATGTTTCCCTGTACGGTTGGTTCAAAAATGAAAACATGCCGTACACCAGCGCGAGCAACGTCTTCGACCTGTTGAATACGACACCCGCCCTCTCATTCCCGGAGTATTACATCTACCGCGATACGATGATTGACACCGACGGTAACCAGATTACTCCCCTTGGAGGCAAAATCCTAACCGGAAACACATACAACACCAACCCCTGGGCGATCATGAACCGCCGGGGTTACAGCCGTGCGATGCAGATGTACGGTTCAATGAGTGCCGTATTGACCCAGAGACTGGACGCCATCACCAAGGGTCTGTACGCCGCCGCTTCCATTGCCATGGACAGCCAGACCAGCTCTACCATCCAGCGCGTCAGAAGCGCGGCATACTACACCCCTCAGGGCGGTGACGTTTATAAGAAGACCGGCAACGACGGAACATTGTCCAACACTGTCGAGAGCAAGAGCGGCAGGCGTTTCCTGACCATCAACGGCCGTATTGGATACGACCGCTCTTTTGGCAAGAACAATATCAGCGCGGCCGCCTTCTACGAGCAGTTTGAAAACACCACCGACACCGGAGTCCCAGCACGTCTGCAATACACAAGCGCGTTCGCAAGCTGGAACTACGACCACCGTTTCGGCATTGACCTGACCGGCTCATACATGGGCTGGTACGGTTTTGCTCCCGGTCACAAGTTCGGATTCTTCCCCACCGTATCCGCAGGCTGGACCCTTTCCAACGAGGAATTCCTCAAGGGGTCAAAGACCATCAACTATCTGAAGGTCCGCGCATCATACGGAGAGTTGGGAAGTTACCGCGGTGTAGATCAGTTTACCTATATGGGATATATGACTGCCAGCAGCGGCGTATATATCAATGGTAATCAGATGGCCAACAGCCGCAACGGCTACCATGAAGGCCAGATAGCGAACGACAACCTGCGTTGGGAGAAAGCCCGCCAGACCAACATCGGACTGGACCTGACCGCCTTCGGAGGACGTCTGTCCTTTACCGGAGACTATTTCATGGATGACCGCAGTGATGTATATATGACTAACAACAAAGTCAGCACCATCATCGGTATGAGCAGTTCCGTGACCGTCAACTCCAATATCGGAGCTTTGACGAGCCGGGGCTTCGAAATGGCTGCAAACTGGAAAGACCATATCGGAGACTTCAAGTACAACTTTGGCGGCACCTGGTCATTCTCCAGAAGTATTCTGCTGGCCGATGGTTCTGCGGGAGAGGAGTATGACTACGTCGCCGCCGTCGGTCAGCTGTACGGCCGCAAGCTTGGTTACGAGGTGGAAGGAATCTTCCAGAGCTACGAAGAAATAGCCGCCCACGCCACCCAGAGCTGGGCCGCCGTCAAGCCCGGCGACTTCAAGTACCGGGATGTGAACGGAGACGGTATCATCAACGCCGATGACCGCGTCCCTCTCGGATACGGCAACGTTCCCGAGATTTTCTACGGCTTCAACTTCGGTTTCGCGTGGAAAGGTCTATCGCTCAATGTCCTGTTCCAGGGCGCAGCGCATGTGCACCATAACATGACCAACCAGATACTGGTCCCGTTCATCAGCTACGGCAATATCTACGAGCACCAGTTGGACTACTGGACGCCCGAGAATCCCGGTGCGAAATTCCCCCGCACCGGTATCGCTGCCACGAGCTACGCGAACAACACGCAGAACAATACCCTCGACATGGAACCCGCAGACTATCTGCGGCTCAAGAGAGTTGAACTCGCCTATACCTGGGACTGGGGTCAGAAATCCTTCGTCAAGGGCCTGACCACCTTCGTTTCCGGTTATAATCTGCTTACATTCACCAAATACCAATACGGTGATCCCGAATACTCCGCCTCCACGGCGAACCTCCCTATCACCAGGAATGTCAGCATAGGCTGCCGTGTAAACTTCTAAACAGGATGGCCATGAAAAAGATATTTTACACTATAGCACTCGCAGCCGCACTCAGTGCGTGTGATTTCCTCAGCGAGGAGCCTTATCACTATACAAAGGAAGAAGATGTCTTCAACATTGAGGCGAGGTATAACCAGCCCTGTTTCGAAGCATATTCTTATATGTTCGCCGGATATAACTGCTGCGGAGGTGCTTTCCTGGACGCTGCTACCGATGACGCCATGTGCACGGTCAGCAGTAGCGCGATTCACCGTCTCGCATGGGGATATCTGTCCGAAGACAACACAATCTATTCCCCCTGGACCAACTGCTACCGCGGTATCCACCAGTGCATTTTCGCCCAGAACGGATTCGACAAATATAACACCCAGTTCGCCGGTAAGACACCGGAGCAGGTAGCCGCTCTAAAGGAGCAGTTCTACCATGAGATGAACGCCCTGAGGGCCTACTACGAATTTACTCTTCTGCAGTTCTATGCAGGATTCCCCATCGTGGACAAGGCTTACACCCTCAGCGACGAAGGTGAAGTCACCAATATCGAGAGGAATTCCTTCAGTGAGTGCGTGGAGCACATTGTGGCCCTCTGCGACACCGCGGCGGCTCACCTCTACACCAAGCCTCACAACGACAACGCCATGCTGGGCAATATGACCAAGGGAGCGGCCCTGGCTATCAAGGCCAAGACTCTCATCTACGCCGCCAGTCCGCTGTACAACCAGGCCGGGAACACCAATCCGTTGATCGGTTACACCGCCTCTGACGTCCCTGCAGCATATCCTACCGTAACCGACAGGTGGAAGAGGGCTGCCGCCGCATGTGCTGATGTCATGAACCTGCGTCCTGACGGCAAGATCACCAAGGGGAGCAATATCGCAGCCGGCGGAAACGCCATGTACACGCTAGTCGCCTGTGGTAACTCCACCGTTTACAACTCCACGACTTTATTTACCGGTAACGCCAGCGTAAAGGAATGGATTGTAATGAAGACAGCCGCAAAGAACTATTCCCTCGAAAACAGGCATTATCCCCCTTCGCTCTCTAACAACAGCGGAGGCGGCACCGTCCCCACACAGGAACTGGTAAATGCCTTCTGCAAGAGCGACGGAAGTGATATTCCCGAGCCTGCTGACGGCGAACCCACCGTCTATACCGGACGCGACCGCCGCTTCCAGGCTTTCATCGCCTATAATGGAGCCAAGTACGGCAGCAGGACCATGTACTCCCGCACCGGCGACGGAGCGACCGTTGATGCTATCGGCGCCACCACCGACCTCTCTACGACTACGGGCTACTACATGATGAAATTCCTCATGCCTACGCTGAATTTCAATGCGACGCCCGCCACCCAGTTCCACATCTGGCCGGTTATCCGCATCGCGGACATCATCCTCCTCTATGCAGAAGCGATGGCCCAGGCCTATGACGATTTCAATGTGGATCCCGAAGGGTACGGCTGGACGGCCAAGCAGGCCATTCAGGCAGTCCGCAAGCGTTCCGGCTTCAACGAGGCCACCGACAAGTACTTTGACGGCGTAACCACGACCGCCCAGTTCATCGAGAAAGTCAAACGTGAGAGGCGGGTAGAACTGTGCTTCGAAGGCCAGCGCTACCACGACCTGCGCCGCTGGATGGATGCCGAGACAGTTCTCAATAAACCTGTTCACGGGCTTGAGACCAACGTTTCCGGCGCCACTACGACTTATACTTATTTCGTAGCCGATCCCAGACGTGCGTTCACGAAAGCGATGTACCTCCATCCTATCCCGAAATCCGTGCTCAAGGTCAACACTAAGATCGAGCAGAATCCCGGTTACTAATAAATGCTGACAAAGATGAAAAGATTTATATTGACACTTATATCCGCATTTGCGGCCATCGCCGCTCTGGCGCAGGGTCTGCAGGTATCCGGAACTGTAAAGGATGAGAACGGAGAGCCGCTGGTCGGCGCTTACGTCATCGTGAAGGGCACGACCACCGGCAACATGACGATGCCGGACGGTACCTACACCCTGAACGTCCCCGCCGGCGTACAGAACCCCGTGCTGGTATTCACATTCCTCGGCTACGAAGACCAGGAAGTGGCAGTAGGCTCCCGCAAACGCATTGACGCGGTGATGATTTCCAACACCAACGACCTCCAAGAGGCCGTGGTCGTAGGTTTCGGCACACAGCAGAAAGCCTCCATCACCGGAGCCATTTCCAATGTGGGCAATGATGCCTTGGTATCAACCCCGACTTCGGACGTGACCAACTCACTGTCGGGACGTATCCCCGGTCTGGCATCCCGCCAGGAAAGCGGACGTCCCGGCGGAGATGACGCCACACTTTATATCCGCGGCCGTTCATCAACCACATCCACCGCTCCTTTGGTACTCGTGGATGGAGTAGAACGTTCCCTGTCACAAATCCCTAATGATGACATCGAGAGTATTTCCGTACTAAAAGACGCATCTGCGACCGCAGTTTACGGTGTGCGCGGAGCTAACGGCGTAATCCTCGTGACCACCCGCCGCGGACAGGACGGAAAAGCCCGCGTGAGTTTCTCCACCGAGCACGCTCTTACCACCTATAACCGTGTGACCGAGTGCCTCAGCGCCTATGAGACCGCCCGTCTGCAGAGGGAAGGTGCCACATGGCGCGGTGATGATCCTTCAAACATCGCCACGAACCCTATGACCTTCGATTCCACGGAGTATGACAACTACCTGTACCTGAGCCAGACGTCCCCGTTCACGCATCCGGATAACCACTTTACGGATATCTTTACAAAGAACGGTTCGCAGCACAAGTACAACGTGAACGTCTCCGGAGGCAACAAAGCCATCAAATACTTCGTATCTGTCGGTTACTTCAACCAGGACGGTATGTTCCAGACCGATGTGGAGAAGCTCAAGCAGAAGCCCACTTTCCAGAGGATTATCGAAGCTGAGCCCTCCATCGACGGTATACTCCAGCAGCCGAACTACGATGCAAGTTATTATTATAAGAGGATAACCACCCGTGCCAATCTCGACATCCAACTCACCAAGAGGCTAGATGTCCAGATTAATCTGGCATATATCTCAGGCCAGCAGAACCGCCCCGGCGGTTATGACAACCTGGACGGTGATTCCGAGAACATGCGTCTGTTCGGTATGTTCTACCGAAACGCGCCCCAGGCCTTCGCACTGGTGAACCAGAACGGTTCCATGGGAGGGTCCCTCGGCGTATGGCGCCAGAATCCTCTCGTAACCCTGTGCTACACCGGATTCAAAAGGACATTCTCCTCCAAATTACAGGATAATATGATGGTCAACCTGGACCTGAGCGACTTGCTGGACGGCCTGCGCATCACCGGAAACTTCTCATACGATGCCTCATGGGGCAGCTGGTGGGGAGTTATCCAGAGACCTTATATATATGACTATAACGACAAGGCTGATACCTACACCCAGGGACTTGCCGGCGTACTGCCCAGCAGAGGCTCCGGCGTAACCGCGGCTACGTATCACACCTATGCCGAGGCCGCCCTCCGCTATAAGCATACATTTGCCGAGAAGCACAATGTAAATGCAGTGGTGCTGGGTACCTATACGTCAAACAATAGGCCTAACTCCGGAAACCGCTTCTCCTATGTACCCCACGTTTACAAAGCTCTCATCGGCCGCGTGAACTATAACTACATGAACAAGTATCTGTTTGAGGTGAACGCCGGATACAACGGATCCAACCGATTCGCAAAAGGCCATCAGTATCAGGTCTTCCCTGCCGCATCCCTCGGATGGGTCATCACTGAAGAGCCTTGGATGAAGCCGGCTAAAAACGTGCTGTCATTCGCCAAGATACGTTCGTCTTACGGTATAGTAGGTAATGATAATCTGGGCAACTTCTCATACTATTATCTTTCCTCATATGGCAATGGTGAGAAGTATTCCTTCGGTGAAACCTGGCAGGCCCTTACCACCGGTCTGGTGGAAGGCAAGCCAGCCAACCTTAACATCTCCTGGGAGGTTTCCCGGAAGTTCGATGCCGGTATCGACACCAAGTGGGCGAAGAACAGGCTGAGCCTGAACGCCGACTACTTCTTCGAAAAACGTACAGGCATTCTGAATACCCCTGCCAACTTCACCCTCATTTCCGGTATGACCGGCATGTCTCCCGACAATATCGGTGTTATAATCAACCGGGGATATGAGTTAGAAGCTAACTACGCTGATAAGATAGGAGACTTCCGTTATAACTTCGGAGGAAACATCTCCTACGCCCACAACACTATTATCAAGAACGGTGAAGCCGACCAGCCTTATGACTATATGTATAGCAAAGGTCACTCCATCGGTCAGTTCTCAGGATATCACGTGCTGGGGTTCTTCGAATCATATGAGGATATCGCAGCCTCTCCTACCCAGTTCGGACTGTCTACCTACATGCCGGGTGACGTCAAGTATGCCGACATCAATGGAGACGGTGTAGTTGATGACAACGACCAGGCAAAGATCGGTTTCAGCAATGTTCCCGAGCTTACTTTCGCCTGGAATTTCGGATTCAACTGGAAGGGAATTGATTTCAGCATCCTGTTCCAGGGTGCCACGCGTTCCACCATCCGTATCTACGGAGATTTGGGATATGACAACATTTGGGGAAATTATTACTCCGAGCACCGGAACAGGTGGACCCCGGAGACAGCCGCCACGGCTACATATCCCCGTCTGTACCGCAAATCAATGGAGACTCTGAGCAATTATTTTGCCTCCGACTTCTGGCTCTATGACGGAAGTTACCTTCGTCTGAAGAATGTCCAGATTGGTTACACATTCCCCAAGAAGGTTTCCAACAAACTTAGGATTAATAACCTGCGTGTCTATGCCAATGGCTACAACCTCATGACATGGGACCATGTAGGAAAGGTCGACCCCGAAAGCCCGAACACCAACGGTTACTTCTATCCCCAGCAGATCATTTACAACTGCGGTCTGAGTTTCAACTTCTAATTCTTGCGAGCAATGAAAAAGTTATTATACATTTTTGCATTCTGCCTGATGGCAGCAGTTATTTACTCCTGCGCCGGAAGTGACGGTCTGGAGGAAGTAACCGAAGGTGCCGGCAAGACCGAAGAGTCCGTTTATCAGGACGTAAATGACACCAGAAAGGTGGTCTATGACCTTTACGGCCGTGTGCGCGAACTAAAAGGCGCGAACCATGGCACTTTCAGCCGGTTGAAAACCATGAACACCTGCGTCGCCCTGCTGGACAACGCTACAGATGACGGTATCGGAGAGATGGGAAGCACCGTCGCCGGTATTGTCAAATATGTTACCGGTTCTATCTCCGCCACATCCAACCCCGTGGTAGATACTCACCCCTGGACATGGTACTACACCGCCATCCGTCAGGCAAATGGTTTCCTTGAGAACGTGGATGCTTCTGTGCTTGAGGCTACCGAGAAGGCTCATCTGAAAGCCGAGGCCCGCTTCCTGCGCGCATACTATTATCATGAGCTCTATCGCTGGTTTGGCCGCTTTGTTATCTTGGACCATCGTGTCGATCCCTTTGACAAGAGCCTAAAGCGTGCGACCGAGAAGGAATGCGTAGACTGGCTGATCGGCGAGTTCGACGCCCTGATTGCCCCGGGCAGCGGACTTCAGGATGTTCCTGAGTCCAACTATTACGGTATCGCTACCCGCGGTGCAGCCTACGCATATAAAGCCCGTACGCTTCTGTATGCCGCAAGCCCGCTTCATGCGGACGCCGGCTCCGGAGCCACCTGGGCACAGGCCGCACAGGCTGCAAAGGACATGATCGATTGGTCGGATGACAATGGTTACTATGACCTTTATGTCGACCCTAGCAATCCGGCGATGAGTTATGCCCACTTGTTTAACACTCGTTATAACAACGAATACATCTTCTGGTATAACAACGCCGATGCCAACGATATCTACCACCTGTTCCCTCCGGTAAATCCCTGGAACGTGAACAAGGAGCTTGCGAGCCAGGCTACCGTGGGATTCGTTGACTCATATGACATGATCGACGGTACGTCTCCGTTCATCTACGACGAGTACGGCCATAACCTGGGGGCTAATCCCGCCTGTACGACCTATGATCCCGATCATCCGTATGACAACCGTGACCCCCGTCTGGACCAGACCATCCTGCATGACGGCATGACCTGGCCGCTGGTGGGCGGAAGCCCTTGCACCCTGGATATTTCCACCAAGGAGAAATGGGTGGCCGGACACTTCATCTGCAAGTTCCTGGACGAAAGGGTTGACCATATTGCCGGAGGTAAGGTGACAATGAATTTCCCTTGCATGCGTTTCGCTGAGATGCTGCTTGATTATGCAGAGGCTATCAACGAGACCGCGAATACTCCTGCCGTACGTGCCGAGGCCGCTGCCGCATTGAACCGCATCCGTAACAGGGCGGGCATTACCACTCCGCTGGATCCCAGTGAGTTCACCCAGAAGGAAATGCGTATCAAGATCCGTCAGGAGCGCCGTATCGAGCTTTCCTGGGAGGAGCACCGCTTCTTCGATATCCGCCGCTGGAAAATCGCCAACGTCGTGATGAACGAGTCCGTGAAGGGTATCACAAAGGACGCCGCTACCGGAAAGTACAGTTTTATCCAGTACGGAAAGCGCACCTATTCCCCTCGTATGGATCTATCTCCCATCCCTGTCAAGGATGTTAACCAGTGCCCCGGTATCGACCAGAACCCCGGCTATTAACGGATAATGATAAAAACAGTATATACAATGAAAACAATTACCAAAATCCTGATGGTCGCGGCCCTCGCCCTTAGCGCGAGTGCATGCATGGACTATGATTTCCACGTGGATTACACCTCGCCCATCAAAATTTCTTTCACCGGTGTCGGTGATAACAACATCGTGACCCTCGACAAGGGTGTCACCACCTATGCCGCCGAGATTACTGTTACTTCCGAGGCCGGTCTGATCCAGGTGGACCTCAACGAGGCTAACAATCGTACCGGTGTCGCCGGAGCTCTCATCTCTTCGCAGAGTTTCTACGAGGGTGAGAAGACCTACACCTTCACCTACAACTTTACCGGCATGACCGACAATCAGTGTGTCAGGGTTTCCGCCAGTGATGTCAATGGCGTGAATGTAGCGAAGAATCTCGTGGTTTCCCTCACTCCCATCGTGGACATCTCCCTCCAGAGCTACTGGATCGAGACCGGCGAAGTCTATTACGGTGTCTATTACGCTCCCTGGCTCGGCGGCCGCGTGTATCTGCGCAGCACCGACAATGTGGAGCAGTATAAGGGCAATATCGCCGTGGCATTCGGTGAGATCTCTGACGGCGTAGGAGGAATGGTTCCTGCCATCATGTCTCCTGCCGCCCGCGGTACCACCTTCGGACTTCCTAACCTGGACGGCCTGCATGCGGCTAAGGTGGGTCTTACCACTCTTACCGCTGCGCAGTATAACGCTATCACCAAGGTCGATGCCAGCCCTATCGAGGCTATCGCTGACCCGACTGACGACTCTGCTCAGATTACTGCCGGTAAGGTGTATGTCTTTAAGCGTGACGATGGCATGAAAGGTCTGATCTATGTGGAATCTTCCGCTGCCAAGACCGCAGTTATCGAGAATGCTGCCGGTGAGTGGGTTAAGGATACTCCTTATCACCTGCTGAAGGTTTCCAGTAAGGTTATCGCCCAGTAGGTCCGTGGTGAATAAACCGCTGATAATCAGCAAAATAAAGAAATTGGCCCTCCGGAAATCGAGAGGGCCAATTTCTTTTATCTGCTGAAACCCAGGCACTTAGCCTCCACGACCTCACCGCCGGCCGAGCCGGTTATGCTGGTTGTGCCGGTTGTGCCGGAGAGGGACTGAGCGCAGCGCGCGTTACTCAGCCGCAGGGCCGAAGGCCCGAGAATGGACGTAGCCGCTGCGCTGCAGTCCCTCTCCGGCCGAACCAGAGTCACCGAAAACGACATGCAGAACAGCGCAGCGGCTAGAGTACGTCGATACGGGAGATGGAGGGACGCTCGGAGCCGAGGATGCGGAGGGTGAGGTTGTTGGCTCCGGAGTGCAGTGTGATCATCGCCGAGACAGACTGGGGCGCAGAGGATGTGGCGGGGAGCTCGAGGATCGCCTCGCGGACACCGTTGTTGAACAGCTCGGCACGACAAGCAGACGGGCTGGTGTAGGATACCCGCACTGCCGCATCGCGTTCTCCTCCGTCATTTTCCTGATACCAGTTCAGCGAGCCGTCTTCTGCGAACTCCAGTTTCTGAGCCGCGATGGCCGGTTCACCTGGAGTACCCCAATAGAGCCCTCCGGAAATCTCCTCACTCATTCTCAGCACGCAGCGCCGACCTTTATAAACGGCCGCCTTAATGAACATACCGGGAGTGACATCGAACGGACCCTCATAAAGAGCGGAAGAGCGCCCAGGCTCCGAGCCGTCGGTTGTATAGCGCACCGTATAGCATCCGTCAGACGAAACGGACGAAGATGCGCAGAAAGTCAGGCTGTGGACAGCTATATACGCCCGTTTGGAAGTCTTCAGGGAGCGGTCGCAGCAAATCATACCAGCCACAGCGCCCTCGGGCAGATTAGAAGAGACAAACGCCCTGGATAGCCCGAAGAAGCAGCGGCGGGAGAGGGCCCCGGCGTTGGTCTCGTCGTCTACAGGATTGCCGTTTTCGAATGACAGCACCCGGCACCCGCCCGAGCCACTGTGCAAATCGGAAGAGCCGCCGGGCAGGGACAGCCACACACGCGAATCGCCGTAGGGGCACATCGTTCCCTCGGCGTCCACCTGGGTGAATGTCAGCACCGACACCGACACCGGCACCGACACCGCCGCTGTGCCACAGGCACAACCGGAACCGGGACAAGAGCCACAGTCACATCCGGAGAGATGCTCACACGTAACGCTGAAGTCGCAGGGCTCTCCGGCGGTGCGGACCACGGAACGGGCTATCTCGGCACCGTGACGATAGGCCACGGCCTCGAGTGTGCCGGGAGTCCAGGGCACCATCCATTCACACTGGATTTCATCCCATGCCGAACCTTTCCGGACGCGGCCGAGTGAAGCGCCGTTAAGGAAAAGCTCCGCTTCGTCGCCGGTGGTATATGTCCAGACGGGTATCAGCGTTCCGGGAGCCATGTCGGGATGCGTCCAGGAGGGAAGTATATGCACCATGTCCACCGAAGGGTTCCACTCGCTCTGATACAGGTAGTAATGGTCCTTCGGGAAGCCAGCCATATCAATCACACCACCCTGGAAAGCCCTGAACGGCCAGCCTCCATGCACATACTCCGCCTCGCCCAGATAGTCGAACCCGGTCCAGCGGTAGTATCCGGAATACCAGTCATTGTCACGGGCGACGGTGATATTGTGCCGGGCGGTAAGACGCACGGTGGCATTGTCATAAGAAGAATTGAATATCTGCTTCACATTCGAACGCTCCTGCGGGGAGGTCCAGTCGTAGCCGAAGATCTCCTGCGAGCACAGGGACGGGATTACGAACGGGTCCTGGCCCTTGTTCGGGAAGCCGTCCCGATACCAGGTCTGCGTCCGGTAGAAGCCGCGCACCTGCCAGGTATGCGGAGTCTCGGTACCGATAAAAGCCTGAGTACCGGGCACATAGTCGCGGATAAAATGCTGCTTCTCGCTGTGGCCATTGACACCCATAACGTCCATAAACTGCGAAGCGCTGTGTCCGGAAGTCACCGCGCGCGTCGGGTCGCAGAGGTGGCAGAGGGCCACCATATCCGACGCCATCGGGCCCTTGGTCTCATTGCCAATACTGTAGATATAGACGCAGGCGTGGTTGCGGTCGCGGCGGATCATCGCGCTCAGGTCGGTACGCCACCAGTCGTCAAAGGCCTGTTCGCCGTAGTCGTGCGGGGCTTTCTTGCGCCAGCCGTCGAAGGCTTCGTCCATGACCAGCAGTCCGAGCTCGTCACAAATGTCATAGAAGAAGGGCAATTGGGGATTGTGAGCCGTGCGCACGGAATTGCAGCCCATGTCTTTGAGCAATTGCAACTTCCAGCGCAGCAGTTCCGGCGTCCAGGCACCACCGACCGGTCCGCCCTCCAGGTGCTCGCACACGCCGCGGATCTTGTATTGCCCCCCATTCAGGAAAAGGCCCTTCGCAGGGTCCCAGCGCACGTCTTTCAGCCCGAAACGGATCGTTTCGCTGTCGCAGAGCCGTCCGGCAGTATCGTACAGGTCTAAGGACAATGTATACAGCACCGGAGACTCGGGCGACCATAGTTCAGGGGACGGAATGACGAAAGCGAAGCAACCTGCCGCAGTGGCGGTTTCAGGAACGGAGGGGCCGGAATCCATGCCGGCCATGCAGTCTTCAGCGGCCAACGCGATATCCGGAATCACGGCCTTACCATCGCGGGAAACGCTCGCACGCACGGAGCCGAATTCGCCGGAAGTCTCGAAACTAACCACGGAATATCCGTCCTGGTTTTGCGACTGGACGAAGACGCCGTCTTTTATGAAGTGCAATGCATTCTCGGCGCGGAGCCGCACTCCCCCGTAGATGCCGCAAGGGTGATACCAGCGGGCGCTGGGCTCGAGAGTATTATCCACCTTGACTTCCAGGACATTGCGCCCGGGACGAAGGGCATCGGTGGCATCGTAGCAGAAACTGATATAGCCGTAGGGACGGGTTCCCAGTTCGATACCGTTGAGAGTAACGGTACTGTTCATATAGACGGCATCGAAGTCCAGGAAGAAACGGCGGCCGGCAGCGGCGTCGCCTTTAAGCAGACGGCGACTCAGGGAGAAAGTTTTACGGTAGACGCCCATACCTCCGCGGGTATAGCCGCCTTGCTGCCCCTGGGCTCCGTCAGGGGAATATCCGCCCTCGAAGGCCCAGTCGTGCGGCAGATCCACCATTCTCTGCTCTCCCCCGTCGAGGCTGAAAGACCAGCCCCGGTCCAGCGTCGGGAGTTCCGCGTTTCCGCATCCGCAGCACAGGGCCGCGAGCGCCATAAGAATCACAACTTTTCTCATCAGTATGCTATTTTCCACAGTTCCGGCCCGCGGCAGGCGTGCGGCGGTTTGGTCATAAAGGGATTACGGGGCGTCGGGAGTGAAGTTCCAGAGAGGATTCTCCTCGCGGGCGGAGGCCATGATCTTCTTCAGTTCACGGACCTTCGCGGGCTGGGCATCCAGCAGATTCACGGTCTCATCAGGATCCAGGCTGATGTTGTAAAGCTCATAACGGGTGCTCTCAGGCTTATTGACATCCAGTTTCACAAGCTTCCAGCCATCTTTCAGCACACACTGCTTGCCGCCTTTCTCATGGAACTCATAATACAGGTAATCATGCTCCTTCTGGACGCCCTTTCCGGTGAGCGTAGGCAGATATGAGATACCGTCGGTACGGCCGGGAAGAGGGGCGCCGGTGATGTCGCACACGGTAGCCATGAAGTCCCAGAAAGTAGCTATGTGCAGAGTGCGGCGGCCGGGTTCGATGACGCCGGGCCACTTAATCACGAACGGAGTATGGATACCGCCGTCATACAGGTCACGCTTGATGCCACGATACTCCCAGTTACTGTTGAAGAACTCGGGATCATGACCGCCTTCCTGATGAACGCCGTTATCAGAAGTAAAGATGATAATGGTATTATCCTCGATACCCTTAGCCCTGAGAAGACCGCGGATGCGGCTCACATCACGGTCCAGGCGGGAGACCATCGCCGCATAGGTCGCGCGGGGCTTAGGCTGGCTGTCATAACCGAATTCGGAGGGATTCTTCTGGACAAAAGGCTTCTCCTCAAACATTCCGTCATACTCTCCAAGTTCGCCCTCAGGCACCACCAGTTCGGCGTGAGGGATGGTCGGAGTCATATACAGGAAGAAAGGCTCCCCGGCGTGCGCATCTATAAACTGAAGCGCATGATCCACTATCGCATCATGAGAATAGACCTTATGA
>JAFSTI010000136.1 GCA_017450585.1 Bacteroidales bacterium
ACTACAACGAGGAGAGAATCAAGGCAAAGTTGAACGGAATGAGCCCGGTGAAGTACAGGGCTCATCACTATAAATCTTATTGTTAAATCCGTCCAACAAAAAGGGCGCACTTCATAACTCGCATTTCGTACATCAGAAGGGCCTCTCCTGTACCGATCGCATCCGAACTCGCATTTCGTACATCAGAGGGGCCTCTCCTGTACCAAAGTGAGGGGTCTGGCAGTTGACGATGAGCGGAGAGACGATGGCGGTTTCCTCCCGTCCCGGGTGCGGAGGGCAGGGTGTGCAGTTTCCTCCCGTCCGGCGGTCCGGGGAGCAGTTCGGAGCGCTCTCCTCCCGCCGCCCGAGGAAAACCGCCTGAGCGACAGTGCCAGAAGCGCACCCGGTCCGAGGAAAACCGCCGGAGTAGCGCCTAAACTGCGGTACTGAAAACACACAGGGAACCGCACCCGGTCCGAGGAAAACCGCCGGGGCGTGGCAGTGTCGAATAGAATAATTACCGGTTCCGGTGCGGGTAACGGGTCGAAAAAATGCCCGTTACCGACAAAAATGGCCTTATTTGAGGGTAACGGGTCGAAAAATTTCCCGTTACCCACACTATAGGCGGTATTTCCTGCAAACTCGAAATTCGGAGTCCACGGTAATGTGCCTTACAGGCCACTACATGGCAGGTGGGCGTGGACTCCGAGGCAAAATCGGCGGGGAGTCCACGCTGATGTGCCTCTCACGTACGTAGAAGCCATGTCGGCGTGGACTCTGAATTTCGGGTTTGGCTGAGCGGTCGGTGGCTTCGGTGCATGAATTGCGAAAAACGACGGTTTATTGTGAAGAATTCAGTAACTTTGCGCACCTAATTACAGTGTACTATGTTTGAGATTATCGAAAAGGTGATGCTGAATCCGACCATCTGTAAGATGGTGGTTAAGGCACCGCGCGTGGCCAAGTCCGCAAAACCGGGACAGTTCCTGATTGTGCGTACAGACGAGGCCGGTGAAAGAATTCCCTTGACTATCAGTGATTACGATCCGAAGGCAGGAACGGTTACAATTGTCATCCAGCCTATCGGTGCATCTACTCTTTCTATGGTGGAAGACTTCAATGCCGGAGACTCCTTCGCTGATGTAGTGGGCCCTCTCGGAAACCCTTCCGAGTTCGTGACTATGCCCGAGGAAGAACTGAAGAAGCAGAAAGTAGTCTTCATCGCCGGAGGACTGGGTACAGCTCCTGTATATCCTCAGGCCAAGTGGCTTCACGAAAGGGGAGTGGCGGTAGATGTGATCATCGGTGCCAGAACGAAGGACCTTCTCATCTACGAAGACGAATTCAAATCTGTCTGTGACAATCTCTACATGTGCACCGACGATGGCTCCTACGGCTTCAAGGGCGTGGGTACAGCCAGGCTCGAGGCACTTGTCGCCGAAGGCAAGACCTACACTAAGGCCGTAGCAATCGGTCCTATGATCATGATGAAATTCTCCACGCTGACCTGCGTAAAGCTGGGTATTCCCATTATTGTCAGTATGAATACGCTGATGGTGGACGGCACCGGAATGTGCGGCGCCTGCCGTCTGAGCGTAGGTGGAGTGACGAAGTTCGCATGCGTGGACGGACCTGAATTCGACGGAGCGCTCGTGGACTTCAACGAGGCAATGCGCCGCAGCGCGCAGTACAAGCCGGAAGAGGCCGCCGCGAAGGAGCAGCGCATGTGCCGCGCCGAGGCGAAGGCAAGGGCGGAAGGCAGGATCTGACGCCGCCGGCCGAAAGAAACAGAACAGCCGGCAGAAAAAACGCTGACACGAAAAAGACTTAGGTCAATTTAAACAAGAGAACAATGGCAAACAAGATAGACAGAGTACCGGTGCGCGAGCAGGATCCCCAGGTCCGTGCGCATAATTTCGATGAGGTGTGCCTGGGTTACAATGAGCAGGAAGCTCAGCTGGAGGCCACCAGGTGCCTGAATTGCAAGAATCCCCGCTGCGTGGGCGCCTGCCCCGTTGGGATCAAGATTCCCGCCTTCATTCACGAAGTTTCAGAAGGCAATTTCGCCGGAGCCGCGGCCATTATTGCCGAAGATTCCTCCCTGCCCGCCATCTGCGGACGCGTGTGCCCGCAGGAAACCCAGTGCGAAGGCAGCTGCATCCTCGGTATCAAAGGCCAGCCTGTGGCAATAGGCAAACTGGAGCGTTTCATCGGTGACTGGTCCCGCGAGCATGCGGACGAGGTCCCTGCCCCGAAGATTGCCCCTTCGAACGGCCGCAAGGTCGCAGTGATCGGCAGCGGTCCTGCCGGACTCGCCTGCGCCGGAGACCTCGCGAAGAGAGGTTTTGACGTGACCATTTTCGAAGCGCTTCACAAGGCCGGCGGCGTGCTGGTGTACGGTATTCCGGAATTCCGTCTGCCGAAAGATACCGTGGTGGCTCACGAAGTGGACGCCATCAAGGCCCTTGGCGTCAAGATTGAGACCGACGTCATCGTTGGA
Source organism: Bacteroidales bacterium (assembly GCA_017450585.1). GTDB lineage: Bacteria > Bacteroidota > Bacteroidia > Bacteroidales > UBA932 > Cryptobacteroides. The sequence continues at coordinate 2,480 of JAFSTI010000136.1, forward strand.
CGCACCATCACCATCGACCAGCTGATGGAAGATGAAGGCTTCGAGTTCGTGTTCGTCGGAACCGGTGCCGGACTGCCCAAGTTTATGGGTATTCCCGGCGAGAACCTGAACGGCGTGTTCTCGGCCAATGAGTTCCTGACTCGCAACAACCTTATGCAGGCTTTCCGCGACGATCATCTGACCCCCATCCGCGCAGGTCGCAAGGCTGTGGTAGTGGGTGGTGGCAATGTGGCAATGGATGCGGCCCGTACGGCTCTCCGCCTGGGCGCCGATACTCATATCGTCTACCGTCGTACCGAAGTCGAACTTCCCGCCCGTAAGGAGGAGGTTCACCACGCGAAAGAGGAAGGCATCGTATTCGATATGCTTACCAACCCCGTGGAGATTCTCGGGGATGAGGATGGCAATGTCCGCGCGATCCGTTGTATCCGTATGGAGCTGGGCGAGCCGGATGAGAGCGGCCGTCGCAGCCCGGTGCCTGTAGCGGGATCTGAGTTCGAGATTGAAGCGGATACCGTAATCATGGCTCTCGGAACTGCCCCCAACCCGCTGATCGCCCGCACTACCGCTGGACTGGAAACCACCAGGCGCGGCGGCCTCGTCGCAGACGAGAGCGGGGCCACGACCCGCGCTCACGTCTTCGCCGGCGGTGACGCAGTCACCGGCGCAGCCACGGTCATCCTGGCCATGGGCGCCGGCCGCCGCGCCGCCTCCGCCATCGAATAGTTTTTTTCCAGCCCGCAGGGGTGCGGGGAACTGTAATCTCTCGTTGGTTGGAAAAAAGATTGGAAAAAAGGAGAGAATAGCAAAATTTCATATTGGAAAAGCGGAGAAATTGGTTTATATTTGCGTTGGAAAAAAGGAATAACGATGATTACACGCAAACTCGACGCTTTTCTGGATGAGTTCTACAGGACGCAAAACAAGGCTTTGCTCCTCACGGGCGCAAGGCAAGTAGGAAAAACTGAAGCCTTCCGGAGACTGGCAGCACGGTCATACGAGCACTTTATCGAAATCAACTTCATCAAAACCCCCAAGGCTATCGGCATCTTTGACGGAGTGCAGAGCGCAAACGAAATCCTGTTGAGGCTGTCTGCTTTCACCGATGTTCCTATGGTCCCCGGGAAAACTTTCATCTTGCTTGACGAGATTCAAGATTGCAAGGAGTGCGTGACACAGATCAAGTTCCTCGTTGATGAAGGCAGTTTCAGATATGGATTGACCGGCTCACTGCTGGGCGTGGAATTGCACGATGTCCGCTCGGAGCCCGTCGGTTATATGGACGTTGTGGATGTTTTCCCGCTGGATTTCGAAGAATTTGCATTGGCAATCGGGGTGGCTCCGAAGGTCATCGATGCACTCCGTGATTCATTTGAAGATAGAAAGCCTGTCGACCCTGTAGTTCACAACCAGATGATGTCTGTCTTCAATCTGTATCTGATTGTCGGCGGAATGCCTGCAGCCGTTTGGAAATACATCCAGACAAAGAACATGCAGTACATAGCGGCCGAGCAGCGCGCAACCATTACAATCTACAAACGGGATATCGCCCGGTACGACAAAGACGACAAGTTGTACTTGGATGAAGTGTTCGATCTCATCCCCTCCGAACTCAACGCAAAGAACAAGCGTTTCATCCTGAAGAACCTGAATGAGAACGCCAAGTTCAATATGTATGAGAACAGCTTCCTGTGGCTCAAGAAAGCCGGAGTAGCCATTCCCGTGTTCAATGTTGAAGAGCCCCGCGTCCCCCTGCTCCTGAATAAACAGAGAAACCTTCTGAAATTGTTCCAGAACGACGTGGGTCTGCTCGCGTACCAATACGCCGACGGCATCCAGCTTCGGATTCTCCGTGGAGAAGTCAATATCAATCACGGCGCTGTTTACGAGAATGTGGTTGCCCAGGAACTGCTTGCACACGGGTTCGAGCATCTGTATTATTTCAATAACAAGAAGCAGGGCGAGGTTGACTTTGTTCTGGAAAAGGGCGACGGCACCATCCTGCCCGTGGAGGTTAAGTCCGGCAAGGACTATGCCTTCCATCTGGCATTGAATAATATCCTGAGCAACGCAGAGTACAATATCCCTGAAGCCATTGTCCTGTGCAACGGCAATGTGCGCGTTGATGGAAAAATCGTTTACTTGCCTGTCTATATGGCCATGTTCCTTCAGCGGAAGCATGAAAGCAACGTTGGAGAGTACATCCCCGACATCAGCGCCCTGCAGTTTCGGGAGTGAAAGACGCAAAGTTCCCTATTCGAGACTTCAATCACCCCGCGCCGCCTCCGCCATCGAATAGGCGTTATTTCCCCCTTCGCATCTCGACGTGGGGGATGTCGTCTTCAGGGAAGATGTCGGAGGAGATGGTGAAGCCTTGTTTGGCGTAGAAGCCGGAGGCCTGGACCTGGGCGTGCAGGCAGAGACGCTCGGCGCCCATTATGTCGAATGAGTAGTTGATTCCATCGTGGAGTATCTTGCGGCCCATGCCGGTTCCGCGGACATCGGCGGAGGTTACGACGCGGCCGACCTGCACCGTACCGGGCTCGTCGGCCTTCCAGTAGAGGCGCAGATAAGCCTTCACGCTCCTGTCTTCGGCGGCGTAGCACAGATGCACCGCATCGTAATCCTTTCCATCCACTTCCGGATAGGGACAGGTCTGCTCCACTATAAACACTGCCTCCCTGGTGCGGAGGATCTCATAGAGCTCAGTCGTCGTGAGCTCCCGGAAAGCCTTGATAATCAGTTCCATGATATAAAAGAGGCTTGTAACTAAGTGCTACAAGCCTCTTAAAGTCTAAATTGTCCTTAATTAGAACAGATAGCTGACGGTCACACCGAGCTGGTTGCGGTGGATCTTGTAATCGTCGTCAGCGTGGAGATCGAACATGCCGAGGTCGTAGGAAACGGCCACGCGGATCATATCCATGATGTCGAGACCTGCGCCGAAGCCGACCATGGTGTCGAAGCGCTGGTAGTCGCTGCCATCATCGAAGTTGTCGACGGTGGTCTCGCCGGAGCCAAGTCCGGTCACCGCTGCGGTATAGAGGCTCTTGGAACTGAGGCAATAGCTGAAGTTCGGGCCCATGAAAGCGAATACCTTGAAGCCGTCGAAGAGTTCATAGCCATAGCTGAAGCGGACGGGAACCATCAGGTAGTTCTCAGTCTCGGTGCCGGTGCCGGCGAGAAGTCCGAGAACGTCAGAAGCGCTCTTGGTTACGATGTGACCAAAATATACACCGGGGGTAACCTTAATACCGGACACGAGGTCGAACTCGATGTTTCCACCCACTGCGAAACCGGAACCGGCGGCGCTGGTAGGATCATTGTTCTTGTACTTGGTAACCTTAGTGGAGTTCAGATAAGAAGCTCCCACGCTGGGAGACTGAGCCAGGGCGATACCCGTCGCAGCGACGAGAACGGCCAGAGTAGTGATAATCTTCTTCATATTAATTGAATGTTTTAAATTTTTCCGGCGCCAAATTTACATTATTTCAATGTAAATGCCAAATCTCAGACCAGTTTGTAAAGGTCTGACTCAGGGATGCTCTTCAGCCCGTGGGACTTGATGGCATCGGCCGCGGCCTGGGCGTTGTCAGTGCGGAACACCAAAACTCCCTTCCCACGAAGCAGGAAAGAATAAAGATAGGCGATGCTGATTCCCGCCTCTGCGAAAATCTCTATCGCATCGGCCGCCCTTCCGGGCTCGTCATCCAGTTCGATGGCAAACACATCGGCCAGCGACACAGCCACGCCCGCCGCCTTCAAGACATCGTAAGCCCTCGTGGGCTCGCTGCAGATAATCCTGCAGATGCCGTACTCGGCGGTATCCGCGATGGTGGAAGCGATCAGCTGAATACCCTCATTCTTCAGCAGTTTCAACACCTTAACCAGGGTGCCGGACTTGTTTTCGATAAAAACAGAAAGCTGATGGATAGTCATAGTTCTAGTATTTTTTACGTAAATCTTTAACTCTAACTGCCTTTCCTTCACTGCGCTCCAGTGAGCCGAAAGGCTTCAGGCATACCTTCGGGGTGATCAGAATCTCATCCCGCAGGCGTGCGGTGATATTTCGCTCCATATTCTGAAGCAGGGCGTAATCATCGATGAACTGCTCCTTCATCTCCACCTCCACCGTCATGGTATCATTGTCCTCGGCGGTCTCCAGGGTAATCAGATAATCAGAAGCCAGTTCAGGATACTGCATCAGTACCTGCTCGATCTGGATGGGGAAGATATTGACTCCCTTAAGGATAATCATATCATCGGAACGTCCGCGCATGCGGTCGAGCCTGCGGTGCTTGCGTCCGCAAGGGCAGTCGCCCGGGATTATGCGGGTCAGGTCGCGGGTGCGGTAACGAAGCAGAGGCATGGCCTCGCGGTTTAAGGTGGTCAGCACTAGCTCACCCACGGTCCCGTCAGGCACCGGCTCCAGTGTATCGGGATCCACGATCTCGACGATATAGTAATCCTCCCAGATGTGCATTCCGTTCTGTTCGCGGCATTCGAATGCCACGCCGGGGCCGCACATCTCCGACATTCCGAAGGAATTGTAGGCCTTAACTCCCAGCATATCCTCAATGCGTCGGCGCTGCTCCTCGCTGTGAGGCTCCGCTCCAATAGCGAAAATGCGCAGGCGGGTGTCGCGTCTGGGATCGATTCCCAGATCTGTCATAACTTCATACAGACGAGCCGCATAAGAAGGAATGGCGTGAACCACAGTCGTACCGAAATCGGTAAAGAACTTAATCTGACGCCTGGTGTTACCCGCAGCGGCAGGGACGGTCAGCATGCCGAGCTTCTCGGCTCCGTACTGGAAGCCCAGTCCTCCGGTAAACATACCGTATCCGGAAGAGTTCTGGAACACATCCTCGGGACGGCAGCCCACCATCCAAAGACAGCGGGCCACGGCATTGGCCCACTGGTCCAGATCCCGGGCCGAGTGCAGGATTACCGTGGGATTTCCCGTAGTGCCGGACGAGGAGTGCAGACGCACACATTTATCCAGCGGCAGGGAAGCGATTCCGAACGGGTAGGTGTCACGCAGGTCCTGCTTGGTCGTAAACGGGATCTTGCGCAAGTCTTCCAGACTGCGGATATCGGACGGTTTGAGCCCGATACTGTCGAAGCGTTTCTTGTAAAACGGCGAACCCATGCAGCGGCAAACGGTGTCCTGCAGACGCTGTAGCTGCAGGGCCTCTATCTGCGGGCGGGAGAGAGTCTCCAGCTCAGGATTGAAAAACTCCGAATAAGCCATTAGTCAAGTTTTCTATTGTCCTGTATAATTTTCGCCTTGCCCTCGAAGCGCTCCAGGGTGCCGGGGGCTTTGATCTGCACGACTGCGTTGATGCTGAGCACGCTGCGCAGACGGGCGGCGACGGTTTTCTCCAGATCAGTGATAGGGGTAAGGGTATCGAATCCATTGGCCCAGAACTCCTGGCGCACCTCCACCTGCACGGTGAGGCGGTCCAGATTGTCCACCCTGTCGATGATAAGACGATAGTGCGGCGCACATTCGGGCATGCTGAGGATGACGCTCTCGATCTGGGACGGGAAGACGTTGATACCGCGGATAATCAGCATATCGTCGCTGCGGCCCAGGATGCGTCCCATGCGTACGGCGGTCCTCCCACAGGGGCAGGGGTCGTCGCGCAGGGTGCAGAGGTCGCGCGTACGGTAGCGCAGCAGCGGCATTCCGGTCTTGGTGAGGGTGGTAAACACCAGCTCTCCGACATCTCCGTTCGGACGTCGCTCCAGCGTCTCGGGGTCAACGATTTCGGGGAAGTAGTGGTCTTCGCAGATGTGCGAATCGTCCTGCTCGGAGCACTCGTAGCTGACGCAAGGGCCCATGATTTCGGACAATCCATACAGGTTGTAGGCCTTCAGGCCGAGCTTGTCCTCGATCTCGCGGCGCATGTTCTCGGTCCAGGGCTCGGCGCCGAAAGCACCCACGCGCAGCCGTATGTCATTGCGCGAGACGCCCATGCGCTCCATGGTCTCGGCCAGATGCAGCGCGTAGGAAGGGGTACAGGCAATACCGGTGACTCCCAGGTCCCGCAGCAGCCGGACGTGCTTTTCGGTGTTGCCGGTGGAAGCCGGGACGACAGCCGCGCCCAGATTCTCCACGCCGTAGTGGACGCCCAGACCGCCGGTGAAAAGGCCGTAGCCGTACGCGACCGAGAATATATCATCCCGGCTGATGCCGTATGCCGTGAGGCAGCGCGCCATGCACTCGCTCCAGACCCCCACGTCCTTACGCGTGTAACCGACGATCGTGGGATTGCCGGTCGTGCCGGAAGACGCATGGATGCGTATGATTTCGCTCATCGGGGCGGCCTGAAGCCCGAAAGGATAATTGTCCCGAAGATCCTGCTTCGTGGTGAAGGGGAGGCGGACAATATCATCGATAGTCTCAATGTCGTCGGGGGTTATGCCGGCCTGCTGCAGCTTGTTACGGTAGAAGGGCACGTTGTGATAAACGTACTCCACGATTTTGTGCAGCCTGCGTCCCTGCAGATCTCTCATCTGCTCGCGGGACATGCATTCTTTAGTGTGATTCCAGATCATAGGCCGTTGCCGGCGCCCAGGTCGAAGGCACGGAGATTTGCGTCAATAATATCCTGCCCCTTGGCGGCGAAGATCACCGTGATGGCCTCTCGCAGCGCGGCGGCAGGGAGTATGCCGATATATTTGGAGGCAATGCCGAGCAGTACCATATTCGAGCCTTTCGGATTGCCGGCCTCACGGGCAATGCGGCTGATTTCCCTGACCTCGGCGTGCGGCAGGGCGCTCAGCGCGCGCAGGATCTCGTTCTGGTCGGGGTAGTCGGGGATATTGACCAATGGCTCGGCGGCGCTGACCACTGCTCCGCCCGCGTTCAGGCGGGGGATGTAGCGCAGGGCCTCCATCGGCTCCATTGAAATGATGAGGTCGGCGCTTCCGTCGGGGATGAGGTCGCTGAAGATCTCGTCCGTCGAGAGGCGCAGGTCAGACTGTACGTCACCGCCCCGCTGGCTCATTCCGTGTACTTCGGCCTGCTTGATATGCAGCCCGGCGGCGGTGGCGGCTTGGGCGATTACCGTGGCGATGGAGAGGATGCCTTGCCCTCCGACTCCGCAGAGTATGATATCCTGTTTCATTTTTTGTTCTTTCTCCTGAGGGTTTGCATGCACTCGCGGCGCGGTATGATGACTGACACTCCCCGGTACTCGATTTCCTCGCGGATGATGCGGGTGATTTCGGGCATATTGGGAGCGGTGGGGATAACTACACGGACGTGTTCTGGGCTGACGCCGAGCGCGGTGCAGATGGCCTCGTACTTGCTCGTGCCGGCCGAATCCTGGCCGCCGGTCATGGCCGTGGTGAGATTGTCAGAAATCACGACGGTGATATTGGCCCCGTCATTGACCGCATCCAGCAGACCGGTCATTCCGGAGTGGGTGAAGGTCGAGTCGCCGATGACCGCGATGGCAGGGAAGACTCCCGCGTCGGCGGCGCCCTTGGCCATGGTAATGGATGCGCCCATGTCCACGCAGCTGCTCAGCGATTTGAAGGGGGGCAATGCGCCCAGCGTGTAGCAGCCGATGTCGCCGAAGATGCGGGCGCCGGGATACTCGGCCGCCACGGCATTCAGGGCGTTGTAAACGTCACGGTGTCCGCACCCCGGGCAGAGCTGCGGAGGCCGGGCCGCGACCGGGCCGGGCACTGCAAGCCTCTTCCCGGAACTGCAGCCAAGCGCGGAGGCGACATTGTCCGGGGTCAATTCTCCCGTGCGGGGAAGATCGCCGGTGAGGCGCCCGAACACCTTGTACTGCGGTCCGAGAATGCCGCGCACGTCCTGCTCCGCGACCGGTTGTCCGTCTTCTACGACAATAATCCGCTCGCATGCGGCCGCCAGTTCCCGCACTTTCTTCTCCGGCAGGGGATAGCGGTTTACCTTTAGGATTGTGACATCCGCACCGGACTCACGGACATAGTTATATGCGATACCGCAGGCGATGACTCCGAGCCCGGAGCCCCCTCCCTCCAGCACGGCGGCCTCTTCGGAGGCTTGTGCGAAGGCGGATTGCTTGTCCAGGAGGGCGGCGTATTGTCTTCTGGCAATGGCAGGCAGCAGGATCCAGCCCTTGTCCTGTGCCAGGGGGAGCGGCTCGTGCCGTACCGGTTCGCGCAGTTCTACCTCGGCGCGGGAATGGGACAGACGGGTCACTATCCGGAAAAGCACCGGAACCTTATTGGCCTCCGAAAAATCGAAGGCTTGTGCTATCAAATCATAGGCTTCCTGCTGGGTGGTCGGCTCGAAGACCGGCACCAGGGCGAATTTTCCGTAGAAGCGGGAGTCCTGCTCGTTCTGGGACGAGTGCATGGACGGGTCGTCGGCCGCGATGACCACCAGGCCGCCGTTCACGCCGGTGATGGCTGAATTGACAAAAGCATCAGCGCATACGTTCATGCCGACGTGCTTCATGCACACCAGCGCCCGCTTTCCGGCATACGACATGCCGAGGGCCGCCTCCATTGCCGTTTTTTCGTTTGTGCACCAACGGCTGCGGATGCCCTGCGAGCGTGCGAGCGGGTCGTTTTGTATGAATTCGGTGATTTCGGTGGAAGGCGTTCCGGGGTAGGCGTACACTCCGCCGAGCGAAGCGTGTATGGCCCCGAGCGCAATGGCTTCGTCACCTAACAACAGTCTCTTCATTGTTCTTCTCTTTTACTAAGGCACGACAAGTTAGTTATTTTTCCGTCATTTTGGACAGCTAAGCGTGCTTTTTCTCTTCGATGCGATCTTCAGGTTGGCGGCGATAATGATTCCGAATACTATCGCGATGGTCACTCCGATCGCCGTGAGGCCGGTCGTCAGGGACGCGCGCATCTGTCCCGAGACGATGAAATATGAACTCCAGAATACGCCTGCGCCCGGGATCAGTGGGAAAATGCCGCAGATGAGAAATACCGTGCTGGGGCATTTAAACCAAATGGCGCAGCGTCGGGAAAGGATGGCGACGATGGTAGCGGCAATAAAGGTTGCGCCCACCACTCCGAGCGGGGTGTAGCGCACCGAAAGAAGATAGGCCAGCCACCCGAACATGCCCACCGCCCCGGCCTGGAGGCAATACCTCCTGGGCGAGCCGAAGATAATCGCGAAGGACGCGGTGCCGATCAGCGCGGCCGCCAGCTGGATGGGAAGGTGCGCGGTGAAGGGGTCGGTCAGCGTTCCTTCTAGTTGGATCATGCCGCCCGCGATGAAACTGTGTGCCACGAACGTGACGCAGACGCCTATTGCAATGCACAGGAACACCATCACCGCGTCGAGCAGGCGCGTGATGCCGGCGATGTAGTCCTCGCCCGCTATGTCCCGCAGGCCGTTGGTAAACGCCACTCCCGGAATCAGCGGAATCATTGTCCCGATCATGATATTGCCAATATGAAGGCCGCTCCACGCCATTCCCATCAGGATGCAGATGGCGGTGCCGATCGCTCCGGCGCAGACATTGGCCAGGGCCTTCGAGAGTTTGGGGGAGAGGAGCAATATCAGGCTGAGGTATACGGCCGTGCCTGCTGCCAGTGCGGCCGCGCAGTCGGGCAGGCTGCCTCCGAAGATCGCGCAGAAACCGCCGCTGCCCAGTGCTGCTCCAAGAATCTGCTCCCAAAGCGGTTTGGGAGGCATTGTCTTGATGCTGTCGAGCCGCGTGCGGGCTTCTTCGAGGGTGTATTTGTCTTCTGCTATTTCGCGGGACAGGCGGTTGACTTCCACCACCTTGTCCAGGCGGGCTCCCTTGATGGGGATAAATTCGACGTTTGCGTAGGACTTTCCGGTGGTGAAGATGCCGTTGCTCAGGACAAAGAAGTTTTCCTTTTCTTCGCCGTAATGGGTGGCGATTCTCTCCATCGTCTCTTCCACACGGGCTATTTCAGCCCCGTTCTCCAGAAGGATGTGGCCGGCTTGTGATGCCAGGTCCAGAATTTCTGCCGATTTTTCTTCCATATCGCAAAGATAACATTATATTTGTGGTATTGTTAAGATTTTCAATTATGATAACGAGAGCATCTAAATCTACCTTTATCGCTCTGACGATGACAGTCATCACAGTTATCGTGATGGCCTCCTGCTGTACTACCATCGATTCCGCTTCGGTAGGTATCCGCTTTAAGAAGTGGAGTTCGAACGAGAGCCTGAAGGGCGGTGTTGAGGGCACCTGCCGCGGCTGGGTATGGTACAATCCCATTACCGAGCGCATTTTCGAGTATCCTACGTTTATCCAGAGGGTTACCTATGAACCTTTCACCGTGAACCCTAAGGATGCTGCCATCTTCTCCATGACTCCGACCCTGGCCTACCAGATTGATGAGGCGAAGGCTACCGATATATTTATTAAGTACCGTAAGCCTGTCCGGGAGCTGGAGATGGGGTATATCAAGACCTGCATCTTCGAGGCGTATCGTACCTGCGCCAATAATTATACTTCGGATGAACTTATGGCTAACCGTGCGCGTTTCGAGACTGAGGTCCGCGCCCGCCTGGATGAGTCTATGAACCGGGAGGGATTTATCGTGCGTGAGTTTACCACGAAGATCGATCCGCCGGCATCGCTTACCGAGGCTATCAATGCTAAGAACGAGGCTGTTCAGAATGCTCTGAAGGCCGAGAATAAGGTGAAGGAAGCCGAGGCTGAGGCGAAGATCGCGATCGCCAAGGCCAAGGGTGAGGCTGAGGCCATGCGTATTCAGGGTGACGGCGAGGCTTACTATAATCGCGTAGTGGCCGCTTCTCTGAACAGCCTGCTCGTCCAGCAGTATGCTATCGAGAAGTGGAATGGCGAGCTGCCTACTTACAATGGCTCGGGCGCTCTTCCTTTCATTGACCTGAAAAAGTAGGCCTTTGCGCGGCTTGTCTTCCGGCGAGGTGACATTTTGTCAGCATAAATAGCTGATTGTCAGGCTTTTAGTGACAAATTGGCAGGCGCGCGGGACGTTTTTTTGACTTTTTATTCCTTTTTCGAGCTAAGCGGGACCGTTTCGACGAAATGGTCCCGCTTTTGCCATTTCCTAAGGCGAACCCGCCGGGAAATGGTCCGGCCGGGAATCGAAAGATTCAAGCCGGACAGGGACGGGAGATGATAAGTTAAATAGTTTAAAAGTATAAAGCCATGTTACCTCAGATTTACAAACACAACCAGGGTTGGTTACCGAATGTTTTTGATGATCTCTTCAATGATGATTTCTTCGCAGTGACTCCCGGACGCCAGTTCGCATCCCCTGCTGTCAATGTGATCGAGAACGAAAAAGATTACCAGGTCGAACTCGCTGCGCCGGGTATGACCAAGAAGGATTTCCAGGTGCATATCGAGAATGATAACGAGCTGGTGATTGCCCTCGAAAAGAAAGAGGATGATAAGAAAGAGAAGAAGAACTATCTGCGTCGCGAATTCTCTTATGCTTCTTACCGTCAGGTCTTTATAGTGCCTGAGGATGTGGAAGCCGAGAAGATTTCCGCTGCGATGACCGATGGTATTCTCCGCATCACACTCCCGAAGAAGGAAGTCTCCGTTAAGACTCCCGCAAAGAGGCAGATCGAGGTCTGCTGACAAGATGCCTCACCGCTTAAAGGGGACCGGCGAATCTGCCGGCCCCCTTTTTTAGTTCGCCCAGCACGAACGTATTCTAACGGGTGCAAGTCCCCAGACCGCCCTGATAGTGGGAAGGTCACAGCCAAAGGCAAGGGTGTCCGCCGTGAGACGGAATCTAAAGGAAGCCGGCGGCAAAAGGTTGGCCCGATGAACAAGAACTTGGTACAAGGCTGGAAGGCAGGGGCAATGCTGCTAAAGAAGTATAAGCCCGATAACTATCCGAACTGCCGACAGTAAACCAAGCGGGTATACACCGGAAAGCGTGCGTCCATAACTGGGGAGGTCTCGCAGGCGAGGCTTCAAAAAAAAAAGAAGCCGAGCAGTAACAACGAACTGCGAGAAGTCAGCCG